>JAGGWK010000013.1 GCA_021157525.1 Candidatus Cloacimonadota bacterium | reverse complement strand
TTTGGTGGTGCAGACAACCATGAATAAAATCGTTTCCGTTAAGATGTGGCCAGTGCAAACCGAGAATGTTACGCCTCAAAACTAATATCCTCACCCCGGTTTCTGCCCAGGAAACCCGCTTCATTCCCCAGGCCATAATCACCATAGAAAAGGATGTCATCTCCGGTATTTCCACCAATGGGGACTACGATATTGACCTCACCCAATCCCTTTGCCTCCCAGGATTCATAGATACCCACGTGCACCTGTCTCAACACTTTGTCCGCGGACGCCACTGCCCCCATCTGCTGGACTGGCTCAATCTTCACATCTTTCAGGAAGAGCGACGCTCCAGGGATGCGGCCTATGCCAGACAAGTGGCAACCTGCTTTTTTGCCGATATGGTTTCTGCCGGCACCACTACGGCGGTGATCTACACAGCGCCCTTTGCCGTAGCCTGCAATACAGCCTTCGAAGCCGCTGAATCCTTAGGAGTTCGGGCTCTCATTGGCAAAACCATGATGGACCAGAATTGCCCGGATTATCTGCGGGAAAACACCCTGAAATCCGTGGAGGAAAGCATCGAGCTCTACCGGCGCTGGCACGACAAAAGCCCACTGCTTGACTACATTTTCACACCCCGCTTTGCCCCCACCTGCTCATCGGTGCTCATGGAGAAAACCGCCGATTTTGCATCATCCCATGATGCCTTTATCCAAACCCATCTCTCGGAAAATACCGACGAAATCGCCTGGGTGAAAGAGCTGTTTCCCGCCAGCTCCAGTTACACAGCCGTATATGCCGACCATGGCCTCCTCACTCCCCGCACATTGCTGGGTCATTGCATCCATTTGCAGGATGCCGAGTTGGCTTTGCTGGCGCAGTCTGGCAGCGCTATCACCCATTGCCCGGATTCCAATTTTTTCCTCAAAAGCGGAGCATTTCCCTGGCGCATCATAGAGAAGCAGGGCATCCCTTTTGCCTTAGCCTCGGATGTGGGAGCGGGAACTACTTTGGCCATGCCTCATGTGATGCAGATGGCACATTACCGCCAGGAATTTACACCCCTCAGCCTGGAAGAGGTGTTTTATCGCGCCACTCTCGCCGGTGCAGAAATACTGCACCAGGCCGATACTCTGGGTTCCATCGCAGTGGGAAAACAAGCCGATCTGGTGTTTCGCACACTGCCTAACGGCGTAGAGCACTCTGCATCCAGCCTGCTCTCCCTGCTTACCTATCGGGCAAATGAACTTCCGGTGAACCAGGTGTATATCGCCGGCAAAAAAGTACACCCCCGTCCCTAAAGCTCTTTCATCCATGTAAAACCTGCCAAACCCGCAATTTTACCAACATCCCCACGAAATCGTTGACACTCCGAGCCCCTCTTTTCCTATTGCAAAGATGCGGAGGTATGAAATGAAACGATTGATGATAAGCCTGTTTTTGATAGTAGTTCTGGCTCCTTGTGTAGCGGATTTTCGCTTTGGACAAGACCTTTTTAATGATGGATTGTACGAAGAAGCTGTGGCCGAATTTGAGCGGGTTATCGCCTTTTCACCCACATCACCGGAAGCCCGGCAAGCACTCTTTTTGATAGGTGAAAGTTACCGAAAGCAGAAGGATTTTTCCCGGGCAGAAGATGCCTACATGCGGCTGTGGGAAGGATATCCCGTAAGCTCCTTCAAAGATAAAACCCTTTACTCTCTTGCCTTGGTGCAATTTCAACAGAAAAAATATCGCGCTGCAGGAGAGCATTTCGCCGAGCTCATCACAGCATATCCCCTCTCGGAATACGTCGGAGATGCCCTGATTTACAGCGTTCAGGCCTATTATTTTGACGGCGATTACAATCAGGTGATCATTGCCTCGCGGAAATACATAAAAAACTACAGTGAAAATGCAGCCATCCCCGAAGTGCTCTTCTGGAAAGCAAAAGCCTGTTTTGCCAACAACATGCCAGCCGAAGGCCGCAAAACGCTGGATACGATCATTTCCAACTACCCCACCGCTCCAGCCCAATGGCGCGCCTTTGAGTTTCAGATGGAATTGCTGAAAAATGAAGAAGGCATCCAGGCTGCTGTTGATAAACTGGTGATACGGCTCCAAGACAAAGTTCCCCGAGCCTTTGAAGAACGACTCCGCTCCAAACTCATCGGTTATTACATGCAACAGGGAAAATATCGGGAAGCCAATATCGAGCTTACCAAACTCATCAGCAAATTTAACAACTCGGCAAACCTGGATCGCTACATCATAGATAAATGCACCTGCGATATCGAAATGGGACTCTATGATGACGTGCTGGCTATGCAGGAAACCTACCGCGTCGTCTTCAAAGAAAGCCCCCTCAAAGACCTCTTTACCTACTACTACGCCGCCGCACAATTTCACCTGGAGCGCTACGAAGAAGCACGCCAACAGCTTGACGCCATCATCGAAAGCTCTACTCAGGACTCCGTAACCTACATCAGCACCTTCCTCAGCGGCGCCATCAAAGAAAAGCAGGGACGGCAAAAAGACGCTATCGATCTCTACAAATCACTGTTGAATAAGCCCTATAGCCGCAATGAAGAGCTGCTCTACGCCATCGGCTCCATTTACTACCAATCCTTTGGGATGTACACCACAGCACTCAACTATTTCCACCAGATCATGAATAACTACGCAAACCCCCGGTATCAGGCAAAGGCGGCCTACCAGGCAGCCCTCTGTCTGGAACAGATGGAAGATTTTGACGGCGCCCTGAAGGAGCTGCAAAGCCTCTCGCTACCCCACATCCAGGATGCTGCTCTGCGGGAGAAAATCTCCCGGAAGCGGTATTTTTACAGCACTTTCCGCAAGCAGGATTATCAGCATGCCTTCGGCTCTTTGCTGGATGCATTATATCGCTATCTGGACACCAGTGATCGCGCTGATTTGCAGCAAAATATCGTCCGCATTCTGGCCCAGGATCTCAAGGCCTATGAGGAAGCTATTGCCATAGCAGATGGTAGCAAGCGTCCACAACTGCAATACGAGCAAGCCAGGATTTATCTCAAGCTTATCCAACGTCAGCAATTTGAATCGTTACAGCAGGATGCCGCCGAATCTTTGAAAAAGCTCAATCGTATCATCAGCAATTTTGATGACACACAGCAGGATGAATGGATACGGGAATTGCAGATCAAGCGGCGGCTGGTAATGGCAAACATCGACACCACAGTAATTGCCGACATGAAGGATTTCATCAACCACTACCCCACGGCGCAGGCGGCCCACGAATTTCGCCTTTCTCTGGGGGAATACTATCAGCAAAACCATGAACTGGCCAAAGGCATCCCCTATTTCGAGGCGTTACAGCAGGTTCCCGGCATCGATTCAGACCGCTATTTCCAAGCCAAAATCACCGCCGCAGAATTTTACTATGCCGCTGATAACGACGCCCGGGCATTGGCATTGTATCGCTTGGCAGATCACCAGATAAAGTTGAGCCAGCCACAGGTCTATTTCCATTATGCGGTGGTACTCAATGAATCCGGCGCTACCGATGATGCCATCGATAAATTGGCTTTTTTGATTAACAACGCCGATGACTTTGCGGGATTTGACAACACCATCAGCTACTTTTCCACCATCCTACGAAAAGCAAAAAAATATGATGAAGCGATAAAATACCAGCTTCTCATTCCTATAAACCGCCGCACAGACGCCCTCTACCAATCATTGGCAAACGACTACCTGGCTCTGGGAAACCGTGAAAAAGCCAAGGAATCGTTGATGTACATCCAAGGAAAAAATCAGGATATCCTGCAGCAATTGGCCAAGCTTCAGTTGCAAACCGGTGATCTGACCATGGCCGCCTATTCCTATGGACAGCTGGCAGAGCTGGAGCCCAAAAACCTGGGCTACATAGAAAGTCTGGGGCACATCGCCTTCGCTCAGGAGCGATATCTGGATGCAGCCATCCAATACAAAAAAATCGTGGATTCTCTGGGAGATAATTTTACCTCCTACCCCACCATCACAACGGTTGCCAGGGAAAACATCATCGCTCTGTATCGAGTGGGAAACCGTCCAAAAGCCGAGGCTCTCACCAGAAAATTCGGTAAAAAACTCTCCGATGCCGATATGCATAAGATAGCCTTGAATGAGGGAATTTACTATAAAGACATCGATAAAAAAGTAGCTCTGAAGAAATTCAATAAACTCCTTAAAGAAAAAACTCTCAGCGATTCGACCCGCATGGATGCCCTTTTCTGGCGAGGTATCCTGCATGTGGAAAACAGAGAAAATGAACTGGCCCTTGCCGATTTTACATCTGTTACCGCCGGGCCTGATATGCAGCTTCGCAAGCAGGCATATCTCAAACTGGGAACCATCAACTTCTCCATGGAAAACTTCGATCAAGCCCTGGCAGATTACTTTTACGTGATCCAAAACGATGACGACGGCAAGCTGGCTTTCGATGCCGCGCGGAATTTTGCCTTTGTGTGCAAACGCCTGAAGCAGTGGCAAAAAGCTGTTTCCGCCTACGAGATCATCCTGGATCGCTGGGGGGACACCGGCCTTCAGGCAGAAACCCTCTTCGACATCGCCTTTTGCCATTACCGTGATAAAAAGTACAACAACGCCATCGAGATGTTCCGCAACGCTGTTTCGTTATTGGATGACGACGCCTTCAAAGCGGAAGCTCAATATTGGATCGGGGAATCCTATTGTGGTCTGGATCTCTACGAAACCGCCATCACCGAATTTCTCAAAGTAAGCTACAATTACCCCACCATCACCGATTGGGCTGCATCTGCCGAGCTTCGAGCCGGAGAATGTTATCTGCGACTGAAACAATTTACCAAAGCCCGATCCATTTTCCAGCGGGTTATCAGCAAATTTGGCGCCGGCAGCAACTATGGCCGGCAAGCCTCAGAACATCTGAAAAACCTATGATGCAGCTGGCAGTCGATCTTCACAGTCACTCCGGCTACGCTGGCGGTGTGGGGCAGATTCCCCTTGAAGCCGTAGCGCAGACCATGCATCAGAAGGGCATCCATGTGTTCGGTAGCGGCGATTGCCTGCTTCCGGCCAGGATGCAGGAGCTTCAATCCGCATTGCATCAAACCGCCGAGGGCCTCTTTTCCTTACCCCGGGACGATCGTTATTTTTTGCTTCAGACTGAGGTGATATTTTCTACCCGACTCCCCGGCTATCGCAACAAAACCATCGCCCATCATGTGGTGCTTTTTCCCCATTTCGCTGCGGTGGAAGCGATGCAGAAGCTGATGCAGAAATGGGGCATGAAAAATACGATTGGCCGCCCCTTCATCACCAGTAACAGCCAAAAAGAGCTGGAAGACCAGCTTTGGGCAATCGCCGCCATCGATCCCGCCATGGAGATTATTCCCGCCCATGTCCTCACCCCGGACGGCATTTATGGCAGCAAAAACAACCTCAGCGAGCTTACTGAATTTTATGGGAATTTTCTTCCCCGGATCCACGCTGTAGAAACCGGTCTCAGCGCAGACCCCGCTATGCTGGCCCGCATCCCCGACTTGGCACAACTCACCTTCCTTTCCAACAGTGACTGCCACAGCGCAGCTCTCAATCGCATCGGCCGGGAGTTTACCATTCTGGATACAACCGCCGCCACCTATCCGACAATTATCGCCGCTATCCGTAACAATGCCGTTGCCATGACCGCAGAATTTAATCCCGCCGAAGGCCGCTATTTCCTTACGGGACATCGCGCCAACCGTCCACATCACAAGCACCCTTTGTGGTTTGACCAACATCCGCCGGAAGATTTGCGCTGCCCTGTCTGCCACAAACCGATGTTGCTGGGAGTAAAACAACGGGCTCAGCAACTTTCAGACAGCAGCATCATCCCCCACAAGCGGCAATTTATGCACCTCATCCCCCTGGTAGAAGTCATTGCCCACGGACTGGGCATCAAATCGGTGACTTCTCAGAAGGTGGTAGCACTCTTCCAGACCCTGATGAGCAGTTTCCCTTCGGAAATAGCTCTGTGGCAACATCCCCGGCTGGCTGATGCGTTGCCGTCCGGCATCCCCGATACTGTGATTCAGTGCATTCTGGCGGTTCAGAAAAACCGGTTCACTTTTTCACCAGCGGGATTTGACGGCACTTACGGAATTCTGCATATTGGCTGACAGCACCCTGCATCCTGCCAAAAAACGCCTCCGCCATTTCATCAGATTGTGCAATGTAATCACACATAGCCAACTGCCAGATAACTGAACATCTTGCTTGACAGATGAAGCTGGCTAAAAAGTATCAACCGTAATATTGATGCTGCAAATAAGGATAAGGAGTAGCTATGAACATACCAAATTTGGAAGATCGGAGAACCCGCCTGGCCGAAGCGTTACAACCCAATGAGATGATCATCATATTCGGTGCTCCGGAACCAACCTATCCACGCCGATTTAAGCAGGAAAATAATTTTTTGTATTTCACCGGATTGGAAACCCCCAATGCCGCATTTGTCGGCTATAAAACGGCCACAAGCTTTTTTGCCACGCTGTTTATCGAACGTCAGGATCCCGCAATGGTGGTATGGGAAGGAGCCAAAACCTCTCCCCAAGACGCCACAGAAACCAGCGGCATCAAGAACGTTCATTATCTGGACCAGTTACCAACCCACCTCAATTTATGGATGCCAAAGGTAAAAACCTGCTATGTAAACAAAGCAACCGGCGGCTTGGGAAGCGGATTAAACAGCGAACAGCAGTTCATCCGCACCCTGAAAGATCATTTTCCCAATGTGATGTTCCAGAGCTTTATGCCGATAATCACCCCTTTGCGCGCTTGCAAAGATGCCTGGGAAATTGAGCAACTTTCCACCGCCATCGAAGCTACTGGCAAAGGAATCCACCGCATCTTCACCGATGCCCGACCCGGAATGCATGAATATCAGCTGGAAGCACTGCTGCGCTTTGAAGCAATGAATTGCGGACTGCCACATCAGGGATTCTTCCCCATCATCGCCAGCGGGCTGAATGCCGCCACCCTGCATTATCACGCCAATAACTGCCCTGTCGGGGAAAATGAAATGGTGCTTCTGGACGTCGGCGCCGACTGCCTGGGCTACAGTGCAGATATTTCCCGTACCTTCCCGGTTTCCGGCACCTTCACACCACGTCAGCGGGAGGTCTATCAGGCCGTGCTGGATATCAACAAAGAGATTATCAGCATGGTAAAACCCGGCGTAACCATGACGGAGCTGAATAAACGCACGGTAGAATTGATCACTGCCGCCCTGAAGAAACTTGGTTTGATAGAAAAAGACGAAGAGTATCGCAAATACTACATGCACAGTGTGGGCCATCATTTAGGTATGGATACTCATGACGTAGGGCCACGAGACGAGCCCCTGATCCCTGGTCATGTGATCACGGTGGAACCGGGACTTTACATTCCCGAAGAGGCCATCGGTGTGCGCATCGAAGACGACATCCTGGTAACGGAAGAAGGTTACATCAATCTTTCTGTGAGCATTCCCAAAGAGGTTGCCGAGCTGGAACAAATCTGCATCCGGGGAGATAAGCAATGAAGACCGCCATTTATGCCGGCACCTTCGATCCCATTACCAATGGGCATCTGGATGTGTTACATAAGTCCATCAAGCTTTTTGACAAAGTGATACTGGGGGTGGCAGAAATCACCGGGAAAAGCACCACTTTCAGCACTGAAGAACGCTTTGAACTGTGTAGACAGGCAACCGCAGATATGCCCAGTGTAGAAGTGCAGATCTTTGATGGACTGGTGGTAGAGTTTGCCCGCCGCATCCACGCCGATGTTATGATTCGCGGTCTGCGGGCTATTTCAGATTTTGAGTACGAGCTATCTCGGGCATTGATGAACAAAAAACTCTATGGCGCCATCGAAACAATATTCTTTGTGCCGGAGCACCAATACCTCTACCTCAGCTCAACCATGATCCGCGAAGTAGTTCAACTGGGTGGCAATGTACACGACATGATACCCTCCTGCGTGTACCAGGCTCTCAAGGAGAAATATAAACACTGATGAGCTGGAACAGAAAATTCAGAACCCGGAGACCTGCATCCCAAACAAATAAAAATGCACAAAAAAAGGAGATACCCATGAATAATCCACAACAACAAAAAAAACTGAATATCAAGTTGGATGAAAAGGTAGGCGAAGGAATCTACGCTAATTTTTTCATGATCACCAATTCCCCTTCTGAGTTTATTATCGATTTTGGACGCATACTCCCCGGCTTGCCAGATGCCCGCATCTACAGCCGTGTACTTACTACTCCCCAGCATGCCAAACAGCTGATGCAGATATTGCAGCAAAACATCGCAAAGTTTGAAGAACAGAATGGCGAGATCAAGCTTCCGGGCAAACATGATGCCAAAGAAGTAGGGTTTCAGGCCCCGGGACAAAGTTCTTGACGCCAGTCGGCATAAAAATGTTTTTGAACTTTTGGAAATTAAAGAGATAATACAATAAGGAGTCGTTGCGAATGAAGAATACGAAACTACGTGGCTTGTTAATTTTGCTTGTGCTAGTGTTCACCGTATGGTTTGTCATTCCCATCTTTACGGATGATTTTTCCCTACCCCCACACAAACATTTGAAGTTGGGATTGGACTTGCAGGGCGGGTCTCAGATACAGTTGGAAGTGGACTTTTCTGAACTGCAGCTGAACGAGAAAGACAAGGATGATGCAGTACGTACAGCAGAGCGGATTATCCGCAACCGTATTGACCAATTCGGTGTGTCAGAGCCTTCTATCCAGCGGGTAGGACAAACTAACCGCATCATTGTTCAGCTTCCCGGTCTTAAAGACCCAAGCCGTGCAAAAGACCTCATCGGCCAACAGGCCATGCTTGAATTTAAGCTACTCGCTCCCGCTGAAGACGTCAAGGCAACCTACGCTTCTCTGGATGCCTACCTCAAAGAACATGTGGAAGACTATGCCTTCCTTAAGTACTTGGAAGATGGCGAAGAAGGTGAAGAAGAAGTAGAAGATGTCTTTGCCGAAGAAGAAGAAGACGTAGAAGACGATTATGTACCCTACAGTGATCTCTTTACCACTCTCACATCTGGTGACGGCATGAATGGATACATCGAGTACAAGGATCTGGCAAACCTGCGGAAATTATTGGCAGATGAGGCCTTTATGGCTCAGGTCCCCGCTGGTTTTACCTTGGCAATAGGCAAAGAAGACCGGAGCGATCCTCGGGCTGCACGTCCGGTTTATGTGCTCTATGAAAAAACCGAAATCTCGGGAAAATATCTGGAAAATGCCAAAGTCCGTATTGGTCAGGGAATGAACCCAAAGACCAAAGGAAAACCCTACATTTCGCTGAAATTTAATAAACGCGGCGCAAAACGCTTCGCTACTATCACCGGCCAGAATATCAAAAAACGATTGGCTATTGTGCTGGATGACATCGTCTATTCTGCACCCACTATCCAAGATAAAATTCCCACTGGTGATGCCTCAATCACCGGCATTCCTTCCCTGGAAGAAGCTCAGGATCTGGCTATCGTGCTGAGCGCAGGTAACCTGCCAGCTCCAGTGAATATCATCGAAGAACGTACGGTAGGACCGACGTTGGGTAAAGACAGTATCAAGTCCGGCGTCCTGGCAGCAGTTATCGGGATGATCATGGTTGTGCTGTTTATGCTAATCTACTATGGTCTTTCCGGACTGATAGCAGATATCGCCTTACTCGTGAATATTGGCTTCATTCTGGCAACGATGACGATGCTGGAAGGCACACTCACCATGCCAGGTATCGCCGGTATGATTCTTACAATTGGTATGGCTGTGGACGCCAATGTGATTATCTTCGAGCGTATTCGCGAGAATCTCGCTCAAGGTAAAACCATTCGCACCGCCGTTGACGGTGGCTTCAGTCGTGCTCTTATAACTATCGTGGATGCCAACATCACCACCCTGATCACAGCCCTTGTGCTCTATCAGTTTGGTACAGGCCCTATCAAAGGGTTTGCAGTAACACTGTCCATCGGTATCATCGGCTCGATGTTTGCCTCTATCGTTTTGGCAAAAGCAATCTTCGATGGTTTTATTACCAACGTTAAACGTGATAAATTGAGTATCTAGGGGGATTGATGCGATTTTTTCAAAATACAAATGCGGACTTTATCGGCAATCGTAAAATTGCCTTCACTATATCCCTGACATTGATCCTTGTGGGTTTGGTTTCACTGGCTATCAGCGGTGGTCCTAGGTACGGTATCGATTTCAAGGGCGGCGTACAGCTTGAGCTGGATGTAACTCCTACAACAGCAGATGCTAAGCCACTAGACATCCAGCGTCTTCGTGATATTCTGGATGAGAATGGTATCACCGGCTGCGAAATTCAGAGTATCAGTAGTTCAGAAGGCCGATCTTTGGTATTGATCAAAGCGCTGGCTGTTGAAAATGTAGGAGACTCCATTATCAACCTGATAAAGACCAATTTCCCCGATAATGTTGATGAGGAAAACTTCGTGCGGTTACAGGACGAAGTTGGACCCCGCATCGGTAATGAGCTCCGGGAAAAGGCTATCATGGCAATTTTTTGGGCTCTGCTGGGCATCATCATTTACATCTGGTGGCGTTTCGAATTTTCCTTCGGCATCGCTGCTGTCCTCGCATTGTTCCATGATGTCTTTATCACCCTGGGTGTGTTTTCACTCCTGGGATACGAGATCAATCTTCCGGTGGTGGCAGCATTTCTTACCATTGTGGGTTATTCCCTCAACGACACCATCGTGGTGTTTGACCGCATCCGTGAAGACCTGAGACTCTATCGCAAGGAAAACTACGGCAAAGTTATCAACAAATCGATCAATGAGACTCTCAGCCGTACTATCATTACATCGGTTACTACTTTCCTGGTAGTGCTCAGCCTCTACCTCTTTGGTGGAAGCGTGATTCATGACTTCGCCTTTGCTATACTTATCGGTGTGGTTGTGGGTACCTATTCTTCCATCTTTGTGGCAAGCCCGCTGCTGGTTGAATACTTCAATCACCAACAGAAACATCAAACCAAGACAAAACGCAGATAGGCGTTTTTCCATATTCCCGGGCCACAGAAAAACTCTGTGGCCTTTTTTTACCTGATTCTCACCTACCGTATCATGCATAAACAGGGCAGTGCCGATGAAATGCACTTAGATACATTCCCCGCAGGGAGATGCTTATCCCGAAGGAATTTTATACCAATTCCATTACTCTGAGAGAAAACGCAACAAATCGGCATCTCTCTTGCATCCAGATACAAAAAATCCACCCCTGAGGGTGGATAAATTCTGGCGGAGAGTCAGGGATTCGAACCCTGGGTGGGCGTAAACCCACAACGGTTTTCGAGACCGCCCCGTTCAACCGCTCCGGCAACTCTCCGCGACAAATACTCAATGTGCGCCTTTGAAGCGCATTACCGAAATATTTGTGTACTTTTTTCTGTCAATCACCGATTTTCATCAGGAAGTAGAGTGTCGTTTTTCGGCAAAAAACGTGGATAAAAGGTTACTGCACGCCTCTTTTTCTACCCCGAAGATCACAGTAGGATGATGATTAAAACTCTTTTCCAACAACACATTGTACACCGATCCAACAGCACCCGCTTTTGGATCGTAAGCACCAAAAACCACGGTTCCCACCCGTGACCACACAATCATCCCGGCACACATGATGCAGGGCTCCAGGGTGATGTACAGCGTGTAATCGTAGAGGTAGCTTTGCCCGTCGGTAAGAGCCGCATCGATACAGAGCTTTTCGGCATGAGCCAAAGGATTTCCCTGTTGCCGGGTGCGATTGTGATCGGCGGCAATGAGTTGATCATCCTTTACCAGTACAGCACCCACGGGAACCTCGTTCTCAGCTAAAGCCAAGCGGGCCTCTTCCAAGGCCCGCTTCATCCACAATGTATGGCTCATTAATTTCCTTTGCTTTTAAAAAACTTGAAGTAATCGCTGTCGGTAGACATGATTACCGTGTTCTTTTCTCCGATGGTTTTTTCATAGGTTTCCAGGGTTTTTAGAAATTCATAAAAGCTCGGATCACGGTTGTAGGCTTTGGCGTAAATTGTTATAGCTTCAGCATCGGCTTTACCGATAATCTCCTGAGCGGAGCGATAGGCTTCCGATTCAATCTGATCCAGCTCACGCTGCATTTTTCCCAGAATTTCAGCCGAGAGACCCTGACCTTCAGAACGGTATTTCGCAGCGATTTTCTGTCGCTCGGATATCATACGGTCAAAGACTTTTTGCCGTACTTCCTGTACATAGGTCACCCGTTTCACATTCACATCTATCAACTCGATACCGTACTCTGCAACCAAGACGGATGCGATGGAAAAGATGCTGTCAGCAATGGCGCTACGGCCGATATCGATAGGCTCTTCCACAATCTTTTCCTGAGCACTGGCCTCATATTCTTCGGTGTATTCCATCTGTCGATTGGAATTACGCACCAGCTCAAGGAGGGTGTTTGAGCTCACGATATCCCGCATGGTACTGTTGATGACATCATCCAGACGACCATGGGCAAATCGCTCATTCCGTGTGGTTTGAAAAAAGGTAAGGGGATCAGCAATGCGCCAGCGGGAAAAGGTGTCTATCCAGATATAGCGTTTATCCGATGTGGGAATTTGTTTAGGATCGCCGTCCCATTCAAGGATGCGTTTTTCAAACATGTGTACTTTTTGTATGAAGGGCGTTTTGAAGTGTAGCCCCGCATCTTTTATCGGGCCTCCCACGGGATCGCCAAACTGCGTGATAATGGCCTGCTGGCGTTCATCCAGCACAAAGAATCCATTGCTTAAGATGATCACGGCCACAACAACGACAATGATGAGTGTGGTATATTTCATTTTGCACCTCCCTTATCCAGGTTCAGCAGAGGAAGCACGCCCTTCTGATCTTCATCCACGATATACAAATGCTCCAGTTTGGGGATGATTTTTTGCATGGTTTCCAGATACATCCGTTCCCTTGTAACCGTTTTTGCGGTTTTGTACTGCGCAAGAATTTTCAAAAAACGGTTTGCATCCCCGGATGCCCTGTTTTTACGATTGATCGCATATCCTTCGGCCTCTTCAATGGTACGTTTTGCCTTACCACGAGCTTCGGGGATCACGCTGTTATACTGTTGCCATGCGTCATTAACGATGCGTTCCCGCTCTTGTTTTGCCGAGTTTACATCATTAAAAGCTGGTTTAACCGGATTGGGAGGATTGACGTTTTGCAGATTTATCGTCACAATCTCGATGCCTGAATTATAGAAATCCATCTTGTCCTGGAGAATCTGTGTCGCCTGATCTGCAATGTCTTTACGATTGAGAACAATCACTTCGTCCACACTGCGATCCCCTACCACTTCCTGCATGGTAGATTCGCTCATATCCCGCAAAGTCTCCGTTACGTTGCGTACATTAAAGAGAAACATCACGGGGTCGCTTATACGAAATTGAACGATCCATTCCACATCGGCGATGTTCAGATCTCCTGTGAGCATGATAGATTCCTGATCAAAATTCTGAGACGAATACCGTGTGTTCACACCGGATTCCAGAGTGCGAAACCCAAATTCTTCTTTATAGACGTGTTTCACTTTTACCTTCGTAAGTACGTCCACACCGAAGGGTATCTTGAAATGAAGCCCCGGTTCCGTAGTTGACACATATTTACCAAATCGCTGAATAACCCCCACTTCCTCTGGATTTATAGTGTATAACCCAGTAAAAAACAGGATAATCGCAGCGATAAAAAGTAACACCCAAACAACGCGTTTGCGTGTGATCTTGATTTGAGGAGTTTTTAACTCACCAG
Organism: Candidatus Cloacimonadota bacterium; assembly: GCA_021157525.1. Lineage (GTDB taxonomy): Bacteria > Cloacimonadota > Cloacimonadia > Cloacimonadales > TCS61 > JAGGWK01. The sequence continues at coordinate 13,092 of JAGGWK010000013.1, read as the reverse complement.
TGTTCATGATATCTCCTTTTGCATTTCTCAGGCAGAGGATGCAAGAGAGTATCTGGTTGTAAAGAGTTTTATTTTTTTCGCAGGATTTCTATCTGATCCGGGGTTACCGATACTGCCACAGCTTGCCGTAAAAAGGTAACTTGCAGTACAATTTCTTTGATATTTACGGTTTCCTTCACCAGCCCAAGAAGACCGGTAAAGGGGCCGGATTTGATTTGTACCAATGTACCTTCAGGGAGATAGGAATGCTCTTTGAGCTCTGCTCCAAGATTCAGGCCTTTGTATAGCTGCTGCAGCTCCCGTACCAGCTCTTCCTGCTGATGTACTATGAGAATGTGGGCAACCATCCCGCTGCGATACACGGTTAATCTGTCATCTGGCAGGCAATGCACAAACACATAACCGGGGAAAATGGGCTTGGTAAAGAGCACTTTCCGGTATTTATAGGATCGCTCGCTATCTTCCTGAGGCAGATAATAATGCACATCGTACAGACGGGCATACTCGGCAAATTTCTTCTCTGCCCGGGGTTTTACCCGCACTACATACCATTGCTTGCCATCATCAGTAATGGCCAGATCGCCAAAGAGCTCTGGAACATAAACCGGTTTTTTTGTTGCCATAATAAAAGGAGGGGCAGAAACTACCCCTCACCCTTCTTTAATATCTGCTTACATCCGTACAAGATTATCCGCTTTGCGCCCATTAAAGGCAAAGCGAGTATCCAATATCAGTTGAGCACGTTTCAGAATGTCATCGTAGTCATAGGCTGTGTGGTCCGTAAGCAAGATCACCAGGTCATACTCTTCGATGGTATCCAAACTAACGGATTTATATTCTCTCTTATTCTTTTCATTTTCAAATTTCGCAACGTAGGGATCATTATAATCGAAAGATACGCCATGTTGGGCCAAAAGCTCTACGATGTGATGAATCGGGGATTCCCGCATATCTTCGATATCCCGCTTGTAAGCTGCACCCAAAAGGAGGACCTTGGCTTTGGAAAGTGCCAGTCCCTTTTTGTTCAGCATGCGGGATGCTTTGTTGATAACAAAATGAGGCATGTCATTGTTTATCTCTCCTGCCAGCTCGATCAGCCGTGTGTGGTAACCATATTCCCGCGCTTTCCATGTAAGGTAGAAGGGATCAAGTGGGATGCAGTGTCCGCCGATTCCCGGGCCGGGATAAAAGGCCATAAAGCCGTAGGGCTTTGTTTTTGCTGCCTCGATCACTTCCCATATATCGATATCCATTCTGTCGCAAAGCAGTGTCATTTCGTTTGCCAGAGCAATATTGATATTGCGGAAGGTATTTTCATAGATTTTTTCCATCTCGGCAATTTCTGGAGATGAAGCCAAGTGGATGGGTGCATCCAGAATGCTATTGTAAAAGGCTTTTGAATATTCATTGCATTTCGCTGTCATACCTCCCACAACTTTTGGTGTGTTATGGGTTTTGTAGGTTTTATTACCCGGATCTACCCGTTCAGGAGAGAAGGCAATGAAGATATCTTTTCCCACGGTAAAGCCCTTTTTTTCAAAGGCAGGGGCCACGATCTCACGAGTTGTTCCCGGATAGGTGGTGCTTTCGAGAATTACCAGAGTCTGAGATGAAACGTTTTCAGATAACGATTGAACAGAGCTACGAACAAAGGATGAATCGGGTTGCTGGTATTTATCCAGAGGAGTGGGAACTGCCACCATAATCACATCGGCAGCCTTCAGATCAGAATATTCAAAAGATGCTTTCAGCATCCCGGATTTTACCAACTCTCGCAATTCATCGTCATTTACATCCCCAATATAGTTTTCACCGGCATTCACGCTGTTTACCGCATGCTTGCTAACATCTACACCCATTACCTTATAGCCCTTTCGTGCAACAGTTACCGCCATGGGAAGCCCCACATAGCCTAATCCAACAACACCTACCAGAGCCGTTTTGTCTTTGATTTTGTCTATCAATTCCATAGTCTCTCCTTAATCAATATATTTTTCTCGATTTATCAATAACGATAATAATCAGGTTTATAGGGTCCATTTGGTGAGACGCCAATATAATCAGCCTGCTTATCGGAGAGCACCGTTAATTTTGCGCCGATCTTGTCAAGATGCAATCGTGCAACTTCTTCATCAAGATGCTTTGGCAAGCGATACACACCCACTTCGTAGTTTTTCTTCCACAGGTCTATCTGAGCAAGAACCTGGTTGGTAAAAGAGTTGCTCATCACAAAGGAAGGATGCCCCGTGGCATTGCCCAGGTTTACCAGCCTACCCTCAGACAACAAAATGATAGAATGCCCGTCGGCAAAGGTAATACGATCCACCTGAGGCTTGATATTTAATTTTGAGATCCCTGGCAGCGCATACAATGCCCCAACCTGGATCTCATTATCAAAATGGCCAATATTGCACACAATCGCCAAATCCTTCATCTTGGTCATATGCTCTGCGGTAATCACATCGCAATTCCCCGTGGCGGTTACAAAGATGTCGGCTTTGGAAACATAGTCTTCCAGCAAAGCCACTTCATAACCTTCCATACCAGCTTGCAATGCACAAATGGGATCAATCTCGGTAACGATCACCCGGGCACCAAATCCTCGCATAGACTGAGCACAGCCTTTGCCCACATCACCATATCCACAAACCACTACGGTTTTACCTGCTACCATGATGTCGGTTCCACGTTTAATACCATCAGCCAAAGATTCACGGCATCCATAGAAGTTATCAAACTTCGATTTCGTTACCGAATCATTTACGTTGATAGCCGGGAAAGGCAGCTTTCCAGCCTCCATCAGCTGATACAGCCGGTGTACACCGGTCGTTGTCTCTTCCGAAACCCCTTTCAACTGCGCTGCGATGGTCGTCCATTTTTTCGGCTGGGAGACAATATCTTCCAGGATTGCTTCGTGCATGATGCTCATCTCTGAGCCATCCTGCGGTACTGCCGGCAATTCCCCCGTATCGGCATAGATCTTTTCCAGACGCGCTCCCTCCAAAATCATCAATGTGGCATCGCCGCCATCATCCACGATAAGGTCCGGGCCTCTGCCATCCAAAAATGAAAGGGCCTGTTTGGTGCACTGCCAATATTCCTCCAGGGTTTCGCCTTTCCATGCAAAAACGGGAATACCCGCTGCGGCCATGGCTGCGGCTGCATGATCTTGAGTAGAATAAATGTTACAGCTGGCCCAACGAATCTGGGCACCCAACTCCACCAGTGTTTCCATCAAAACAGCAGTCTGGATGGTCATATGAAGGCTCCCGGATATCCGGGAGCCTTTCAGTGGTTTTTCGTCGCTGTATTTTTCGCGCAGGGCCATCAGCCCAGGCATCTCATTCTCTGCAAGGTCGATCTCTTTGCGACCATACCCGGCAAGAGAAATGTCTGCGATTTTGTAATTACTCATATAGACCTCGTAAACTCAGCGGCGTGGAGGTCTTCTGTCTCCGCGGTCGTTACGGGAAGATCTGTGATCTCCGCGATCGTTGCGGGGCGGACGACGATCTCCCGAATCTCTGCGGGGAGCGGAATTCTGTAGCGCTTCTGCCGGTGGCTCAGGATTTCCTTCCACACCCTTCATAGTAAGCTTGAATTTACCACGATCTTCGCCGATATACTTCACATTCACCTTATCGCCGATTTTCACCATATCGGTAACGTCACGGAGGCGTTTTTCGTGCATCTGAGAAATATGGACAAGGCCATCTTTGGTGCCATTCATAAACTTCACGAATGCGCCAAATGGCTCGATGCGAAAGACTTCACCGGTATAGATCTCATTCATTTCAGGACTGCTGATGATGTTGAGGATAAACTCCTTGGCGATGGCGATAGATGGGCCATCGGGAGAAGCGATGTTTATGGTTCCGTCGTCCTGGATGTCGATATCGGCACCTGAGGCTTCGACGATCTGTTTGATCATTTTACCACCGGGCCCGATGATGGTGCCGATGATATTGGGATCTACCTTGATGCTGACAATCCGTGGTGCGGTGTCAGCCAATTCTGCCCGTGGTGCAGGGATGGTATTTACGATGCGTTCCAGGATGTGCAGGCGAGCTGCTTTTGCCTTTTTCAGCGCAATACCCATAATCTCTTTGGTAATCCCTTCGATTTTGATATCCATCTGCATAGCGGTGATACCATCTTCGGTACCGGTAACTTTGAAGTCCATGTCGCCCAGATGATCTTCCAATCCCTGGATATCTGTGAGAACTACAAATTCTTCACCTTCCATAATAAGACCATTGGCGATACCGGCTACGGGTTTCTTCAACGGTACACCGGCAGCCATCAAGGCAAGAGTGCCGCTGCAAACGGTTGCCATGGAAGAGGATCCGTTGGATTCCAGAATTTCCGAAACCACACGGATAGTGTAGGGGAAATCATCTTTGCTGGGAAGCATGGGTGCTAAAGCACGTTCAGCCAAAGCCCCATGACCCAGTTCACGACGCCCTGGCCCGCGCATAAAGGCGGCTTCGCCCACGCTGAATGGTGGAAAATTATAATGAAGGAAATAGTGTTTTTTGTACTCTTCTTTCAGGCTGTCGATGATCTGCTCATCTTTGCCGGTTCCCAATGTGACGGTGCCCAGAGACTGAGTTTCGCCACGGGTAAACAGCGCAGAGCCATGTACGATGGGCAGTACGTCGATTTCGCAGGAGATAGGACGGATATCGTCCAGCCCGCGTCCATCCACCCGATGATGATCGAATAAAATGGCCTGACGGACACATTTGGTGAAAATTTCGTCGTAGGCTTTTTTGTAGTAACGCAGGTTCTGCGCAAAGAGCTCTTCACCATCACGTTCCTGGTATGTTTCCAGGATGGATTTCAGCAAAGCATCAACCGCAGTATCCCGTTCTTGTTTACCATGAATCTTGGCGAGTTCTTTGACTTTTCCGCCATAGGCAGCATCCATCGCTGTCAGGATTTCTTCTGGTACAACGTCCAGAGCTACTTCCATCTTGGGTTTGCCAACTTCGGCCATCAGCTCCTTTTGCAGTTGAACGATCTGTTTGATCACTTCATGACCCTGATACACAGCGTCCATCATCACATCTTCGCCCACTTCCTGAGCACCGGCTTCTATCATCACTACCGATGTTTCAGAGGCAGCTACCGACAGCTCCAGAGTAGATTCTTTCAACTGAGTCTGGGTAGGATTGAGAACAATCTCACCATCGATGAGCCCTACGCCAACACCGGAAACCGGGCCGTTGAAAGGAATGTCCGAGATGGAAAGAGCTGCTGATGCGCCCAGGATGCCCAGCATCCCAGGATCGTTTTCGCCATCATAGGCAAGGACGGTGATAACCACATGCACCGAGTTGCGGAAACCTTTTGGGAAGAGTGGGCGAATAGGCCGATCGATGAGACGGGCGTTGAGGGTTGCTTCGGTAGATGGACGTGCTTCCCGCTTGAAAAAGCCTCCGGGAATTTTGCCGGCAGCGTACATTTTTTCGATGAAATCCACGGTTAATGGAAAGAAGTCCGTTCCTTCCCGAGGTTCTTTGTCTGCGGTGGCGGTTGCCAGGATGCAGGTTTTTCCGTAAGTTACAAAAACAGCACCGCCGGCCTGCTTTGCCATGCGTCCTGTTTCGATTGTCAGTGTTCTTCCAGCTATTTCTGCTGATTTGCGTACAATATTAAAATTGTGCTCCATGTTTTCTCCTTGGTTGTTTCAGCAGAGAACAAAAGCAATAGGCTAAAGCCAGAACTATTAATGAATTTAGCTTATTGCTCACGGTCCCCGCTGAAGGTTTTATCAGTGTGTTTTCAAAAAAAAGTGAAAAGGGGAAGATTCCCCTTTTCTACTCCATGATCTATCGTCTGAGCCCCAGAGCGCTAACGATTGAACGATACCGTTCGATATCTTTCTTCTTCATATAGTCCAACAAACGGCGTCTTTGGCCGATGAGTTTCAGCAGCCCGCGACGGGTGTGAAAATCCTTTTTGTGAACTTTCAGATGTTCAGTGATATCCTTGATACGTTCCGTTATCAGTGCAACTTGAACTTCAGGTGAACCTGTGTCACTCTCATGGAGTTTAAACTCTGCCATGATAGCCGATTTGGCTTCTTTATTTAGTGCCATGCATCCTCCTTGTGTTTTTTGGAAAATCCTCTTGATTTTCGTATGGCTGGACAACTGAAAATTTGCCCATTTCTTTGTAAAGGATTTTTTCCTGGATGTATCTATCTAACTTCCCACACTTCCGTAGATTACCCAAATATGTGTTGACATAAAACCGAGAAGAAAAAATTTCAATGCTATTTGATAGAGAAGGATTATAAGAGAAGATGCATAATATTACACGATTGTACCGATACATTTTCCACCATTGGGGTTACCTGCTGGGGGCATTGTTCTTCATGTTTGGCTTTGCTGCCTTCAGCAGTGTGAGCCTGATGATGGCTGTTCCTCTCTTTGACTACGTTTTTAAGCCAGACAACACGGCCGTCACCATCCATACATTCCAGGGATTTTTCTCGGCCATCAATTCTGTGCTGGGAACAGCTCTGTCCCATTCCTCTTCCATCTTTGACCTCATGCAAAAATCAGGGTATACTCCGTTGCTGGATGCATTGCAGGACGTCTTGAGCAAAACCGATTCATCCGTTTTACTCTGGGCTATCAGCATCGCCATGATTGTGCTCATTCTCCTGAAAAACGTCTTCTTCTTCTGTAAATCAGTTCTCTTTTCCTATTTACGCGGTCTCACCGCCAAAGATATCCGCAACGATCTTTTCAGCAAATACGTTTTCCAGTCTTTGGCTTTTTTCAATAAAAGCAAGGTTGGTGACACAATGGTGCGCATTGTTTCCGATGTTCGCATCGTAAACGATTTCTTTGTTAAATCCTTTTCTATGGTGCTGCAAAATATCGTTCTGCTTTTTATGTATGCCTACCTCGCCTTTTTCCTCAATAGCAAACTTTTTTTATACAGTCTCATCCTCTTCCCTGTCTTTTCGATACTTTTGAGTTTTTTGGGTACCAAGATAAAAAAATATTCGAAACGCCTTCAGCGACAATCATCCAATCTGTTTTCCAACATCGAAGAAACCATCAGTAATTTGCGCATCGTAAAGGCCTTTGCTCGTGAAGATTACGAGCTGGTAAAATTCAATAAAGTAAACACGAAAAACTTTAACTATTGGCTCAAAGGCCAAATCTACCGTTCGGTAAATGTTCCCCTCTCAGAGCTGAATGGTTCCATCATGGGCATCATCGTGCTCCTCATCGGTGGACATCAGATTATCGCAGGAAACAACAATTTCACTTTGGGACAGTTCACCTCATTCCTGCTGGCCATTTTCTCGATGCTGCATCCAATAAAAAAACTCTCGGTTGCCTACAGCCAGATCCGTAAAGCCCTGGTTTCCCTGGATCGCATTTCTGAGATATTAGATAGAAAAAGCGAAATCGAAGAACACCCTTCCCAAAAAAACAAAAAGCAGTTCACTGATCAGATTGTTTTCGACAATGTCTGCTTTGCCTACAATGCCGAAAAGCAGGTGCTGAAAAACATCTCCTTCAATATAAATAAAGGGGAAAAAGTTGCTCTGGTGGGCAGCAGCGGCTCAGGAAAAAGCACTCTGGCGAATCTCCTCACCCGCATGTACGATCCCACCTCCGGCACTATAGTCATGGATGGGATACCGGTTCAGGACATCAAGCTGAAAGACCTGCGAACCCTCTTTGGCACAGTCACCCAGGAATCGATCCTCTTCTCGGATACCGTGGCCCAAAACATCCGCTATGGCTCTCTGGATGAAGTGAGTGATGAACAGATTTTTGAAGCTGCCCGCATCGCCTACGCCGATGAATTTATCGACACCCTTCCCGAAAAATACGAGCACCTTCTGAATCCCAAAGCCAACAACCTCTCCGGGGGCCAAAAACAGCGTATCTGCATCGCACGCGCCATTGTGGGAAATCCTCCCATCCTGATATTTGATGAAGCCACCAGCGCTCTGGATACCGAAGCCGAACGCAATGTGCAGTTAGCCATAGACCGCGCCACCGAAAACCGCACCGTTGTGGTGATTGCTCATCGCCTTTCCACCATCCTTACCTCCGATAAAATAGTGGTGATGGACAACGGCGAAATCGTGGGCATGGGCACTCATGAGAAATTACTGGAGTCCTGCCAGCGCTACCAGGTGCTGTACAACCTCCAGTTCAACGGATAATCCCATGCAATTTCTCTTTTATATTTCAAAAAAATACTCCATCCCCATCGTTGCGCCCTTGGTTGAGTACATCATCACCACACCCCATCAATGCGGCTTCTTTTTGTCTGACAAAGTAGCCAGAGTATTACCCGATTCCTGGCATGGGGTTCATCGGTTTACCACCCTGGATGCAGCAATACAATTCCATCCGGATTTCGTTCTGGCACCGGGAAATTTCGTAGATTATCGTCTTCCAGGAAAGAAAATTCAACTCTTCCACGGCCTGGGTGTGGAAAAAAGTTCTCACTACAAGATCCGTCATTTTTTCGATTGCTATTGTACTTCCGGGCCCTATGTTACCCGCAAATTTGCTGCACTCCAAAAAAAATACGGCTACTTTGTCCTGCTGGAAACCGGCTGGCCAAAAGTAGATTATATCCTGCATTACCCGCAGAAAGATCTTCGCCGAAAGCTGAAAATACCGGCTGGAAAAAAAGTGATTCTCTACGCTCCCACCTTCAGTAAAAAACTGGAATCTGCCACCGACCTGATGGATATCATCCCGTCCATCGCAAAAGAAGATGAATACTGGTGCGTGAAATTTCATGAACTGATGGATAAGGCAACCATCCGCACCTTCCTGCAAAAGGGCACAAACATCCACCTGATTGAAGATTTTGACATCACCCCCTGGCTTCACGTGGCAGATGTGATGCTCTCTGACACTTCCTCTGTAATTTATGAAATGCTCCTGCTGGACAAACCGGTAGTAACCTACCGCACCCGCAGCCGTGAAGACAAAGGCATCAACATCACCCAACCGGAACAACTTCGGGCCGCGCTGGATACATCCCTGCAAAATCCCGCAGAATTCGCCGCTAAACGGCGTGAGCACATCGCTCAGATCAATCCTGACCTCAGCGGAGAGATCAGCAAAAAGCTCATCCGGCGGCTGGTGGAGATGGCCGAGACAAACGCCTTCCCCACCAACTCCAAGCCCCTGAATCTTTTCCGCAAAATGCAAATTCTCTATCATCAACAGTTCCGCAAAGGATACCTCCGCTAATGTATACTATCTTATTCGATTTGAAAAAAGAATACTATTTCAACGCTCTCTGGCCTCTCTATCTGCAGATGGCCAAAGATAGCCGATACTACTGCAAGTTCCGTGTAGGAGCAGACCACAAACGGGTCTTGGGACTTTTTTTGATCAAACAAAAAAAAGCTATCGAAGCAAAGCTGCGGGAAAAAGGGCTGGAAAATCGAGAATGGCAGTAGAAAACGAACCTATAGCACTGAAAATGTTGCGAGATGTTACCACTGAATTGGAAAAATCCCACATTCCCTATTGGCTGGAAGGCGGCACTTTGCAGGGGATAATCCGCGAACAACGGCTTTTGCCTTGGGACAACGACATGGACATTTCCATGTGCATCACCCACCGCGCCAAGTTGCTGATCATAGCCCTTAAACTGATGCTGAAGGGATATCGGCTGAGTTTCCGCTGGTACAATAACAGCATGGGCACCTACAAACGGTATGCTGCTAAATTTGCCAAAGAAATCACTCAGGAATACAATCTTATCATCAGACCTCACTACTACGATTACAAGCGTACCCACACCTTGCGCATAATGAGTGCTCTCAAGGGCATCAAGCATCTCTATTTCTCCGATTGCTCCGACCTCATCCGTTCTGACACCATGGGTGATTTTGTGGTTTCAGACATCCTGATAAGTGATACGGCATCAGTACTTTACGAGCATCTCATCACCGGCAATCCCATCATTATAGCAGAAAATGGCTATTCAAAACTGCACTCCATGCCTGTTGAGCTCAACATCCTCAATTACGTGGACTTGTATCATAGGAGGAAAATATCAACGACATGATATCCAATGCATTAGCACAGCAGAAATACCGTCAGGATTATCAAGAGATGTTGCACCGAGTCTTTTATTTCAATGATGGAAAATCCACCGATCGGGCACTGGACTTTTTGCAGAAGCTGGAGCACCGTGATGGAAAATAACTTGAAAATCGGCTACTATCTGGTTACAGACATCCAACACATCCCACCGATCATCCGTCTCTATCCTTACTTGGGAGGCATTGTCTTTACCAGGAAAAAGGAGATCTACGACCACTTAATGCAGAAATATGGTAATCAGAATATTCAGGCTTATCTATGTAAAAATGAAGCTGAAATTCAGCGCCTTATTGTGAGGCACCGCATCCGGGTGATGATCTATCCCAGCTACCACGTACTGTTCAGAGGAAAAGCCATCGAGATTTTCCATGGCGGGCTTTCCGATAAAAATTATGTGGAATCATTAAAAATCCTGGTCTATGATCTAGTACTTTTCCCGGGTGAGAAGACAAAGGACAAAGTGGCAAAATCAGGCTATTTGAAGAAAATTCCCCAATGGAAAATCGTGGGATATCCCAAATTTGATCCTTTGATAAACAACACCCTGAAGGTGACGCCTCTCTTTAACAACGGTCGCAAAACAGTTCTTTATGCCCCTACCTGGATCAGCCAACATGTGCATATGAAGATGATAAAATTTTCTCCTCACGGAGAAAGTTCACTGAATCTCTGGGCCATGGAAATCATTCGGGCATTGCACAAAAACTACAACCTCATCATAAAATACCACAGCCGCATCTTCCGCAAACCAGGGGGCATCTATGAGCAGATCGATAATCTCATCCAGGAATTGGGAGCCGAAGATGTAGTAAAGGTGTGCATTGACGACAATATCCTGCCCTTTATGTACCAGGCAGACCTTATGATATCAGACATCTCTACCGCCTGCTACGAATGGTTCCATTTCGATCGCCCTATCGTCTTCGCCAATCCTGCACCGGATTATTACCAGAAATCTGACGATATCGGATCAAATACCTTTGCCTGGCAGGCAGGAGACGTGATTAACCGGGCTGAGGAGATCAAGGATTTTGTATCCCGCAATCTGGCCCATGATCCATATAAAGAGAAACGAAACGAGATTTTCAACTACACTGTGTATAAGCCCGATGGAAATGCGACACAGCGTCAGGCCCAGGCCATCATCGAGTTTTACCGTCGATATGAGAACGTGCCCTATGAGTGGTTGTTGCTGACATCCTATCTTTTCCGCCGATTTCGGCGAAACAATACCAAGCTGAAAAACAGCTATTATCGGCTGTTTCGCAAAGATAAGATCGGCAAATAACGGTTTCCATCCGGACCAAAACAGATAAAAACGGTGGACAGCAGGAATAGGATGATTTTCCTGCCTAAAGAAAATGAATAGGGGAAGGAATATGCGAGCTATCATCATTGCAGCGGGCAAGGGAACGCGTCTGTGGCCACTTACCAAAAACACGCCCAAAAGCCTTCTGGATGTTGGGCAGGGACTTACGTTGCTGGAAGCCCAGCTTCATAGCCTGAGGGAAAACAACATCCGTGACATCGTGATCATCGTGGGATATCGGGCAGAGCAGATCGAGGCAAAAGTTCATGAATACCAAAAGGACTTCAATATCCAAACGGTTTACAATCCTTTTTACGATTGCTCAAACAACCTGCTTTCCGTCTGGATGGCACGACATTTTATGACTGATGAGTTCATCACCATAAACGGTGATGATATGTTTACACCGGATGTGATCCGGGGACTGCTGAAAAGTGAGCACAACATCACCATGGTAGTAGACGAAAAAGAGCAGTATGATGATGATGACATGAAGATCGTGCATGAAAATGGCATGGTAAAACGGGTGAGTAAAAAGATTCCTCTGGAACAGGCCAATGGGGAATCGGTGGGAATCATCAAATTCAGCGGACACGGGCCCAAGATATATGTAAACATATTGGAAGAGATGGTGCGATTGAGTTCAAATCGTGATGTCTTTTATCTCAAGGCAATTCAGGAGATCATCAACAAAGGATATCCTGTGCATTATACCACCTGCAATCCAAACGACTGGGGAGAGATCGATTTCCATCCAGATCTGATGATGATACGTGAGTATGTATCACAGAATAAATTGGTAGAGGAAATCATCACGAAGCACGAGAAATAGACAAAAAAAACTTGCGTAGTTTACGATTAATCGACTCTTAAAGAAGGCTAATCAGTTTTGACAAAGAATACTACAAGACTTCTTCTGCGCCAGTCATGGGAGAAGAACGAGTTACAAACTGTGTTTTTTTTAAACGAAGCGCAAAGAATCTTCAGGCCGAATAATACGAACAAATCAAGTAATACATCGGAAAAATCCTACTCTTCTCATAGTCATCACTGCAAAGACTCAGAGGTTTTTCAACTTAGAATTGAGATATTCAACGAAACCATACACAATATCCTCTTCAATTTCCGGTTTTTTATCAATCTTTCTCCACCCATTATCAGATTGTTCATAGTAGCCATTTGATTTTACCAAGACATTAATGCCAAAGTGCAAAGCCTGATACTCCAGCAAATAGCACTCTTGCCCATCAAAAGCAATATCTATTGAAGGATGAGGATTATTAAAAGCAGCAAAAATCTTACGGGCAAAATTTAAAATCTTTGGATCCGGAGTAAAATCGAAATCGAACTTTTTTGCTCCGCTGGCCCGGAAATCATTATTCCGAATATGCCCTTTAGCTATGTAGTATCGGTCATAAACCACCAGAACTCTATAGTCCCACTCAAGGTTGGGAATGAACTTCTGTAACACAAAACGTTTATACGGTCTAATGTGCTTTGTGTATTGTTGCATATCTGAGCTGTTATTATATCTTTATAATTTTTCTTCTTACGTAAGTATTTCCGTATGAGCAGATCAAGCTGATCAGGGAAGGAAATCTTCTCACTCTGCTTAACAATATTCAATAATTCCTGACGGTCTTTAACAAGAACAACACCTTTACCGTT
>JAGGWK010000014.1 GCA_021157525.1 Candidatus Cloacimonadota bacterium | reverse complement strand
TTTATTCCAGTATCTCTAAATATGCCAGCTCCAGGTTGTCAAGCTCGCCACGCAATGTTGGTAACTGTTCTTCTATCATGGCGATGGCGGTCCGTGTTTGCTGCAACAGTGCCAGCTCTTGATACACCGCTTTGTCGGCCAGTTTCAGTTGCAGCCGGTGAAGTTCCTCTTCCTTCTGGGAAATTTTCGCCGCCAAATCCTCCAGCTCCTGCTCTTTTTTTTGTAGCACGATGGGATTTATTTTGTTCTTATTTATTTTTCGCTTTGGGGGCTTTGGTTTGGATGCAACTTCGGTTTTATTGCGAAAGAGGGTTTCCAGCGAAGCGTCGGTTTCGACCACGGTGGTGCCGTCGAAGAACCAGCGGCGTGTAGCCGTATGCTGGATGAAATCCCGGTCGTGGGAAACAAAGACGATGGTGCCGCCGTAGTGCTTCAGTGCCTGTTCAAGAGAGGCGATCATGTCGATGTCCAGGTGGTTTGTGGGCTCGTCCAGTATCAAAAAATTGGGTTGTTTGTGAATCAGTCGCGCCAGATAAAGCCGGGCCTTTTCCCCGCCGCTGAGCACAGAGATGGATTTTTCTACCGCTTCGCCACGAAAGCCGAAGCGAGCCAGATAGCTGAGTACGTAGCCTTGTGGCTCGGTGGGCGCCAACGAGTGAATGGCGTCAAAGACGGTGTTGGCTTCATTGAGGTCGATGTGCAATTGGTCGTAATAGCCCATGGTGATGCTGGCCCCCATGTGGATGGAGCCGGCCAGTGGCGCAGTCTCACCGATGAGAGCCCGTAACAGCGTAGTTTTACCGCAGCCGTTTTTTCCCAGAATCGCTATTTTATCCTGATAGTAGATGCGTTTGTTGATCTCTTTTGCCAGCAGATTTTCACCAAAGCCGATGGTGCAACTTTCTATGGTACACACGTCGTTTCCGCTGCGACCGGTAGTACTAATTTTTATCTTCATCTGGTGGGCAACCTCCGGCTTATCGATGCGCTCCAGTTTGTTCAACATCTTCAGGCGGGATTTGGCCTGCTGCACCTTTTGCCCGGCCATGTTGCGGGCGATAAAATCTTCGGTATGCCGGATGAGCTTTTGCTGCTGCTTAAATTGTTTGAGCTGCGTCGCCGCCCGCATATCCCGCTCCGCAACATAATGGGCATAATCACAGGCATAGAAGGTGAGCTTGCCGTTATGCAGTTCGGCGATGCTGGATGCGGTGGCTTCTAAAAAGGAACGGTCGTGGGAGATGACCAAAAAGGGTTTGCTCAGTTTGGTAAGGTACTCTTCCAGCCAATAGATCATCCCGATATCCAGGTGATTTGTGGGCTCGTCCAGAAGCATTACATCGAAGGGTTGCAGCAAAAAGCGGGCAAGCTGGATACGGGTTTTTTCGCCACCGCTAAAGCTGCCAACTGTTTGCATCCAGCAGGATTCCGGGAACTGCAAATGGGAGAGTACGCGCTTAAGCTCGGTTGTAAAGCTATATCCGCCAGCAGCCTGAAATTCCTGCTCCAGACGGGCGTAGTGGGCCAGCTCCTCATCAGTGGTGTGCTGATGCATGGTGTGGGCAAAATCCTCCAACTGCTGCTTGGCCAGGGTGTATTGAGGACGGGATGCCAGCACGCATTGGATGAGGGTGAGAGATTCATCCAGCTCGGGATCTTGTGTGAGGTAGGCGATGCGAGTACCTCTGGCTTTGTGAATTTCCCCGGCGTGGGGCTCCAGCCGTCCTGCGATGATACGAAAAAAAGTGCTTTTACCGCAGCCGTTTTTCCCCAGCAGTCCAATGCGACTGTGGGTTTCGATGGCCAGTGAAATGCCCCTGAGTACTTCCTGGCCTCCGAAGCTATGTTCTATATTTGCTATGTTGATAACGCTCATTTCTACCTCGGGGTCACCTTTAGAAGGGTAAAAAATATGTCAAATGGGATTAAAAAAACTTGTCATGATAGGGGCCGTTCAAAACGTTGGATTCTGTATGTCGGGATGTGGCGCAGTTCGGTTAGCGCGTTCGTCTGGGGGGCGAAAGGTCGGAGGTTCAAATCCTCTCATCCCGACCATGTTTTTTAGAGCCGCAGCGATGCGGCTTTTTCTTTTGCAAAGGACGCGCAAAAATGGGGGCGAAAGGTCGTCCCGATGGCTATCGGGAAAATCCTCTCATCCCGACCACTTTTTTGCCGCATTTTCGCGGCTCTTTTTGTATATGGATGCATTCTTTTTCTGGATGGCTGTGAGGTTATTGCCTGGCTCTTATGTTTCTGTTCAGCTATTGATTACACGTTAGGTCACGACTTCCTGCATCCATAAAAAGAGTGTTTAGCCGACGGCAGTGAAAAACTGATTGAACTCCAGACTCAGCAGGAAATCCAACTCCTGACGGGATTCCCGCTGCACGTAGGCCATGGCAAACTTCGGATTTTCCTGATGATCCAACTCGATATAATTCATTCAAATATCTTCATAACACTTCTGGCGGGAGCTTTTAAAAGGCCGAATTGTGTCAATAGCACGGCTTAGTTGATGTGCCTGAAAATGAGGTAGAGAATGGCGAGGATGGCTATGACATTTGGTATGAGGGCGATTTTAGGAAGTACATTTCTCAGAGATTTGATGGCAAAAAGTGCCAGTATACCCAAAAGAGAGATTACCAGAAATACTGAAACCATGAGGAATATGTACACTCGTCGTGCGGATTGGGTTCCCCACAAAATCTTTGGGCGTTGCGGCAAGCTGTTTCCCCGTTGATATGCGACAGGCTTCAGGTTCATGGAGCCGATATCATTATAGATTATGCTTTGATGTGAAGATGTTATCGATTCAGGGGAAATTACCAATAACGAGACATTGTCTTTTTTTACTTTCTTCAGGATGGTAATGGCAGGATGCAGCTTCTCCAAGGTTTTTGCTTTCCAGCCAATTTTCGGTTCTTGTTGTGCCGTGATCAGTTCCACAGGCGTATTTGATGCAATGTGATACTTTTGATCTTCTAGTCTGAACCGGATGTTGAAACTGTCAATTTGCGTGAGTGCTGTCAGCTGGTTACTGAGTTGAAACAGCATTGTCCATTCATCAGATGAGGTCTGTGCAGGGGAGTCAACAACGGTCAGCTTATCTGCGGAATCATCTAATATAAATTGGCGGTCAAAAGTACCAAAATCTGAGCGCAACTCCAATTGAGCATAATACACCGAATCCCCAGAACCGGTACTGCGAATGAAGGCGGATTTCTCAAAAGGTTCAAAGGTTTGTGGAAATACCCCATTGTGGGCCAGATACGATTTTGTGTAGAGTCTTTCTGGAGTGTTTTCATAACTGAGGAAACCGGTTTCGGTGATGATTAAACCATCTTGAACTGCATAGATGAAAGAAAGAGCATCATCATGACTGTGGGTCTTTGAAATTCCTTTGGAGCGGGCATAGATGTATTGATCAGCAGTGGATACAATTAAACATCCAGCCAGAGAATCGGCGAAAATTGTCGGGTAGATTCGAGGTGTTGAGCCAATATTATCGTCGGTATTTGTATCTCCAATAGGTGGAAGGTTGCCGTCGGGCATCAAGAGAATTCCTTTGAGCTTTTGTGCTTCTTTTATTGTCCGTAAAGTTCTTGCAGGCAAGTCGATCTTTTTCTGTGCAAGTTCCGTGAAGAAGGTCGCTATATTGGTAACCACAAAGTGATATCCCGGAGAGTTTTCCAGATGCAGACTGTTTTCGGAAAAAGCAAATTTAATTTGTTTTTGAAAACGCGAAACGGCCAATGTTGAATAGCGAGTAGCAGCTTCTTCTGGTTGCATATGGTAAGATAGCAAAAGCAGAGCGATATCTTCAAAAATCCCGTGGTTGTGCTGCGTGATGTAGTTTTGTGGATTGCTGAGGTAATGAGTTGCCTGGTTGCAGTAGGCAGAAATAAGGCCATCATAGGATGCGGTAGAAAATCCCACGCTTTTGGCGTAATCCCACAGATACAGTATGGCGATAGTGCGCTCAGCCGTAGAGTGATCACCCCATATAAAGATATTGGTTGTGGGGCGCCAACGGTTATTTTCTTTTATCCAGGATGCGGTAATATTCAGTGCTGTATCGAGATAGACATCCTCCCCAGTAATCTGGTGGGCGTAGTACAAATCCCAAAGGATGGATAAAGAGTGGATGTAGAGCTCATGAGTATTGCTGGATGCAAGGCTGCGTTCGTGCCAAATCTGCTTCAACGGGGTATCGATAGCCGGAAATGTAATGGATGGAGTTGCAAAGGTATATATCCCATTTAGGGCTGCTTCTGCGTTTTGCAGGATGGATGTCGTGTCTTTTTTCACATGAAAATCAAAACTTGGCAAACTTTCGAAGGCTATTTGCTGAAATCCCATGGAAGAAAAACGCAATTCCCTGAAAAAAAGTGGTCCACAAATCAATACCCCAACGCTGAAAATTCCCACTAAAAACATCAATACGATTTTCCTCATACATTACCTCTTTGGGCTTCATCTGTATGATTAGCTGATTTGCGTCAATTACTTTATCATTCATTTTCGTTGACAGTGAGAAATAGCCACACTAATTGGCCCATGGAAGTGAGGATATGAATATAGAACGAATTTATCATGTTTTAGAACAGCATTTTGCGACGGTGCAGGCACCGGTAGTAGATTTGGTAGAAGCTCAAACCGGAGATCCCTTCAAGATTCTGGTAGCTACCATCCTCAGCGCACGCACAAAGGACAAAACTACTACCGAAGTAGTAAGCCGGCTGTTTGAATGTATCCACACACCATCCGACCTGGATCGCTATGAAATCGAAGAAATTGAAGAGCTGATATATCCTGTTGGATTTTTTCGCAATAAAGCGGTGCATCTGAAAAAGCTCCCCGCTGTTTTGCAGGATGAGTTTGATGGCAAAGTACCTGAGGAAATCGATGATTTATTGAAACTTCCC
Organism: Candidatus Cloacimonadota bacterium; assembly: GCA_021157525.1. GTDB lineage: Bacteria > Cloacimonadota > Cloacimonadia > Cloacimonadales > TCS61 > JAGGWK01. The sequence goes on along the minus strand of JAGGWK010000014.1, from coordinate 643 downwards.
GGTGTTGGTCGTAAGACAGCAAATCTGGTGCGGGCAATAGCTTATAAAAAACCAGCCATCTGCGTGGATGTGCATGTGCACCGTATCTCAAATCGGCTGGGTTATGTAAATACCAGGACACCGTTAGAAACTGAAATGGCTCTGCGCAAAAAATTGCCACAGAAATACTGGATTCATTACAACAGCTATCTGGTAGCCTTTGGTCAAAATCATTGTACCCCCCGCAATCCCAAGTGTTCTACCTGTCCCATATATGATGAATGTGGCAGAGTGGGGGTGGAGACAAAATACGGGAAAGATGCGTAAATGAAAATTGTCAGCTGGAATGTGAACGGCCTGCGCGCGGTGCTGAAGAAGAACTTCATGGAATATCTGACAGAGGAAAATCCAGATATTTTCTGCATCCAGGAAACCAAGCTCCAGGAGGCACAGATTCCTCAGGAAATTTTGGAGCTTCAGGGGTATCACAGCTACTGGAATTTCGCCGAACGCAAAGGGTATTCCGGCGTTGCGGTATTCACTCGGCAAAAGCCCATCTCTGTGGTGTATTCCATTGGGGATGCCGATTTTGATCATGAAGGACGTCTGCTTTTGCTTGAATTTGAAGATTTCAGCCTGATAAACTGCTATTTCCCTAATGGCC
>JAGGWK010000046.1 GCA_021157525.1 Candidatus Cloacimonadota bacterium | reverse complement strand
TTACTCCTATCGAATTTAATCCACAAACCGGCGAAATCTTCTGGTTTGACACGGTAGCCATCAGCATCACATCTGCCGGTACCCAACGGGCTCAACGGGCAGAAGCACTGTTAAAAACAGATACATCCCATGTAAACAAAGTTTCCAATATGATCGAGAATCCGGAGCTATTGGCTTCCATTGCCACCAGGCCGCAGGATACCGGAAACATCAACTACCTTATCGTTGCTGAAGAATCCAAAATCCCCAACTGGGAAGCGTTCAAAGAAATTCACATCAACCGTGGCCTCAGCGTTGAAATCGTTTCCTACGAATCTATCATTGCAACTCAGACTGGCATTGATAACCAAGATAAAGTGCGTAACTACATCATCGATGTGTATCAGGACAATCCATTGCAATACGTACTTCTGGCCGGTGATGTGGATGTGATCCCTCACCGCGGCTTGTATGCCTCCGTAAATAATGAGCCAGATCTGGATATCCCTGCTGATATGTATTATGCCTGTCTTGACGGCAATTGGAACACCGATGGAGATGATCGCTGGGGCGAGGCAAACGAAGCAGACCTCATCCCCGAATTGTCTATTGGCCGCTTTTGCTACAACAATGATCTTGAGATCAATCGGTTCATCGATAAAGTGGACGGATACTTGAATTCCCCGGTTGCTGCAGAACTGAAAAATGTCCTCTTCGTTGGTGAAGATCTGGGATGGACAGCATGGGGTGGCGACTACATGGACGAGATGATCGATGGAAGCAGCAATTTTGGTTACACAACCGTTGGCGCACCTTCTGCTGAGTGGGATGTCGATACGCTGTATGACCGAGATGGATTCTGGAGTGCTTCTGAGCTTCTGGCACAGATGAGCTCAGGGCCAAACATGATAAACCACTTGGGACACGCCAATGTGGGATACACCATGAAACTCCATCGGAACGATATCACTACGGCCAATCTTACAAACAACGGCAGCAACCACAACTTCTTCACCCTCTTTACCCAGGGATGCTACTGCGGTTCCTATGACAACCGTAATTCCAGTGGTAGCTATGAAGCCGACTGCATCACAGAAAAATTTACTTCCATCGCTACCGGCGCCGTATCCATGATAGCAAACTCCCGCTATGGATGGGGTGATGGCTCCTCAACAAACGGTGCTTCTCAGCATTTTCATAGAGAATACAATGATGCTATCTATGGCGACAACATCACCGTGATGGGCGACGCTCTGATGGAGGCAAAAGTAGCTTCCATCCCCTTTATTACTAGCGGCGTGATGTTCTGGTGCGACTACGAAACAAACCTCATTGGCGACCCTGCTCTGGACATCTGGACAGAATCCCCTATGACTCAGACTATCACCCATCTCAACGAAGTATTTTTCGGATCCACAACTTTTACCGTTACCACCTCCGAGCCAAACACCCTGGTTTCTCTCCATAATGGCACACAGCAATATGGCTCAGCACTTTCTGATATGTCGGGAACTGCCGTAATTGAATTTGACGAGCCCCTTTCCACTATAGAAACTCTCACGCTCACAGCCACCAAACACAATTACAACAACTACACCGCAAATGTCCTGGTTATTGCTGCCAACGGCCCCTTCATCACCTGTAACCTTGATAGCTTTACCGAATATGGCAACTACATAGACAATTCGGCTCAGGTGCTGGATACACTGGCCCTCAATCTCACCTTTGAAAATATCGGCGTAGATCCCTCTAATGGCAACATCTCCGTAACGCTGACTACCACGAATCCCTTCGTGGCTCTGGAAAATGCTACCATGGACATCCCTTCATTACTGCCCGGCAGTACCGCATCCCAGCCAGAAGCCTTTTCTCTCAGCCTGCTTCCCGGCCTGCTGGATGACGATGTTATCTCCCTGAATGTAAACATGCAGGATGCCGATGATTCCTGGCAATCGACACTGCTCATCCCGGTGCACATGCCAGTCCTGGAATACAGTAACATGACCATGGAGAGCACTTCTGGTCCAGACCCTCAGCTGGATCCCGGTGAAACAGCAAACCTCACCTTCAGTTACGCCAATAACGGCTCCGGATATGAATACAATTTATGCATCACCGCCATGACTTCAGATCCCTACGTTACCATCAGCAATGCTACCACGATTATCAGCTCCATCGATCCCGGTACCATCGGAACTTCGTCACCCATCTACATCTCGGTGAGCAACGATTGTCCATCAGATTATACTGCTGATATCATCCTCATTTCCGTGGATGCATACAACAACAGCTCAATGGAAACCATTTCTCTGCCCGTTGGCACCACCGCATACACCTTTGAAAACGGTATGGGTGAATGGACACATGAAGCACTTTCTGCAGGTTACACCGACCAATGGCATCTGGATGACTATCGCAATGTGACCCCAAACGGTTCCTTCAGCGCAAAATGCGGCGGTCAGGGAGCAGCCAACTACGCAGATAAACTCCATGCATCCCTGACTACTCCTGTACTCAATACCTTTGGCAATGCCTATGTAAAATTCCATCACTGGATGTCTGCAGAAACAGAATCTGCAACCACAGCATGGGACGGTGGTCTGATAGAGATTTCCCACAACGGCGGCCCCTTCCAGTCAATTCAGCCTGTGGGCGGTTATCCCTACACCATCGAGCCCAACGACGATTCTCCCTTTGATCCCGGCACGCCGGTTTTTTCTGGATCCATCAATTGGGACGAAGTGGAGATCAGCCTGGCAGATTTCCCGGGAACTGTGCAGCTGCGTTTCATTTTCGGATCTGATGCAGCAGTAACCGAAGAAGGATGGTATATCGACGATCTGGTGGTTGGCAGCTATGTGGATGCATCCAATCCTGTGATATCCTCACCTGAAGCAATTGCTCTGTGCAACTATCCAAATCCGTTTAATCCAAGTACTTCCATTGCCTTCAATCTGCCTCGGCAGTTTACCAAAGGAATACTTTCAATATTTAATGCGAAAGGACAAAAAGTCCGCAGTTACGATTTATCTGATCTGGCAGGCACTCAGGCTGCCGCCATCCAGTGGAATGGGGCTGATGATGATAATCACCCCGTTGCCAGTGGTGTCTATTTCTATCAGGTTCAATTCGACAATTCCCTGAAAGCATCCCATAAAATGCTTTTGATGAAATAACGTTTACTCTTGGAGTTTGACCTGCCGGTTATCCTCAGACTCCCATCTACGTAACCAGCAGAATCAATATAGACTCTCCAAAAGTAATCCTACCAAGACAGCCAGTGAGGTCTACTCCCCCTCACTGGCATTTTTGTATCTATTCGATGGTCTCTTTAAGACCGATAAGTTCATAGATTTTGATGGTTTGTTCTTTACCCTTCACCTTGGCATCATCGATGTATGTGGCTATGATTTTGTCTTTTACCAGTTCATAGGTGGCTTCCGAAATGATGATATTGTTCTTGGTCTTGAAATTACGGGTGAGCCCCTCTATGCGAGCGCCAGCATTTATCGTATCACCGATGCCGGTATAGTCAAAAATCTGCTCAGATCCCAGATTTCCCACCACGGCCGAACCGGAATTGAGTCCGATACCAACTTCCACAGGATCACGGTTTTCCCTTTTCCATTTAGCCTGTAGTTCAGTGAGTTTTTGCCGCATCTCAAAAGCGGCTTTACAAGCCCAATATGCATGATTGTCCAGCTCCACGGGAGCGCCGAATATGGCCACAATTTCATCACCCACAAATTTATCTAAAAAGCCCTTATTCCGGGAAATCACCTCCACCATAGCGGTGAGGTGCTCACGCAAAAGCTCCACTGTCTCCCGAGTAGAATGGGATTCGGTGTAGGGCGTAAAACTCACCACATCAGAAAAGAGCACCGTGATCTCCTTTTGCTGGCCGCCATACTCCAGTTTTTTGGGATCTCTGATCAGCTCTTCCACCAACTCAGGAGCGATGTACTGTCCAAAAGCTTGCTTGATAAATTTCCGCTCCTTGGCAGTAATAATGTAATGAACAATAAGCCCCGCAAAATAGAGTATCAAAATAAGCACGGGGATCTGCAACGGTGGAATGAGAATGCTTTTTTGTGAAAAGAGATAATATCCTCCCGCCAGAGAACCCAGAATCAGCAGTAAACTGATGAAGATAGAGAGAGTTGGCTTGATACTGGAGAAAAGACCATAGAGAGCCAATGCCAGAATCAAGAAAATCAATAGAAACAGCAGGTATGGCATATCGGTGAGATAATCTTGATTGTACACCATTTCGATGAAATTTGCGTGAATCTCCACTCCCGGCATCAGTTGCTTCGTCTGAGAAAAGAAGGGCGTGGAGTGAGTATCGTGAAATTCCACCGAAGTGAGGCCGATAAGCACAATTTTGTCTTTGAAGGCACCGTTGGCCATCAGATCATTAAACATATCCAGATCAAGATTGGGCAGCTCAAAATCCTCGTCATCCAGCACATCGGCATAATCATACACCCGGAAGGTGCGTGGTGGGCCATAGTAATTCAGGATAGCACTCCTGGAGGTAACCTTGGGAATGAAATTTTCCCGGATGCCTAAGTAATGTCGACTGTTATTTATGTCTGTTTCCCAGGAACTTCGGTAGGGATCCGCAGCCGAGAGCACGCCAATGGAATAGTGAGATTCATTCTGCCTTGACTGAAAAAGCTCATACCGACGAACAAAGCCATCGCCATCGGCAGAGATATTCACGGTTCCCCACTTCGCGCCCTTTTCCAGCAATGCAGGGATGGGCTTGAGAATCTGCACCCGCTCATAATCTGCATGCACCTCTTTTATCAGTTTTCCCGCCAAGATGATGTTTTTGTATTTCCCCACGGTTTCGGCCAGGATGCTGTCTGATATAGAATTGCTGAGCTCGGTAAATTCCACATCGAATATCACCTGACGAGCTCCAGCCCGTTCGAGATTTTCTATAAGCTTTGCATGATATTCTCGGGGAAATGGCCACCGTTCATTCAGAGAATTGAAGGTGTTGTCACCCACTTCCACGATCACCACTTCATCAGAAACGGGACGCGCACCCCGCACCAGGAAATACAGATCCTTCGCTTTATATTCGAGGTTTTCCCAAAAATCGGTGAGAAACAGCATTTGCAGGGCAATAACGATGAGAAGAGGAATGCCCAGAATACGGAGTAGTTTCATATTTCCATCCTTGTTATAGATAAAAGCCCGGATGCAAACAACTCTGCATCCAGGCAATAAGTAAAAATGCGACTAGAACTTCTGGCTGATCTTGAAACGCCAGTTGAACTGAGAATAGTCCTGACCTTCCACATCATCGTTGGCATACATCTTCATACCCAGATTGGTAGAAAGGAAGGTGTTGTTGGTAAGATTATAGCTGGCTCCCAGATTTACCAGATGCGAACTCTGGGCATCCTGATCGCCACCATACCCCACCAGACGCAGGTCTGCATAGGGTTTCAGACGGTCATCCATAAATTTCATCAGTCCTCTGAGGTAAATGGAATTGTACCGGGTATCCTTTGTGATATCTTCCTGTTCACTGCTTCCCAGAGATATGGTGTAGGAAATCTGGGTTTCCAGTGGCAACTCAGCAAATTCGCTTTTCATACTCAGGGAAATATTATTGCGGGTTGTTTCAAAGGCGTTGTAAGCATCGTCGGAATTTACCGTATTGCTGTAGGTAACGGTGAAATTGGTGGGTGCAAAATCAATGGCATCCACCATGTATCCGGTTCCCAGAGAAATGCCGCTGGTAGATATCTCTTTAGACTCTTTATAGGCATCATCTGGATCGGGATCGTCCGCATCGTTTTTCGACAGGTTGGCATTGTAGCCGACGTTGAAATAGGGCAAATTGGTAGGGCGCGCCAGCAGCTGCACATAGTAGTTTGTGTTGGTGTTGGTGATATCTTTTTCATCATACACGTTATCGGTGGTAATGGTGAGTCCGCCGGTGAGGATCAGCTGATTTCTCAGCAGGTTGATGTTATCAAACACGCTGATGACCCGGGAATCTTTTTGCAGATAGCTGGATGAGAGGGAGTTGTAGCTCCGCCCCACCGCAGAGTACGACACGTTTAGAAGGTTCTTGAGGAAGTACATGCGCAGATAGGTACGATACGCGAGGTTTGCCGTTCCCGGTTCGATAGGCTCGATATTTTCATTTATCACGAAGAAATCTTCAAAATCTGCTGGGTCAAAGGGAAGGTCAATCTCTTGATCCAGGTTTGCTTCCAAGGAATCCAGTGACAGAGCTCCGCCCAGGATGTTGCTATTGTACAAACTCATGGCTGCTTCGGCACCCCACACAAGCCGTTGTTTGAAGAGGCTCAGGCGGGCATCGGTGCTGATGACAACATTGTCTTTGGGAGTAACGGTGGGCTGTGGGTTTTCCGTCGCAAGATTCATATAATCTTCTTTATCAAGAGATTTCACATCGTCTTTGGATTTCGTTATAGTAAAGCCCCACAGGAACTTACCGGGATTTCCGCTTTCGGTACGAAGGGCGATGTTATTCCTACGGAACGTTCCCCCGTTATTGGTTGCAACGCCCATAGAATCGACAGTGACTGAGCCATCGATAGAACGGCGGCTTTGGCCATAAGAAGCAAGGAGAGAGAAGTATTTAAACCGCATATTTGCATGGATACCTCGTACATTTCTCCCGGATGCCGTAAAGGTACCATAATTGGGTGTGTAATCCCCGGTGACCAGTTCGAAATGGGGAACGTTCAGAGTAAGATTGTAACGGTTTACCGGTTGCATATCTTTATCTTCTTCTGAAGAAAGATAGATGCGAGAGGCAAAACGCAACCAGTTATGATGACCACCCAGAGTAAAATTCAGGTTCGATCTGAAATCGTTATCATCGCCATCATCGCGGTTTTCATTGAAGCTGTACAGGTTCACCGATGCATGTCCATACATATCCAGAGGGAGCTCTACGGTTTTGGTAGCGATCGTGGATACCCACTGAGGTGACGAGACTTTGGAGCCATCGGTAAGTGTGGCCTCCAGAGAATAGACAACTCTGCCAACAGGTTTTTTCCGGGGTTTGTACAGGATCATGTTTGAGCTCACGGTAACATCACTGCTCACATCTTTACCGTTGAACATAAACCGTATGGACTCTGCATCCATCGTATCTCCCAGAGAGAAATAGGAGATGGCTACGAAAAAATCGCCGTCATTGTCTGAGAGATTTTTGTCAGGAGCCAGAAGCACAAAGGGGCTTTCGGTTTTCGGGATGTTTTCCACGGTAACACGGTAGGGAGAGAGCTCAGGCTGGGATGCAGGTAAACTCACCGGCACGTTGTTTTTATCGAAGGCGATGAAGTAATATTCCAGTCCCGCTTCGAAATTTCCGGGGTTTTTGAGATCGATGGTAAATTCAGGTTGAGATTCGGTGCCAGGGACCATTTCTTCTTCGGTGTACGAGAGGTCTCCGCTGGCACGATAGAAAAACCACACAGTATTAATCTGGGTAAAGCCTGCTCGGACATCCAGAGTGATGGTGGTGGATTGATCGGCTGAAATCACTGCCGGAGCAGAATGATACAGTTCGATTTGCGCCATAAGGAGTGAGCTTAAAACTACAAAAAGGACGAAAATCACATATCTTTTCATATCCCCCCCCTACTTCAACTTGATGATAACGGTTTTTGTCTGGCCATCTGCATTAGTCATTTCCAGTTCCAAAGTCTGATATTCCGTGGACTGACCAATGATCTCTTCATCTTCCGGTGAAACATCGCTTTCTTCGGTTTCACTTACCGATATTTCGCCAGATCCGGTGGACCGTCCTTTGTTACCAGCAGTCACCGATGCCGTCTTGTTGTCTTCTTTGTTGCGCATGATTACTTCTCCAGAGAAGGTGATCACCTGTGTAGAACCGTCATCTTCCACGCCAACTTTAAATTCCGTGCCCTTTACCGATACCACGGTGGTAGGAGTTTCGATCTCAAAAGTACCAGTCTTTTTCATCACTTTAGACCACACGTTTCCCGATTTCAGATAACTCCGTTTGTTTAGCTTTTCGTTGCTTTTTTCAGTGTTTATCACCAGCACGCTGTTGGGAAAGAGCTTCACTACCGAGCTGCCATCCACAAATTTCAATGCAGCATAGGAATCGGCACTACTCTCCAGCTCATCACTGTTTTGCAAAGATGCTCCGGTGACAATTGCCGACCTTTCGTTGTTACGCATCAGTTCCACGTCGCCCTTCACTTTCAGGGTTACCGCCACAGGTTCCTGTGCAAAAGCGATGAAGACAAAAGATATCAGACATAAAAGTGCTATCAGTTTTTTCATGTTGCCCCTCCTTTATTGGATTATCAGCGATTCGATTTCGATGGTACCGTTCTGGATTCCCGTAAGCAGATTAATCAAATATTCAGGATCAACTGCTTGCCCATTGATAATCACATTGTTGAGAGAATAGCCATTATTCAGAAGGTTCACCAGCAAATCAACCTGAGGGTCTGTGATATTTGTAATCATGTTATTGATAGTTTGATTGATTGGATCTACATTTGGATTGGCTTCATATTTGAAGGTGTAGTAGGAACTCATCACCGGGTCTGTGCTGGATCCGGCCGGGTTGATCAGATGTCCGGCGATATTCCACGCATATACCTTGCTTGGGTTAAATTGATAATTTGATGGCTGATAAGCATAGGAGTTTTCATAGTCTGCCGGGAAAATTGTTTCTACCGGATCCATACTTTCCAATTGCGTGATATCAATATTGGCATTATCCAGTTCAAATATGCGGATTTCGACATTTCTGAGATTTGAAGCCCAGATAAAGAGTGGCAAGGCATCACCGATAGTATACACGGTAGAGCCAAAGGGCATCCCGGGGGTGATGAGAATAATGGGCGTAGCAGCCAGGATGGTGAAGTTTAATTCTGCCAGCTCGGATATGGGCTGATCATCACCGTCAAAAGCCTGCATGGAAAGAGTATATTCGCCATCTGGGAGCTGACCGGTCTCAAGGATTGCGTCTTCCATAGCATCGATGAAATCATCATAGTCGCTGGAGTTTTCTTCAAAGTAAGGAATTTCGTCATCCCGCAGGATATCCCGGTTTGTGAGATGCAGTGGAAATACAGTGGTAGCCTCCGGCGTGAGAATAACATCGGCAGTGGCGTTTATATCACCATCCCATCCTGCGTGAAATATGAGATACCATCCATCTGCAGGGCCCGGATCGATAAAGTTAATATCCACGGTAAAGATCATCGGTTGTGATTCCGGGTCGGTAGGACTGAAGTTGGCCGGATAAATCACATTAAAGTGTTGGCCTGCCTCAAAGGGCGGGGCCAGGGCAATAGAAATGCCCACCTGGTTTTCTGCAATAAGCATCACCGAAAAGCACAAAAGTAAAAAAATCATCATTTTTTTCATAGGATTCTCCTCATTTGTTTTAAGTCTGTTTGTTCAGAGATAATCGGATTATCTCCATCAGTAGTTTCTGGAAAGAAAGTCCATGGGCCTTGGCCGCCATCGGCGTAAGGCTTAGGGGTGTCATACCCGGCAACGTATTTACTTCCAGAAAATAAAATTCTTTTCCGTCATAGCGAAAATCAATGCGGCTATACACTTCGCATCCCAGCACCTGATACACCTGCAGGGCAAGTTGCTGCACCCTTTTTGTCTCTTCTTTTCCCAGGGCAGCAGGCACATCATAGCGGGTATTGCCCTGGGTGTATTTGTTTGTGTAATCATACCATCCGGCGCGGGGAGTAATCTCCACCACCGGTAACGGCGTGCCGTCTAAAATGGTAACCGTCAGTTCCCTTCCGTGAATAAATTGCTCTGCCACCACACTGGATGCCTGTTCAAAGGCAGAGATCAGGGCAGGCTCTATACCGGATGCATCCTGCACCAGCGAGATGCCTACCGATGAGCCGCCGTCGTTTGGCTTGATGATGAAAGGAAATCCCACCATACCGGAGAAGATTTCTACTCGCCCCACATCGGGAGTGCGCAGGAGAATCTTCTGGGGTGCGGGTACGCCGACGGATTGGGCGATCATGCCGGAAAGGTATTTGTCCATCGCCAGAACGCTGGCCCGATATCCCGACCCGGTGTAGGGAATCTTTTCCAGAGACAACAAAGCCTGGATGCGGCCATCTTCCCCTTCGGCACCATGCAGCCCGTTAAAAACAATGTCCGGATGATGCGCGATTATCTCCCGCATCATCTCCTGATAGGAACAAAACGCTGCAGGGTCGATCACGATGATCTCCTGCGCCAAATCCTGTAATGATTCGGCAATTTGGGCAGCAGAAGTCAACGACACGTCGCGTTCATTGGAGTTGCCACCTGATAAAATCAAAATCCTGTAATTCATACGCTTCTTTTTGCCTTTTGAATTTTTCATGTCAAGATATTTAATGAATCCGATTCATTTCCCGCCAAAATCCCGGATAGGATTTTTGGACACATTCCCGATTATCGATAGATATCTGAGGATAGCGTGCTGCCAATACCCCAAAAGCCATGGCAAGACGGTGGTCATTATGCACATGCAAAAGGGTGGGCGCTGGCACCGCTGCCAGGGGGTGAATTTTCAATGTACCCCGGGTGTAGGAGATGTCTGCTCCCAAAGCCGATAATTCCGTTACCAGAGCTTCGATGCGATCAGATTCTTTGTGTCGCAAATGAGCGATTCCGCGAATCACCGTGGGGCAGGATGCACACAGAGCCAGCACGGCAAGGGTGGGCACCTGATCAGGCATTGAGCCCATATCTACATTGATGCCTGCGAGGTATTTCTTTGTTACCATTATGCCCTGCGATGTCTTGTGCACTTCGGCACCCATAGCAGCCATAAGGGCCAAAAACCCGGCATCCGGGTGCAGTGAGCTGGATGGAAGGAAACGCCCCCTCTGACTGGTAGTTTCTACGGTGCAAGGTATCAATGCCCCCAGCGCCCAAAAATATGCAGCGCTGGAATAATCCGGCTCGGCCCACAGCACATCCGGCACCAGGTACGATTGGCCGGAAGCCACCACAAAGCCATCCTCTACCTCATCAACCACCACGCCGCACTGTTTCATCAGAGCAATGGTCATGGCGATATAGGGCAGGGAAACCGCTTTCCCCGTCAGCCGCAGATGGAGGTCTTGCCGGTAGGAAGGAGCAACCATCAGAAGTGCGCTGATAAACTGGCTACTGATTCCTGCATCCACACTAAGGATGCCACCGGAAAGCCGTGTTCCCTCCACATAGAAGCCATCCTCAGCTGCACGGATATAGGCGCCCTGGGCCTGCAAAGCAGCAATCAGTAGCTGAATGGGTCTGCGGGACAGTTGGGCCGAAGGAATCACATCCCCCACAAAGCCCGGTTCTGATGCCACTCGAGCCAGCAAAAACCGATAAGCCGTCCCGGCATCCTGCACCTCCACGGAGCCACTGCGCAGAGCCCCGGAGAGAGTGATGGGAGAATCGCCACAGGCATCCATGCCACAGGCAGCAAGACCAGTAAGCATGGTCTGCACATCCTGGCATGATGAACCATTTTCTATGGTTACGGTGTGATCTGCGTAAGATGCAATCGTGAGTAACCGGTTTATGACTGATTTTGACCCAGCCACAGAGACTTGAATAGTGTCTTCTTTTTTCATTATTTCCCCATGAATACACAGCAATGTAATACCCCACTGGACGTCAATCTAATAATTCTTTTGACAGAATTACCCGACTTCCCATTTTGCATGCATCTGAAAAGATGGAGAGTGTATGAATGGAATAATTGAAATTTCGGGAATCGAGAAAGAGTATCGCATGGGAAAAATCACCGTACCGGCACTCAGGGGAATCGATTTGACAATAATGCAGGGAGAATTTGTGGCCATAATGGGACCATCAGGTTCTGGAAAATCTACTTTGATGCATATCTTAGGATGCCTGGACACCCCTACCAGCGGAGATTACTTTTTAGATGGTGAGAAGATAAGTGCCATGAAAAAGAGCAAACTCGCTGCTATACGCAATTCAAAAATAGGTTTCGTTTTTCAAACCTTTAATCTGTTACCGCATCTGAATGTCCAAAAAAACGTAGAGCTGCCGCTGATGTACTCTGGCGTATCCCCTCGCAAACGAGCAGCCAGAGCCCGAGAAGTACTTTCCGATGTGGGATTGGGAGATCGTTTGCGCCATAAACCATCCGAACTTTCTGGCGGACAGCGTCAACGGGTGGCCATTGCACGAGCACTGGTAAATAATCCAGCCATTATTTTTGCCGATGAACCTACAGGAAACCTCGACTCGGTTTCAGGATCAGACATCCTGACTATATTTTCTAATCTCCACGCAAAGGGTCACACCATCGTGATGGTCACGCATGACTCTGCCGTAGCAACTCGTGCCAGTACTCGGGTGAACATTGTAGATGGGTTAATAGGTTAATAGAAGATGGCCATATCAATTAAAGAAAGTATCGTCGCCGGAGTCACGGATTTCTGGTCACGGAAGATACGCAGTGCCGTCACAATACTGGGAATCCTGCTGGGGACCATGTCTATCATTGTGGTACTGTCACTGGTAAACGGCATCTATTCCACCACCACCGCATGGATGACCGAGCGAGGTGGTCTTACCAAAATAGCCATCGATAACAATCGTGAGTACGACAACGCACAGAACCTGCCGGAGTATTTTACCTTGCAGGAGATAGAGCTGATAAAATCTCTGATACCCGAAGCCACTGCAGTGAATCCTCAGATGAGCAGCTGGCTATCGATGAGCTATCGCGACAAAAAAGAAAATGGCCTTTTGATGGGGGTGTATCCCGACTATGCGCTGGTGGAGGAGTGGACGGCCGACAGGGGTCGGTTCATCAATGACTTTGATGTCAATCAATCTGCCGATGTGGTGGTGATCGGCACAAAAATCCGTGATGAGCTATTTGGTTCAAAAAATCCCTTGGGACAATTTATCACCATCAACGACCGTCGCCTACAGGTGATAGGGATAATGGAGCACAAATTCCTGAAGAACAACGGCATTGGTAATGCCAATGCATTGGGTTGGATGAATCGCCGTGCCCTCATCCCATTGAGTACTATGATTCACAAAGGCACCGGACAAGACCACATCGAAGAACTCACCGTCAAAGCGGCATCTCCGGAAGAGGCTATCGACCTGAAGTACAAACTGGAGGCAATACTGCTGAACTTGCGGGCTGGCCAACCGGTGTTTCGGATAGAATCGAATATGGAGCAGGCCGAAGAGATGCAGAAAAATTTTCAAACTATGCGTATCATTATCTTCTTCATTAGTCTGGTTTCCCTCTTTGTGGCAGGCATCGTTATCTCAAACATCATGTTGGCCACGGTGCAGGAACGCACCAGGGAAATTGGCATCCGACTGGCAGTGGGAGCCCGGCGAACAGATATCTTCATCCAGATCGTGGTACAAACCATTATCATCTTTATCATCGGCGGATTCATCGGAGTGGTAGTGGGTCTATCATTGCTCAGCGTGGTTTCCGGATATCTTGGCCAACCCATCATCGCTGCCCGTTGGGTCATTATCACAGCCGTAGCATCCACCCTCTGCGTAGGCGCCATCACCGGTATTTTCCCCGCTCTGAAAGCCTGTAACCTGGACCCCATCAAGGCATTGCACTATGAATAAACTGTTGGCTTTTGTGCACACTTTCTGGAAAAAATTCAATCACGAACGGGTCTTCAGTCTCTCGGCATCCTTGGCCTATGTCACCATTTTGGGCTTCATTCCCTTCATCATCTTCCTGCTCAACTTCCTGCCCGAACTGAAGTTTCTGCATATGGAACAGAATATCCAGGAGATAGTAAAGACCATTTTCGTGCCGGATTCTGCCGAGCAGATATTTAGCTACATCACCACCATCACATCCAAAAGCATTTCCTTTAATCTATTCAGTTTTATCGTGTTACTTCTAACATCCTATTCGCTGTTCAAGATCATCAACGACACCTTTGATAACATCCTTAATGTACATGAAAACCGAAAAAAAGATATCATCAGCAATCTCACAAAGTTTTTTGGGATGTCAATTTTCGGATCTTTACTCATTCTCATTTTGCTCTCCGCCACCTCTCTGCCTCTCATTTCAAAGTTTATCAGCCTCCCCTTTTTGCAAAACATCTCCCTCTACCTCTCCCCTTTTGTGATTTTGCTGATTATCTTCTCTCTGGGATTTTTCCTCATTCCCACCACTCGCCTGCGCAAACGCTCCATCCTGCTGGGAGCGGGTATATCTTCCTTTGTATGGATAGTTTTTAAGTCGGTGTTTAACTGGTATATCATCACTTTTACCAATATCGAGCTGATCTTCGGTGTGCTGGCATCTATCCCCATCTTTCTTTTCTGGATCTATTCAAACTGGATAATCATCCTCAGCGGCCTCATCATCGTATCGATTTTGGAAAACCGGCATATCGCAGACGATGATGCTCAACTTAACAAATCACGGATTCGGGTGACCTTTGAAAAAGTGATTGATAACGACACTTTGGAGCATATCTCCGACAATGTACTCAACTTAAAGGATCTGAAAAACATCCTTGGAAATGTACTTTCGGAAGATTGTGGGAAAAAGGATAAAAAGTAGTTTACAGATTCTCCCATCATCGATTTTTTGCATTTGCTCTTTGGGAGACGTGTCCGAGTGGCTTAAGGAGCACGCTTGGAAAGCGTGTATGTGGGCAACTGCATCTAGGGTTCAAATCCCTACGTCTCCGCCATTTTTTCCTATCTTAGAGCCATACGAATAAAGAAACTTCTCAAAGTTGACTATCCCCGTGGCAAGCCAAGGGGTATTTCGCCAACTTTATCTCAGCAAAAAAGCTGAAAATCGAATTTTCATTATTCCACCCTTCTGCCCCACATCAGGCGGGGCATCTCCCCTGAAAATCAGGGGAGAGTATGTGGAAACCTCGCGGCAAGCCACGAGGAATCTTTTGATTGAAGGCATCATCACGCTGTGATGCCTTCTTGCTTATTTCCGCAACTTAACGTAGAACAAGTTGCTAACTTGTTTCCTTTTCTTCCGCAACTTAACAAGTAGAACAAGTTGCTAACTTGTTTCCTTTTCTTCCGCAACTTAGCAAGTTGCGCTACGAT
>JAGGWK010000009.1 GCA_021157525.1 Candidatus Cloacimonadota bacterium | reverse complement strand
CGAACAGAGCAAGACATCAGCAAAAGACTAGCCCACATTTCCATTGACATCAAATCCCCTATTGCCAATTGAGGATGCAGAAAATAATACAAAAATAGAAGGAGTTACTCATGGCTGAAAAATTAGTACATGGTTCTATTGGCTCTGCCGAAGCAATGCGTCTGGAAGGAGAATATGGCGCACACAACTATCATCCGCTGCCCATCGTCATCGCAAAAGCTGAAGGCGCAAAGGTATGGGATCCCGAAGGAAAGGAATACTTCGATTTTCTCTCCGCCTATTCCGCAGTAAATCAGGGTCATTGTCATCCCCGGATTATCGATGCCCTTATCGAACAGGCCAAAACCCTCACCCTCACATCTCGGGCTTTTTACAATAACAAATTGGGTGAATATGAAAAATTCGTAACCGAATACTTCGGCTACGAAATGGTTTTACCAATGAATTCCGGCGCCGAAGCAGTAGAAACGGCAATGAAATTATCCCGCAAATGGGGCTACGAAAAGAAAGGCATCCCGGAAAATGAAGCTCTGCTGGTCTTTGCCGAAGGTAACTTCCATGGACGCACCATCGCCATTGTATCTGCATCCTGCGATCCCGATGCCTACCACAATTATGGTCCCTTCCTTCCCGGCATCGAAAAAATTGCCTACAACGATCCTTCTGCATTGGAAGCATTGTTGGCAGAAAAAGGCGATAAAGTCGCCGCTTTCATCGTTGAACCCATCCAGGGTGAAGCCGGTGTATTTGTGCCAGACGACGGATATCTGAAAAAATGCTACGACATCTGTAAAAAACACAATGTCCTCTTTGTTGCTGACGAGGTGCAAACCGGTATTGCCCGTACCGGACGTCTGTTGGCTTGCGACTGGGAAGATGTGCATCCCGACATTCTGATTTTGGGAAAAGCCATTTCCGGTGGCGTGTTGCCCGTAAGCGCAGTACTTTCCAGCAAAGAAATAATGCTTTGCATCAAGCCCGGCGAACACGGCTCAACCTTCGGTGGATTCCCTCTGGCATGCGCTGTAGCCACCGCCGCTCTCACCGTTATCAAAGACGAAAACATGGTGGAACGTGCTGAAAAACTGGGTAAAGTGTTCCGTGCAGAAGTAGAAAAAATCCATTCGCCACTGATCAAACAAGTGCGTGGAAAAGGGTTGCTCAATGCAGTAATTATTGAACCTCACAATGGCAAGGAAGCATGGGATGTATGCGTGAAGATGAAGGAAAATGGCCTTTTGGCAAAACCCACTCATCAGCACATTATCCGCTTTGCACCACCACTGGTTATCACCGAAGAGGAGCTGCTGAAATGCGTAGCCATCTTCAAAAAATCACTGGATGAAGTTCTGGCATAACGCCACGTAAATAGACACAGTAAAGCCCTAGGTTTTTATAGCCACCCTGACTGTTATGGTCGGGGTGTTTTTTTATGGGAGGAATTATGAAAAAAGTATCTATGATGTTATTACTTCTGGCACTTTTTGGGGCCGGATGTAAAAAAACTGAAAGTCTACTGAGCATCGGTCTCATTAAGCCATCTATGAATCATTTGCCGGTTTCGCTTGCCATCGAGCTGGGTTACCTGGATGGGGTGGTGGTGCGTTGGTTTAACAGTGGTTGGGAACTAAACGAAGCGTTGGTTGCCCATGCAGTAGATTGTGCTGTAATGCCATTTACCTATGCGTGGGCAGATGTGGCAGCTGGTAAGGATGTACGAATTCTCTCCTTTTTAGAGCGGGAAAGCGATGGCCTTATTGCCTCCAGAGATATTGCAACTCTGAGTGAATTGGAGGGTAAAAAAATCGGGGTTTTAAGAGCCTCTACTTTGGATGCTTTTGCGCGGCTTATTGCCACCGAACAGGGTGTGACCCCACAATTCATCTCCTTTCGCACACCCATGGATATGGCCTCTGCTCTGCAATCGGGGAACGTGGCGGCCATCAGCTATTATGTTCCCTCCATTTTTCGGCTGGATGCATCCCGCTTTCATGTGATACGTTGGTATAGTCAAAGCCGGCCCATGCATCCCTGCTGCGATCTGGTGAGTCATGATGCCGCTCTTGCCACAAAAACCCCGGCCCTGGCTGCATTACAGCAGGCCATCGGTAAAGCAATGAACTATATGGAATCTCACCCCGAAGCGGTAGTGGACTTTGTGCAGCAGCGCTTTGCTCTGGATGCAGACGTCGCCAGAGCTTCATTGGCTCATACTGCCTACCGGCTGGGACTGGATCCTGGGGGGCAGCATATTGAAGCCGAAGTGTTTGCTCTGCTGAAATCTGCGGGGTATGTTACCGGCGACGCCTCTGTAGGCCAGATGTATGAGAAAATCGGGGATTAATCTGCTTTCCTGGCTATTACTCGGGGGAGTGTTTGTGTTACTGGCCTGCACGGTTGATGTCTCTTTCAGGCAATTGGTGCATAGCGTTATCAGCTTTCCCATGTTTCGGGATGCAGCAGTTTCATTGTTCAGAGTGGTTGTTCCTCTTGCTGTTGTCTGGGTGCTGAGCATCATTCTAGGATATCTTTTCTGGTTTTTTCCATCCATCAATCGTTTATGCGGCCCCACTCTCCATTTTTTGCGAGGGATACCGCCAATGGCGTGGCTTCCCTTTACCATTTTGTGGTTTGGCATTGGGGAAGTGCCACTGTTTGCCGTGATGATGCTTACCCTGCTGTTTCCCGGAATTGTGGGATCCCATGGAGCTTTTTGCGCAGTTCCTCGGGAATATCACGAAGAGGGAGTTGTGTGTGGATCTTCTGCCTGGCAACTGTTCTGGTGGGTAGAATTACCTCTGTCATTGGTAGCGCAACTGCAGAGTCTTCGGCTTCTGTGGGGTTTGGGCTGGGGAACTCTGGTGGCAGGGGAGATGCTGGGTGTTCAATCGGGTTTAGGATTTCGCCTGTTGGATTTCCGTTATCTGCTGCGGTATGGCGAAATGCTGGTGGTATTGGGATTCATGGGCACTCTTGTGCTGGGGGTTGATGTACTTTTACGCGCTGTTATTCGGCGGGTAGAATAGCAGGCAGGGTGCAGGAACGTATGCATCCTGCCAAAGGCTAAACGTAGTAGACAAAAAAGCTGAAAAACAGCGAAATGCTGGCAACGAGATAGGCCAGATGACTGAAAGCATGGCGAAAGGCAATACCCCGTAATCCTCTGATGAAAAGTCCCAGACTGAGGGACAGCATAGATATACCCATCCAGATTTTCAATCCCGCAGGAAAGTCCGAGTAGGTGAGGATGACGAAAACAACGCCGGTGATAAGCAAGAAAATATGCAGGATTGTGGCTCGGGTTGATGCACCTGGTTGGTTCGTCGCGATGTTTACGATGCCCAGGATGGAGAGGCCAACGAAGATGCCAAAGAAGATCCAGCCTATCTGGCCGCCGATAACCACCAGGCTGAGAGGGATGGCCACGCCAGCCATTAGCAGGTATGTGCCGCACAGCTCCAATATCCGGAATACCCGCTTGGTGATGGAGCCCTGAAAGCTATGGAAAAGCACCGAAAAAATGTAGTAGATGTTGAGAAATGCTCCAAAAAGAGTGAAGCTGACGATTTGTGTGGAATTTCCCTTGAGGGCAGAAAAAACCACCAACAAAACCATGGCAGTGAGATTAAGACCAAATCCGATCATGTGAACGATCGAACTGGCCAGCTCGTCCTGCTTACTCACCGAAAAATCTATCTGAACACGTTCTAAATAAGGTGACAACATCCCTTTCTCCGTCTCACAAAATTATTATTTCCACGAACTATTTTTCCGGTTTGCCGTCAAGCTTTGCATATTCAGTTTGAAACAGGGTTTTTTCAAACAATGCCAGCAGGTGTTGGGCAGCCGCTGTGGGTGGCATTGTGCCGGCAGTGACGGCGGCCTCGGCTTGAGGTAATTCTGCCCGAATCACGTCGTTGTGGTAAAACAGCTGTTCCAGGTGTTCCCGGATGAGGTCATGAATCCACTCGATCATCTGGCTTTTTCGGCGCTCTTCAAAGAGTTTGTTTTTGTGCACAATGGCCACAAATTCCTCAACCATTTTCCACACATCAGCCACTCCTTTACCATGGATCGAAGAAGCGGTGAGCACGCGGGGTGTCCAGCCACGGGTAGGGGATTTCAGGTAGTGCAGAGCCCTGGAAAATTCGTCCCTGGCTACTTCTGCCCGTTGCAGATTATCCCCATCAGCTTTATTTATCAGGATGGCATCTGCCAGCTCAATGATCCCTTTTTTAATTCCCTGCAGTTCGTCACCTGCGCCGGCGATCTTGAGTAACAGAAAAAAATCCACCAGAGAACGCACCGTGATTTCGTTTTGTCCCACCCCCACCGTTTCAATGAAGATCACGTCAAATCCGGCAGCTTCGCAGAGAAGGCAGGTCTCTCTGGTTTTGCGGGTTACGCCTCCCAACGTGCCGCCGCTGGGACTGGGCCGGATGAAGCAATTGGTTTCCCGGGATAGCTTTTCCATGCGGGTTTTGTCTCCCAATACGCTGCCTTTTGTTAATGAGCTGGATGGATCTACCGCCAGCACCGCCAGCGCATGTCCGCTGGAAACCAGCTGCATCCCCAGGGCCTCGATAAAGGTGCTTTTCCCTGCTCCCGGAACGCCGGTAATGCCCAATCGCACCGACTTTCCTGTGTAGGGGAGGAGTTGCTTCAAAACTTCCTGAGCCTTTTGCATATGTCGTGGTGAATTGCTTTCGATAAGAGTGATGGTGCGCGCCAATATAGTGCGATCTTTTGCCAGCACACCTTGCACGTGCTCATCAATGGTGAGTTGACGTCTGTGAACCTGGGGAACATGTGATGTGATTCTGCTGGTACCGGGCATGCCATCGTGCATCGATTCAACTCCCTTCATAACAGAAGTGGTAAATTCTTTGCCACCGTCAGCAGGAACCCATTCCGGTCTCTTTTTATCCATGATAAATCCTTTATTACTCAATTATCCTGGAACCAAAGGAGATGCCCCTTTGTGTCAAATAAAAAATTGAGCTATTTCATCACACATCACAGGAACGACGATCTCACGGTGTAGAAATTTCTGATCCGAGGATTTTTGAGACGATCATCATGAGGCACTTCGGGCCTCTCGACAAATGGAGGGAACATAGGTTTATGCATCCCCACAAAAATAAGTTTCTTGACGTCATCAGAGGCATCTCGATAGTTTCAAATAGTTGCATTTGGTGAGGAAAGAGAGGGGGCAGGATGACAGATGAGAGATTTTTAGATGCATTGCCAAACGACATCTCACTATGAAACAAAAAATTCATATTTACTGTTGCGAAAATCTGCTGCCGGAAGTGAGCAATGCCGCTTCGCAGATGAGTTCTTTTCGCATTATAACCCACGGATTCCCTGCAAATTGCGGCTTGCCAATGGTAACTCGAGAGGATATCGACTCGGCAGTTTTGGCTTCCGGAGAATCGGTATTGATCTTTGGCAGCGCTTGCCTGAATGCCATCGACCAGCTTCCGCCTCAATGTTCCCTGCGTAAACTGGATAGCTGTTTCCAGCTGTTTCTGCCCCCGCCGGTCATCGACTTTCTGGTGAAAGATGGCGCCTACCTGCTGTCCTCCGGCTGGCTGCAACATTGGCGTCAGCATCTGGACAAGATGGGCTTCGACAAGACTATACTTCCGGAATTTATCCGGGAATCCTGCAACTACCTGCTGCATCTTGACTCGGGCTCAAATCCTCACTCCGCAACTATGCTGGAAGAACTTGCTCAACTGGTAAAACGTCCAACCAAAAGCATGAAGTTGGATGAAGCTTTCATACAAAATCAGTTATTTGCTCATATACAGGATGGGTTGTCTTTGCCATCCAAAAGAGAAAAATGGGAGCAGAAACTGGCGGAGAGTAAATAACAAATTGCCGATGATGGCATCGGCATCCCGGACAAATGTTAAAAGAGCGTGTTTAAACAAAACGTATCTTACGGGAAAACCGGAAACACCGGCATGGGATTCTTTATCGTGGAACAGACGATTCGCCGTTACGGCGGGACGATTGAAATAGTGGACAACCATCCCGCCGGAACCTGCTTCAATACCGCATTGCCAACCCGTATTTTTCGGAATTAGAAGCCATCGCCATCGGTAGGCAGCAGCTCTTTTTTGTAGGATTTGATGATCACCGTTTCTACCCAGAGACGGTAAGACTCACCGTGAAACTGAATTTCCTGTGAGTTTTCCATCTTTTCCCAGGATACATATCCACCCATCCGCCAGTTGTTTCCGATATAGCCACGATGCAAAATCTCTCTGCCTTCAGCTGAGTAGATGGATTCATTGCACTCTTTGCCATGATAGTCATCACAACTGCTTCTTTTGCGGAAGCAGCCGGGATATTCCTGATTATCAATGATTACATCCACCCGGTCTATCACTACTTTTCTGCTCTCTGTAATGGTGGATCCAATCGTGAGGGTTCGGTTACTGGGACGCACCAGCTCCGCTTCATCGGTCTGAACCTTTATGCCATCTTTATCCCACACAAATATCCGCATCACCATCTTCAGCTGATCATCGGTTACCTGGTAATACATGCGGCGCTCAGTTTCGCCTTCCCGCTTCTGATAGCGGTTTACCACTTCTACCACTTCGCTTCCAGCCAATTGCATCCTACGGGTAACCTCGGTTTCGGAGGAATAACAGAATACCCGATCGGGATATTCATAGTAGTGGATGAGCTCACAATCTCCCGGGCCGAAGCCGGGGTTTCCCATGAGCAATCCCTGCCCGGCAATCCTGATGTTGCCGGGACTTTGATCTTTGCAATGTGTAATAGTGATTTCTGGTGCTGCCATTTTTTCCGACATAATAAACTCCTTTTTTAAGGATTCCCGTGCATTGTGGAGCTTTCGCTTGATTGTACCTTCTGGCCGATGAAACAGGGCGCTGAGTTCTTTGATGGAAAACTGATTGAAATAGCGCATATAGATGAGGTTACGTTCTTCGTTCTTCAGCAGATGCATATATTCCACGATACTGTTTTCATGGTAGTTTGCCGGTGCTTCCAGAGGCGCTTCCGGCATGGCGTAGGGAGCACGCTTCAAGGTTTTATAGGCCTCATGCTTTGCCACGGTAAAAAGCCATCCCCTGTGCTGAGGAAACAATTTTCCTCGGGAAAGTGCTTTAAACAGCGCATTTTGTACCACTTCATTTGCCGTATCCTCATCCCTGGTAATTCCTTGCACATAGTGCCGCAGTTGCTCTATCAAGTCTCTCAGTTCCACATCCATAACACTATCCTTTTACTAGTACAAGGCCTCAGCACATCATTGGTTCGCATTTATTTTTCTGGATGGGTGCAGCGGGCGGTGGCTGCCATATTTTGATATTTGGGAACGGGGTTTTAGCCACAAGTTCGCATCCGCTAGAGAGGATGAAATTGGGTATATTTTCCATGGATGCCAATAATTTGCGGGTTTCCTGCGCCACCTCTTCTGGCGAAGCTTTCAGCAACGCTCCCAATGGGTTGAGGTTGCCCATGATGATGCAATTCTCCGGGATATGATCAGCTGCCGAAGGGAGGTCAACTCCTGCCTGAGCAGAATCCAGACTGAGGGCGTCTGCGCCGGTGGCAGCCATTGCGGTGATTATGTGTGAGCTGTTTCCGCAGATATGTAAAATGCCCGTTGCGCCGAGAGTATGGAGGGAGGTAACTATTTCTGATGTGGCGCGCCCTGCCCACAGCTGATATTCATCACAGTGTAACAGGCTGGCGAAGGGATCCAGCAGGCACAAAAGCGTGCAATCACGGGTGATGAGTTGTGTGATATGTTCACGAACCAGGCGGGTGGCTTGATGCACAATTGCCATGGCATGTTCGGGATTTTCCAGCATCACCTGCTGCATTCTCATAGTGCCTGCCAGCAGAGTTGCTAACGTAAATGGTGCCGTAACAAATGCAGCCGTGGGGCAGCGCTGGCGATATTTTGCGCAGATAGATGCCATGTTTTTATAATAAGTGGTTATGTGCGGAAGGTTGCAGAGGTGTGCCTGTGCCAGCGCTTCGAGGCCTCTGGCCTCCAGGGCGCACCGGTCAACGGTAAATCCCGGGGCTTGTTTCAATGCTCGCACTTCCAAAAATATATCCATCGGCGGAAAAAGAATATCCGGCGAGAAATGGTGCATTACCGCATCGGCAGCATCTGCAAAGAGGTAGGGGCGAGCACTTGCATCCTGACTGGATACCCCCAAAATATGTATGCCGACCGTTCCCAGCATGGGTGCCCACAATCGCCGGGTGGGCTGTCGCTTCATTGCATCCCATAGTAGATTCATCGCTGCTCCTTTTCACTGGTCACATTTATTGCGGCTGCATCCAGAAGCAAGAAAAAGGTGATTGCCACGTTTTTGGTTGACCCGGTGGGGCAGGTGTGGATTTGCTCCTGAAGATTTATATGAATAAGTTTGCGACGGTGTTTTTTGCACTGATATTGATGGGAGGCGTGATGAATGCAACAGATCAGAGGGCGGTGAAAGTAGGCGAATTGGCCGAGATGACCCAAAGCTGGGGTGACACGACGTTGCCATCGTATCCGGCGGGAAAACCGGATATTACCAATTTACGCATCACGATAAAAAAGTGAATATGAAAGAAGAAATGGCTGTATGCGGCGTGATCTGCGCCCAGGACTGCCACGCCTTTGGAACCGAGTGCACCGGCTGTATTGCTCTGGATGGAAAGGTGTCTTGGGCGAAGCTTTTGGGTAAAAACCGATGTCCCATTGTTACCTGTGCCAGAGAAAAGGGTCTGATATCCTGCGGAAAGTGCCCCCATGTTCCCTGTGATATCTGGATGGTAGAAACTAAGAATCCTTCAATCTCAGACGAAGCTTTTGCCGAAGATATTGCCCGAAGATTAAAAAATCTGAAAGAGGCCGGAATTTTATAAGATCACTGCCTGATCTGAAATGAGATTTACCCTCCATGCCTTCTGCAGGTCGCCGCGCAAGTCTCCATCCCATCAGGAATGAATATAAGCATTGGGATGAGGTCTGGAGATGCCGGTAAAACACAAGAACGCCTTCCCGTGAGGAAAGGCGTTCTCGATAAATTGCTGGAGATTAGTCTATGCTGTAAGAGAAATCATATTGGAATTTGGCTCCGAAATAGGTAAATGAACCTTCATCTACATCATTACCATTTTCCATGTTATCAATCAAACCAACTTCAGGGATAATGGATACATTCTTGTGCAGCTTGAAAGCTGCCTGCAAGAAAGCACTCATTCCCGTATCAGGATCATCAAGATAATCGGCTGAAGAGGAGACATAGCCTGCGCCGGCGGTCAATTTTGCAAAATTAAAGGGGTAGCTGGCCTGAAGATACCCACCAATAGTGGAGGAGTTAATAACGTCTTCTTTTTCAGCATCCCAGGATGCATAAGCGGAAGTTGTTGAGATCACGCCATAATCAGCTTCGTTCTGGCCATAGTTAATCTGGCTTTTCAGTTCCAGATTGTCCATTTTGTATTTGAAAGTTGTGGCAAATACAAAAGCTGTTACTGTCTCATCATTCTCTGAATCATTGAAGTCGGAATTGTACTGAGACATGTTGAAACCGAAGGTCGGAGAAACGCAGAAGTTTTCCGTCTTATAATTGTACCCAAGGTTGATTTTAGGAATCAGAGCATCAATAGCATCAGCTCCTAAGTTGAGTGGATCCATTTTTTCGGGACTTTCTAAACTGCCATAGAAACCGTTATCCATGATCACTTTGATCATGGGATGTCTTCCATCATATACCGTACCATAACCGATCATCAGGTTTTCATACCCCAGAAGGAGTGATGTTCCCTGAGAAGAAGCATTGGCCAGATTGAAACCGGTGTAATCCTGACCGACAAGCAGTTCATAGTTACCCATATCACGCTTTGCGTAGAGTAAACGAAGATAAACGCTGTTACTGAAACCAAATTCAGCAACGCTGAAAAGTTTGTCAGCAGTAAATTTCATACCCAGTCTACTGGTAGAATTACGGTCAAACTGCATGTCAATCCGGCTCTCTCCGCCAGTCATCTCTTCATCCATCATCTGGTACCAATATCCCAGTCTGGCACTACCATAAAAATCCACTTTCGCAAACATTGTCCCCGTAAGCAACAACGCCAATATAACCACAATGACCTTTTTCATGAATCCTCCTTTTTTTATGAAGGCATTTTCTGCCTTCTCTGTTTGTTTCTTTACTATTACATTCTTAAAAATACATTATCCTCCAGAACTTCATAAAGCTGTGTTCGCTTCAAATCCACAAACTACTTACCCGGAGTGCTAACTTCTAATGATCTACAAATAAAGCTATTAACAACTATTGTAAATAGCAACAATTCTTCGAGGGATACCAATATTTTTTGCCCTTAGGTTGGCAAGAACTTTTGTCCTGTTCAGAGTATTTTTTCATAGTATAGATGGTGGCTAAGCTTTAGGCGTGAGTGGAAGGATCGTGGTCTTTAACCCAAAAACGCTAAAGGAGCCAATCTCCATTGGTGCTGACTATACCTAACCAAAAAAGCCCGAAGCTTCTGCATGGGGATGGGTGTGTTCAATGAAAGGGAAAAAGTCGTCTCCCTGAGGAGTCTTGCAGAGGTGATCTTCAAACGAAGGGGGACATGCATGAAAATTCCAATTCTTCGTCAGGAGAACAACGTGCAAGAGACCTCAGAATGGCGGGCGAGGAATATTTCTGAATAGGAAAACGATGTTATTCTGCAAATAGTATTATCGTCAGAATTACTTCATCAACAGCATTTTCTTCGTTTCCTGATATTTTCCAGCTTTCATTTTATATAAATACACGCCACTGGAAACAGCTCTATTTGCCGTATCTTTGCCATCCCAAACTACCGAATGGGTACCGGCAGGAAGGATATCCTTCACCAGAGTTTTCACCATTTGGCCTTTGATGTTATACACCTCTATCGTGGTGAATTCATTGGCATTTGTGGTAGTAAAGCTGATGGCTGTTTCAGGATTAAAAGGATTGGGATAATTGCCATCCAGTGCCGTAACTGCCGGGACTGGCGAGATTCCGGCATCTGTGATATTCACTACCACCGTATCGCCGGGAACCGATAATCCATCTTCGTAAGAAGCACATACATAATAGCTGTGTTCTCCGGCAGGAACAGACAGGTCTGCCAGCACCAGCTCCGTGGTGATGCCGATTTCTTCTCCATCGCGAAAGACGGCATAACCAGCGATAAACAGCGGTGTCTGGGGCACATCCCATTCAATGATAACATGGTCATCCAGTACTGTAGCGGATGTATTGATGGGCGGTTCCAAATACCACAGATCAACATCCAGCCACAGAGAATCCTGTACAAAGAGGGTGGTATCGAAATGGGCATAGTGTTCCAGAGTGGCTTCTATGGTGCGTAAACCTTCATATATTGTCGTCTCAAAATCTCCTGTTTCATCGGGGAAGAGCAGGCTGGCATCTATATGGATGGCAGTGTTTTCCACTACGCCATCACCACCATGCAGGGCTACATGACCAGCACAGGGGAAAACATCGGGAACAGGAGCGCACAGAACAAAAAGATCATCCACGCACCAATAGTTTATGTCAAAAGAATTGCCATCAAAGGTAAAGGCGAAGTAGAGGGGTTCATCTGGTGTGGGATTCACATAAAAACCATCTATCAGTTCCGGGCCTTGGTTGGCAGAGGGAGAGATTTCCCACAGTGTATCCCAATTTTGCAAATCGGCGGATGCTTCAAAGCGCAGAGTATATCCACCACCGTAGTCATTTACCATGCTTTTGAATTCCCAATAATAGCCATCAGATTCCAGTGGTGTGCTTATCAGGCGCTGGATGCCAACAGTAGATGGTGACCAGTAAAACTGTGCTTCCGGGGCCAAGCCACCCGCATTGTTTGTAACGGAACCTTGCCAGTTTGTACCGCCGGTAATCGTCCAGTCAGCAGGGGGAAAGAGATTGAATTCTTCATAAATCATTGGGGGTGGGATTATTCCCTGATGTATTATTGCAGAGCCACCGTCACCGATGCTGTTGTAAGGCACAATCTCGTACCAGTAATATCCAGGGGAGGGGATGGTGTCATCGGTGTAGGATGTCATGATGCCAGCCAGCTCGAAGACGACACCGTCACTGCGGGTAAGGTGATAGCCGATGATGGGATTATTGAAGGGGCCATTATGTAAACCGGTTGTTGGATTTTCCCAGGAGAGCACATTCCCGGTCAATGTTCCATTGGTAACAGCACCCGGCACATCTTCTCCTACCCACAGGGTTGCTGTAGCGGGTGGGCCGCCTCCGGCCATATTGAGATAGCTTATGCGGTAGGTGTGCATCCCGCCTGGAGCACCTACATGGGTGTAGGTTTCATCGGCTCCAATGGTGGCATTTGTGTCTGTGTAAATCAAAACATCATCCTGATAGAGGCGACCCTCCAAGATATCTGTGAGGGGATTTCCAGCTATAGTATGAGTTGGTGTCGTCCAACAAAGGGTGACGTCCGGCACTCCTGAGGGATCTGTAACGGCGGTGAAATTGGTAGGTGCTGTAGGCACATTGCCACCTGGGATCCAGCCCAGTTCCAGTCCCCAGATTTCCATGCCTTGAATTACGCCACCAATAACCAGATAGTCGTTATAATTCTGTAATTCCGGGGAGATAAAGAGGCCACCGGCGATGTTGTCTGGATAGTAATTAATGCCAGAATCGGCAATATCATAGGTCTCTGTCTGGATGCATCCTGCGGCAATGTCCATCTTCACCAGTTCATTGCCGAAGCCATCCTGAGAATAGCCCCACAGGTATGGTCCTCCACTGAGGATGTTTTCCCAGGCAAAGCCATAAAAGCTGCCATAAGCTCCGCATGGATAACTACTGAGGGTGTTTCCGTTGCGGTCAAATTGGATGATGTTGGTTGACCAGTTATTGGCCCAGAAGCAGTCATTATCTTCATCATAGGCAATGGCACGGACGTCTGTAGGCGCAGTGATGGTGCCGATGAGGATTTGGCTTGTAAAATCCATCTGATAGAGGATGGTAGATGATGCTCCGCCGTAGAAATAGGTACCATCATAGGCCATATCCCGAATGTGTTCCACTCCGGGAATGGAGAACATCTCTACAAAAGTGCCGTCCTGCTGATACCGGATAATGAGTGAATCATTCCATATAGAGGTATAAATATTGTTGGCATCTGCTTCGATTCCCGCTTCGCCACCGCCGATTCCCAATGAATATTCAAACAAAAGGTCATACATAGCATCACTGCCATGTGAAGGTGGTGCAGGATGTCTGGCTGGTGCCATTTCTTCCTGAGAGAATAGTGACAAGGCAACATAGCAGATTATCGCGGCTAAAAGAATTCGTCTCATAAATCCTCCTGAACTTCTCCATGGCATATCTCGATTAAGTATCATGCTGTTGCTACCATGTGAATTCATTGGCAATGAATGAGTTGTGTGAAAAAGTCGTCAAGGTAAATATGCGGGATAGTTTGCTCCCGTACGGCCTAAACACAAATTTAAGCGTAATCCACAATGGATCGTGGATTTGTGAGTGATTTTGATGGCTACTGCTTGGAGTACAATGAGCCGAATATATCGGACGTAGAAATTACTCACACCCCGAAGTCCTGTTCAGCAGCCATGCTGAATGCTTTATGACTCAGGAAAACGGGAGCTTCCTACTCCATAAAGTATATCGCTTTAATGGGATCGATGCGAGACGCCTTCCAGGCAGGATATATGCCGGAGACCAGGCCAATAATCACAGCAAAGCCGAGGCCCAGGAAGATGCCGGTAACCGGT
>JAGGWK010000026.1 GCA_021157525.1 Candidatus Cloacimonadota bacterium | reverse complement strand
TGGTAGTGTAAACCAATCAAGACATGCTCAATAATTTCATCAGGTAAATCTCTGATTGAGAATTTCGTTGGATACTCAAAAGAAATATCAAAGACATTTGGGGATTTTTCTGTGAAAACCGGTATTATAGATTTAAAGACATGATTTATTTTAAGATAGGGTTCAAGGTATTCATTCAGTTCTTTTACTGTTATTGCACTGCATTCACCTCTTTGGATTCTACGACTGAGTTCATAACTTGCTTCCGCTTTCTTTTTTTCTGAATGTCTTAAGCTATCTAACCAATACAGCCACTGAACTTTCAAGTATTTTTCAAATTTATCGTTTCGGAAGTTGATTGAGGTCTTGATGTAACTTTTCAATTCAGGATTTATTGTATCATAATGAGAAAGCCACCAAAGCACTTGCGGTTTGTGTATTTGATTGGATATCCAATGAAACAGTGTTTTTATCCTTTGGGGAATAATTGTGCTGTTAAGAGTAAGAATATTATACTCATCATCATTTTCTGTGAGTGAAAATTCATCAAACTCATTTGCTTTAAAACAATTAAATGCCATTTCATGAAGTTTGTTTGTACTAAATGGATTATTATTAGATTGAGCTTTAAAATCTTCCTCATCATCAGACCCAGTATCTATCTTTTGTACATTTAAAAGTTTTTCATCACTATCAAGACAATATTTTTTGAATGGATCCACAACTTCACTTTCATGATCAAACAGATCGAGTCTTCCAGGTTGGCCGTAGCGAATTCTGGGATCAAACACACACAACCATTCGGGATGTGGAGATGGAGAATGCTCACAGAATTCTCGCATACCAACGCATTTTGATACGAGATGTACTACTTGTGTGCGCTGCCAAGGATTTAATCCTTTAGGGTCTTTCTCTGCTAATTTCATTACTCCATTAATCCACTCTCTCTTGTTTGATGCACGTTCAGCCCATAAACTAAGAGTCTTCCACAAGTGGTAAAAAGAAAAATCACTATTTTCGAACTTCACAGGTGTCACTCCACGTGCATCCCACTCAGCAATTGAATCATACTCATTGCCGTCGCAGAAAGCATACATGTCTCGTTTTGTGTCATGTAGTGCTTCTAGTAAGTAATACACTGGGGGATCATCAGCCTGATATCCAATAAATACAATAGTATATTCAGAGATGACTTTCGTAAGAAAATCTTTTGCCCAACCATCTGCAAGATAAGCTCTACCAAAAGATGACGACGTAAGAATAAATCCTCCATCATCAGATCCAGAATAGTCATCATTTACCCTACCATGCAAGTAAACAAGCCCATTTAGTTCACCTGACCTATCAAGGTTTGGCAAGTGTGGATATACGTAGACTTCATTGTTATCAATCATTTCTGTTTTTTCAAAGAGAGTGTCGAAATTGGTAGTTATAATTCTGAAATCTTTTGTACCTGCTTTGGCCAGTTTCATTATTGTACGATGTGCGGACAGATCGTCAGTTTTTGGTTTCAGTGATTTTGCAACAAACTCTTCAACAATTGGAAGTGGATAATCTCTTTCAAGCATCCCAAAGATGCGATCAAAGGCCACTTCTTTTCTTTTAAGTCTTTTACGAATTAGTGTACCTTGCGGTTCTCCAAGTCTATTTACAACATCTGTACAGAGTTTCTTAAAATCAGGCAGTTTGGCTTTAGCTTTGGAAACGCCAGAACCGCAAATGAACACAACTTTGCCTTCATCATGCGCATACAGCAGTTCATCAGGTATATCAATCCCATTCTCATAAAATCGCATAGATACTCCTTCCCCGTATCAATCTATTTTTTCTGATATCAGAAAATGATTCTATGCTAAACTGGAAAAACTCTGCTTTGCTCTCCTACTCCATAAAGTATATCGCTTTAATGGGATCGATGCGAGACGCCTTCCAGGCAGGATATATGCCGGAGACCAGGCCAATAATCACAGCAAAGCCGAGGCCCAGGAAGATGCCGGTAACCGGTAGAGGCAGAGCAATCTTGAGGGCGGCGGAGCCGATTTTGATGACGATAAGGGAAAAGATGATGCCGATCACCGCGCCGATAATGGAGAGAAAAAGAGATTCCAGCAAAAACAGCGCAAAGATGTCTTTCTCGCTGGCACCGATGCTTTTCCGAACCCCGATCTCCATCATCCGTTCGTTGATGGAAATAAGTAACGTACTGAAGAGCCCGATGCCTCCCACGATAAGTGAGATGGAAGCGATGGCGGAGAGAGTGATATTCCACTTCTTCAGCATTCCCTGAATCTCATCCGTCACTTTCATGATCTGGGCCCCCAGGTCATTAAAAGCAAAATCGTGTGCCATATTGTGTTTAGCCAGGAGCAATTGCCGAGCACGGGTTCTCAGCTGCTGATATCCTGCTTCATCATAGGCTTGCAGGTAAATCAGGTCGATGGCGTTATCGGTGCGGAAGTACTTGGCGCCGGTAGAAAGAGGAATATACACCCCAAACAGATCTCGCCGCCGTTCCCAGCTGTTAAAGTCCATTTTTCCTTTATTCACTTGGTCGCTATCCAGGACGCCTATGACTTTCAGCCGCAGGTTTCCCAGAGAAATGGTTGTTCCTATCACATCTTTGCCGGGGAAATTCTCCTCGGCAAAATGATAGCCCAGGATGCACACTTTCGCGGCATTCATAGATTCATAATAGTTGAAATACCGTCCCGATTTCAATGGATAGGTTTTACTTTCAAAGAAGGCTTTTGTGGTGGCTGTCAGCCGAATCCAGCGCTCTTTCCCATTGTGTTGCCACTTCCGCCAACTATCTACGGTGCCGTAAATGTTTTTGGCATCCAGCTCTTTACTGAGCAGCAGATAGTCATTAAAATCGATGGGCTTTGGCTGACGCCGTATCCAACGAAACCGTAGCCAGCGGGCTTTGACATTCTTCTCACCTTGAGATGCGTAGATCATCATGGAATTATTCCATCCCATACGCTCCATCTGGGTCGAAATGAGCTCCTTCATCCCATAGATGGAGGAGAACATGGTAACCACGGCAAAGACGCCGATCACGATTCCCAGCAGTGTGAGAAAGGAGCGGGAACGATGCGTCCACACGGTTTGAACGCTGTTTATCAGGCTGTCGGAGATATTCATTATTTTTTCTTTCGCCACCGTTTATTGGATGGTTTTGTTTCTGCAGCGATTTTTTTGCAGGCTGCCAGATCCAGGGTTGTGGGGTCTGTGCCTTTTGGAAGGCGGTAGTTTTCACCCTTCACCACCATATAGGGGCCGTAGAGTCCGTTGAGAAGCTGGATGTCCCCATCTTCAAACACGGCAATCACCTTTTGTTTATCGGCTTCGCGTTTTTCCCGGATGCGTTTGATGGCGGTATCCAGTTCTATCGTAAAGGGATCATCGGTTTTTTGCAGGGAGTAGTTTGACTTATTGCATTTGATGTATGGACCAAAGCGGCCACTGGATACGATCACATCATGGCCTTCAAACTGTCCCAATGTGCGGGGAAGCTTGAAGAGATCAACCACATCTTCCAAGGTGCAATCTTCCATGGTTTTGTTGGGAGGCAAACTGGCAAAACGGGGTTTTTCATCTTCTTTGGTAGCTCCCAGCTGCACCATCGGGCCAAAACGACCGATCTTAACAAACACCGGTTTTCCGGTAACGGGGTCGTTTCCCAACAATTTTTCACCTTTGAATTTCTTGGCTTCCTGCTGGGTGTCTTCTATTTTTTTATGGAAGGGAGTATAAAATTCTTTCAGCATTTGATGCCATTCCATGTTCCCGTCGGCGATGTCATCAAACTCTTTTTCCACCAGTGCAGTGAAATTATAATCCAAAACATCATCAAAATACTTGGTGAGAAAGTCGTTTACCAATCCACCGATATCTGTGGGGAATAGCTTGGATTTTTCTGCTCCCACAGTCTCGGTTTTTTCATGGTGTCTCACATGGTTTTCTTCCAGCCGCAGCAATGTAAATTTTCGTTGGATGCCGTCTTTATCTTTCTTTTCCACATAATCCCGTTTCTGGATGGTAGAGATGGTGGGGGCGTAGGTGGATGGGCGTCCAATCCCCAGCTCTTCCAATTTCTTCACCAAACTTGCTTCCGTGTAACGTGCCGGTGGCTGAGTAAACCGTTCATCGGCTTCCATCTTTTGTAAGTTCAGGATGTCTCCTACAGCGATGGGAGGCAGTAATGTATCACTGATAGCAGCGCCTTTACGGTCTGCGTAGATTTTCAAAAAGCCGTCAAACACAATCACTTCGCCTTTGGCTGTGAGCATCGCCGGACGCTGTGTGCTGTCTATTACCACGGTGGTGCGTTCCAGAGTAGCGGGCTTCATCTGGGATGCAAGAGTGCGTTTCCAGATGAGGTCGTAAAGCCGTTGCTCTGTGATGTCGCTACTCACAACTTTGTTGTGCATATCGGTAGGACGAATAGCCTCATGAGCTTCCTGAGCACCTTTTGATTTGGTGGCATATTGACGGGTCTTGATATAATTTTCCCCGAATCGTTCGGTAATCACGTCCTTCGCCATGTTCAGAGCCAGTTTCGAAAGATGAACTGAATCGGTACGCATGTAGGTGATGTGTCCGGCTTCATAGAGCTTTTGGGCAATGCGCATTGTGCGGGAAACCGAGAAGCCGATGCGGCGGCTTGCTTCCTGTTGCAATGTAGAAGTGGTAAAAGGGGGGGATGGGTTTTTGTATCCGGGCTTTTTGGCTATATTGCTGATGGTGAAGGTAGTGCCGATGCACTCTTCCAACAGCGCACGGGCTTCGGCTTCGGTAGCAAATTTTACCGGGGATTCCGCTTTCAGCTCGTAACTCTGGCCGTCATCTTCCAGAGTAAACCACGCCTGCACCCGGTACCAGCTTTTTGCTTCGAAGGCTTTTATCTCTTTTTCCCGCTCTACTATCAGCCGTACCGCTACCGATTGCACCCGTCCTGCAGAGAGGGCTGGCTTGATCTTGCGCCACAGCAGAGGTGAGAGCTCGAAGCCCACCAAACGATCCAGGATGCGACGGGCCTGCTGAGCCTCTACCAGCTTCATGTCGATTTCCCGTGGATTGTTCACCGCTTCCTGAAGGGCTGATTTGGTGATTTCGTGAAAAACGATGCGGTGCACCGGTTTGTCTTTGATCTCCTTTTTCAGCACATGGGTTAAGTGCCAGGCGATGGCCTCTCCTTCGCGGTCGTGGTCAGATGCCAGATAAATTTCATCGGCTTTTGCGGCACTGTTTTTCAGCTGTTGGATCACCGCTTTTTTCCTGGGATCCGTTACGTAGTGAGGTTGGAAATTTTTTTCCACATCCACGCCGATATTTTTCTTGGGGAGATCGCGAATATGCCCCATTGAGGCTTTCACATCAAAATCTTTTCCCAGATACTTTACAATTGTTTTTGCTTTTGCGGGGGACTCGACGATTACTAATTTTTTTGCCATATTAATTTGCTTCGTTCCAGTTTTGATCGGTTTCGCTTTCGGTAATAATACTTATAAAATCCCGCACAGAAACGGTTTGCTGTCCGGAAAATATATGGTAATTTACGATGGTATCCATGAGGGATTTTGATATCTTTTTGTTGGTAAAAAAGTGTATATGCAGAGCAAAGGCGATAATCTGCTCAAAAAGCTGCGTACTGATAGAGCCCATATAGAACAGATGAGAGAGATAGCCAAAGGCCTCTGGCATCAAATACTTCCGCTCCTCTTCACTCATCACGCGAAAATGCTGCTGGGGTGTATCCTTGGAAACGGAGCCTATAAGGCTGAGGAGCTGCTTCCAGCTCTCGCTTTCAGCTGCATCTTCAAGCCCTCTTTTTTTGAGCAACCTCTCACCGCGTTTCTTCAGTTCTTTTATGTCCATATTATGCTCCATTTCCTTTTTTCACTACTCACAGCTTACTCACTCTTTATTCTTCCACAACATTTTTTGTATTTTTTGCCACTTCCACAGGGACATGGATCGTTGCGTCCCACCTTGATATCCACATGACGGGGAGTGATTTTCGGCGGTTGATTTCCGGTATTTGGTAACTGCTTCTGCCGTGGCTGAGCACCCATCTTAGAAAATGCCGAAGTCTCAGAATGGTTGAGGTTTATCCGCGCCATCACTTCCTGCATATTCTGGGGTGAAACGATGTAATGAGTAAAAACCTTACGCATCACTTCCCGATTGATATTCTCGATAAGCTTCTGAAAAAGCTCGAAAGATTCACGTTTGTACTCTATCAGTGGATCCTTCTGGCCATAGGCCCGCAGGCCGATGCCTTCTTTCAAAAGGTCCATTTCATGCAGATGATCACGCCACAATTCATCTACCACCTGCAAAAGAACACGCCGCTCCAGTTCACGCATCTCTGGCTCACCCATCTCTTTTTCTCTGGATGCATAGGCTTTTTCCACCGCTTCCTGAATATTCAGAACCAGTACATCGGGCTGGAGATGGTCGTTGTAGATGGCATCCAGATCGATGGCGACATTCATATTGTTCCGGATCCAACTCAGAAGCTCATCAACAGGCCAGTCTTCGGGATAGATTTCATCCCCGATAAAGTCATAAATCAGATTTTCCATAGAGTCTTTGATCATGTCGATGATCTCAAACTTGAGGTCGTAACCATGAAGCACGTTGCGGCGGTATTTATAAATCACCTCACGCTGCTGGTTCATTACTTCATCGTATTTCAGCAACTGTTTACGAATCTCAAAGTTGTAGGATTCCACCCGCTTCTGGGCTCGTTCCACAGCTTTCGTCATCCAGGGATGGGTAATAGGTTCTCCTTCGGTAAAGCCTAAACGTGTCATCATGGGGGCGATACGTTCAGAACCAAAAAGCCGCATCAGATCATCTTCCAAAGAAAGATAAAAACGCGATGTTCCGGGGTCTCCCTGACGGCCACTCCGGCCACGGAGCTGCCGGTCTATGCGCCGGCTTTCATGACGCTCGGTACCTATCACGTGGAGTCCGTCTCTGGGCTCGCCGTAGGGCAATTCTTCGCTGATACCCTTTTGACAGGCCAGATAACTCTCTTTACTTTGGGTAACCACGGTGGCTCCCAGCTTGATGTCGGTACCACGGCCAGCCATGTTTGTGGCGATGGTTACGGCTCCTGCTTCACCAGCCCGCATAATGATCTCAGCTTCAGATTCGTGATATTTGGCGTTGAGCACATTATGCTTGATGCCACGGCGCCGAAGCAGACGTCCCAGAGTTTCCGACACCTCCACAGAGACCGTGCCTACCAGAACCGGCTTCCCTAACTCATGCCAATAGACTATCTCATCAATGATGGCTTTGTATTTGTCATTTTTGGTGAGGTAAATCAAATCGTTGTGATCAATGCGGGAGATGGGAAGGTTGGTGGGAATCTCTATCACCGGAAGCTTGTAGATTTCCAAAAACTCTGCTTCTTCGGTGACGGCGGTCCCGGTCATCCCCGCCAGCTTCTCGTACATGCGGAAGTAGTTTTGCAGAGTGATGGTAGCCAGGGTTTGACTGGCATCTTCGATTTTCACATTTTCCTTGGCTTCCAGGGCTTGATGCAATCCATCACTAAAACGGCGTCCCGGCATCATGCGACCGGTAAATTCATCCACGATCATCACTTTGTTGTCAACCACCACATATTCCACGTCTTTCACAAAGAGGGTGTAAGCTTTCAGCAGTTGTTTGATGTTGTGAAGTTTTTCATTTTTATCGAAGTAGGCAGTTGTGGCTTCTTCTTTTTTGGATGCCTTCTCGTCAAAGCTGAGGCTCTCATCTTCATCGATGCGACGAATAATCTCGTCCAGTTGTTCCAAGATAAAGAGACTGGGATCTTTTTGAGCGACGAAGTCGTTACCCTTATCGGTGAGTTCCACACTGTTCTGTTTTTCTTCCACAACAAAAAACAGCTCTTCATCTACCGTATGCAACTTCTTTTCCCGCATGTAATACGCTTCGGTATCCAGCATCAGCTTTTTCAACTCGCTGTCTTTCATCATCTTCATGAAGGATCGGTTTTTAGGCTGGGCTCTGCTTACCTTTAAAAGTAAGGTGCCCAGCTCCAAGCCATTTACTTCATCCTGGCTTTGCAAGCTCCGGATATCTGTGATAAAGCGTTTCACCAGCATTTCCTGAGATGCCACCAATCTGCGGATTATGGGCTTCAGCTCATCATAGAAGTTTGTGCTTTCTTTTACCGGCCCGCTTATGATCAACGGCGTTCTGGCTTCATCGATGAGAACACTGTCCACCTCATCAATGATAGTAAACTGATGTTTCCTCTGCACAAGGTTGTCCACCTGCACCGTCATGTTATCCCGCAGATAATCGAAGCCAAATTCGCTGTTTGTACCATAGGTAATGTCGCAGTCGTACGCTTCTTTTTTCTGGGGCGGTGTCATACCACCGATGTTTATCCCTACGGTAAGGCCGTGGAAGGTGAAGATGGGCATCATCCACTCGGCGTCTCGCTGAGCCAGATAGTCGTTTACCGTGATCAGGTGACAGCCTTTTCCCAGAAGTGCGTTGAGAAACAGGGGCATGGTAGCCACCAGGGTTTTCCCTTCACCGGTAGCCATCTCGGCTATTTTTCCCTGATGCAGCACGATTCCGCCAATCAGCTGAACATCGAAAGGAACCATGTTCCAGGTCTCTTCATTTCCTCTCACAGAATAGGTGTATCCTAACAGGCGGCGGCAAGTATCTTTTACTATGGCAAAGACTTCCGGCAGTGCGTCATCCAGCACTTGCTGCTTTCTAAGCTTCAAGTCTTCACGCTGTCTATCTATGCGGTTGCCAATGGTCTGCCGAGCGCTTTCCTCCGGCTCTTGTTGATATGCCTCTTCGTCAGCGGCCAGCGCTTCTTCCATAGGAGCCAGCTCTGCCTGGATGGAACGGCGAATTTCCTGCACCCGTTCCCTGAGTTCATCATCGCTCAAGGATTCCAGAGTGGGGTAGATTGCGCTGATTGCATCCACTATCGGCTGTATTTTTTGTATCGCACGAGTTTTTCTATCACCCAAAAGCCCGTGTAAAAGTCTTTTTAACATAGCATCACCTATACTCAAGTTTGACCAATACTTTGAGCAGTGGCCTGGCTGTCAATGAATTTACCACCCTCTTTTGGCTTGACGGATAGTGTACATCCTTTCTTCTGACCAAAAAAATTACTTGGAGGAAGTTACCATGAATATAAGGAGTAGGGCATGAAATTAGATGCACAACAACTCCAGGCCGAGGATTTCGCATCCCTCGCCGCCCAATGCCGCACTGCCCGTGGCGCTATTTTACACATGACCACTCTGGCATCTTCGGGTCACCCCGGTGGCTCTATGTCCACCATCGATTTTCTTCTCACCCTCTATCACATGATAGAGGTTGACCCTGCGCAACCAAACATGCCCACCCGCGACCGCGTCATCTTCAGCCACGGCCATGTTTCTCCCGCTGCCTATGCCACATTGGGGCTTATGGGCTTTTTCCCCTTGCAGGATGCAATCTCTCAATTCCGCCTGGCTGGCAGTATCTTCGAAGGCCATGTAGAACCGGATGTCCCCGGCATCGAATGGGCCAGCGGTAATCTGGGTCAGGGACTCTCGGCAGGATGCGGCTTTGCTTTGGCCGCCAAACAAAAAGGACTGGATAGCAACGTTTTTGTGCTGATGGGTGATGGGGAACAACAGAAAGGCCAGCTTTCCGAAGCGCGCCGTTTTGCCGTGAAACACGACCTCACAAACATCACCGCTTTCTGTGATTATAACCAGTTGCAGATCAGTGGAAACATCCATGATGTAATGCCCCAAAACATCCTGGATAACTATCTTTCAGACGGATGGGACGTGATCGAGATAGACGGTCATGACCTTCAGGAAATTGCTACCGCCATCTCAGATGCCGTAGTTAATGAAGCCCCCACCCTCATCTTAGCACACACCACCATGGGTAAAGGGGTGAGCTTTATGGAAAACAGAGAAAAGTTCCACGGCTCAACCCTCTCGGAATCTCAGTTGGCCGACGCTTTGGCCGAATTGAACGTACCAAACAACCTGGATCTCTACAAAAAATTGCGGGCTGACTTTGTTCCGCAACGCCATGAACTCCCTGCATCCCAAGACTTTTCCATCCAGACAACAAGCCGCACCTACACAGAAAAAACAGACAACCGCTCCGCTTGGGGAAACGCTCTGGCAGACATCGCCACCACCAACCCAGACCTGCCCATGGCCGTGTTTGATTGCGATCTGGCGGGAAGCGTGAAGACAAACAGCTTTGCCAAAGTGCGACCGGAATGCTTTATCCAGGGAGGCATCATGGAACACAACGCCGCCGTAGCTGCCGGCGCTCTCTCCAAAGAAGGCATCCAAACATACTTCTCCGACTTCGGCGTGTTTGGGGTGGATGAAACCTACAACCAGCACCGCCTCAGCGATATCAACCGTACAAACCTCAAAGTGGTAACCACCCACGTGGGACTGGATGTGGGAGAAGACGGCAAAACCCACCAATGCATCGACTATCTGGGATGCATGCGCAACCTGTACCATTTCCACACCATTATCCCTGCAGATCCCAACCAGACCGACCGGGTGATTCGCTACATCAGCGGAAAATACGGCAACTATCTGGTTCCCATGGGACGCAGCAAACTGGACCTCCTTCGTCACCCGGACGGCTCCCTGATCTTTGGGGAAAACTACCGCTTCTGCTACGGCAAAGCCGACAAACTTCGGGATGGCGCCGACGCTGCTCTGCTTACCATGGGCACTGTGGCTAATCGGGCTGTGGAAGTGGCAGACATTCTGGCAAAAGAAGGAATAAACCTCCAGGTGTGGAACATCAGCTGTCCAGACCAGATGGACGAAGATGCCCTCCGGGCAGCAGCCGCCACCGGCACCGTGTTTACCTACGAAGACCACAATGTGCACACCGGCCTGGGTGCCGTAGTTGCCGATGCTT
Organism: Candidatus Cloacimonadota bacterium; assembly: GCA_021157525.1. Lineage (GTDB taxonomy): Bacteria > Cloacimonadota > Cloacimonadia > Cloacimonadales > TCS61 > JAGGWK01. The sequence goes on along the minus strand of JAGGWK010000026.1, from coordinate 1,045 downwards.
TGATGCAGATGCAGAAAAGCTGCCACTTCGTGAAATTTGGTGTGGAAGATTACGCCATCTCCGGTAAATCGGACGATGTGTTTGCCTGGTGCGAACTGGACACCGCTTCCATCGTGAAACGCATCAAAAAACTGCTGTAAAAAAGATTCGTATCTAATTATATCTCACCCCGAAGCAGAAGGTTCGGGGTGATTGTTTTTTCAGCTATTTCCTTTAATTTCACCACCAAGTGCGCTCCACCTCCCTTTCATTCCCGACTTCATTCCATGATGTCGTGACAGGCCGAATGACTGGAAATTGCGACACCCTCACATGAAAAAACAACCCAACCGTTTCAACGGTTTATCACATACTATATCCGGCCACATCCTTCTTCACTGCTGACGAAGCTCACCGTAACGACACCAAAGCTCATATCCGACAGAAAATAACGTTGACACTCATTTCCAAAAACCAATTGTTGGCGATGATGTTACCCGAACCAAGGAGATGCTATGAGAATTGGATTGGAAAATTGCGTTACAGATGAACACAGGCGCACTGCGTTGATTTCTTGCGCCGAGATTTATACGCATGAAATGAATGGAGCAAAGAATAGAATTGTTAGTCCATTAGACAATTTGAAATTAGGTAAGGAAAATGAATAATGAATGCCAAAATCTAAAGAGGATATCCGCGCAATGGTGCGGGGATACCTGCAAATTGGGTGGGATACACGCAACTTTTTGTCTTGATTTGCGGGGATACAGACATTAGGTGCAATAGAAGTAAAAAAAGTAGGTAACTAATATGGATATACTTCAATTCGAAAAAATGACACCTTTTGAATTAGGTGAAACTGGACAAGATGAAGCAATTCCATTCTTAATCAAATATCTTAGACACGGAACAAGTAATGAAAAGAAACTAGCAGCATCAGGTATAAAAAAATTAGCTAAACTGAAGTTCGATGTTGTTGATGCTCTTCCAGATTTAATAAATAACACTTCTAATGATTCTCCGCAAACAAGGCAGTATTCTTTGAGTGCATTACAATATATTCCAC
>JAGGWK010000036.1 GCA_021157525.1 Candidatus Cloacimonadota bacterium | reverse complement strand
GATCGCAACGCTGCGCGTGCGATCAGATGTGCGGCTCCGTGCCGCAGACATGGAGAGTAGTACGAACCTGTTGTCATTTTGTCATCCTTCGTCGATTGCCTTTGTGAGAAAGTCTCAGGAAGACGAAAAATGCCGTCTCTCTGAGGGATTTTTACAGAGGCCTGTTCGACGAAGAGCGGATCAAGTATTTCAGAGAAGAAGATTAAAAACCCCTCTGATTTGCTACGCAAATCTTTCTCCTCCTGGCAAGGGGAGCTTGGATCAATCCCCCTTGTAAGGGGGAATAAAAGGGGGTTTTTCCTTCTGGTCGCAACGCTACTTTCCTTAGGCTGTGCTCAACGTATTCACAACTCCACGTGCAACAAAAGGCATCTTTGTGGTAAAATTACGGTGGTAATCAGATGATATTTTTTAGGTCGTCAGGGGTATTGATGTTGAAAAAATTCTCGATATATTGTGGTTCAAAATCCAGATAATCGGTGTTGGATCTCTGATAAAAACTACGAACGGAGTAGCGCTTTGTTTTCAGGCATTTTTCCAGGTAGGGAAGGTTGTTTGTGGAGTATATAGCATGAAGAGGTTCGATGCCTTCTGCGTGCCGTGGAACCAGGATTTCTGCGCTGGAGTTTCTGAAAGCTGCGATCTGGCGAAGAATGATGCTGGAATCAAGGAAGGGCATATCGCAGGCAAAGACAAAGACAATGTTGGTGGGTGCATGTTTCATGGCAGAATGGATGCCACCGAGGGGTCCGCAATTGCGGTACTCATCTTCGGCTATCTGCATCCTGGGAAATTTCTCTTTGATTGATTCTTTGCTGGTGGCAATGATGATGTTCTCAAAAATACTCTGCAGCAATTCAACCTGTCGATCGATAAGAGAGTCTCCCCGAAATCTGATCAGGGACTTTTCCTGGTTGATGCGGGAGTTTTTACCTCCAGCCAGAATCACGGCCGTGATATCTTTGATTTTCATTTTATCGTTCATGATTGATACATTTCAGAAAATTGATACAACCTGCCGAAGCAGGTTGTATCAATAGATACTGATTATTTAGTTGCACATTTTCTGAAAACAGACCAGTAGATAGTACTAACAAAACCAGCACCACCAACGATGTTTCCAAGAGTTACAGGAATGATATTATGAAAGAAACCACCCCAGGTAATGCTATGAGTTGGATCTAAAAACATTCCGATGGGAATGAAGTACATGTTGGCAATACTATGTTCAAAACCTGATGCAACGAATGCCATGATTGGGAAGAATATGGCCAGAATCTTACCGGCAATATCATGAGAAGCAAGTGCCAGCCAAACTGCCAGACAAACGAGCCAGTTACACATGATGGCACGGAAAAATGCCGGTCCAAAATCCAAATGAACTTTTGCCTGTGCAATAGCAACAGCTTTGTCGGCTACCGCTCCGGAAACCAGGCCGGAAGCGTACATAAACCAAACCAACAGCATAGAACCGATAAAGTTAGCGATAAAGACAATAAGCCATTTCTTCAACATTTGGCTGAGTTTAGCTTTTCCTGCTAAAACAGACATGAACATCAGGCTGTTACCGGTGAAGAGTTCAGCTCCTGCAATAACAACTAACATAAGTCCAACGCTGAAGACTGATCCGAAGACCAGAGTGGAAATTCCTTTGTCAAAAGTGATTAAAGCTCCCATTCTGGTGGCAAGCTGAGCTCCAAATGCAATAAAGGCACCTGCCAGGATTCCCAGAAGAGTTACGCTCCCAGTACTTAAATTGCACTTGGAAACACCCACTTTACTGATAACTGTTTCGGCGATGTTCGCCGGAGCATTGAAATTGGCCATAACTTTCTCCTTCTTTTAGTTTGTTTTCTTAACTTTTGCTGCGCAGACCTTATACTCAGGGATCTTTGCAACAGGGTCAATTGCGGAATTGGTTAAACGATTTGCCGGGGCTTCGCTGTAATGGAAGGGAATGTAAATCACACCGGGCTGGATGCGTTTAGTTACGAAGGCGGGAGCTTCAATTTCTCCTCGACGGGTTGCGATCTTTACTACTTCACTGTTACTGATGCCCATCTTCTCTGCATCATATACCGAAATCATAACCATAGGACCGGCAAGGTTGTTCAGCCCTTCGGTCTTTCTGCTCATGGTACCGGTATGGAATTGCTGAAGAACGCGGCCTGTAGTCAGGATCAGTGGATACTCCTCATCGGGAAGTTCATTTGCCTCTTGGAAAGGAATTGGCTTGAGCAACCCTTTTCCCCGGGCGAATTTTCCTTTATGAAGATAAGGTGTACCGGGATGATCCGTTGTCGGGCATGGCCATTGCAGGCCGTTTCTACCTACTCTTTCCCAAGTGATGCCAGCATATTGTGGTGTGAGTAAGTTGATCTCTTTTGTGATATCCCGAGGACTCTGGTAATTCCAGTCGGAGCCCATGGCGTTGGCAATAAGCTGGATGATTTCCCAATCGGCTTTTACACCCTTCGGGGGATCAATCACTTTATTGCTTTTCTGAACCCGACGTTCTGTGTTTGTGACATGTCCCTCTTTCTCAGCGTATGCCGCAGCAGGTAAGATAACATCTGCGTATGCTGCCGTTTCGGTCATGAACAGGTCTTGCACTACCATGAAATCTATGGTTTCCATGGCTTTTATGATGTGATTCTGATCAGGATCCGAGAGGTATGGGTTTTCTCCCATCACATAGAGGCCCTTCAGCTTTCCATCATACATTGCATCAAACATCTCGGTAACCGTGATGCCCACTTTGTTGTCCAGCTTGCAATTCCAGGCTTTTTCAAATTTGGCCTGAGCTTTTGCATCCGTAACTTTTTGATAACCGGGATAGACATTGGGGAGTCCTCCCATGTCGCAGGCACCCTGAACATTAGATTGACCACGCAAGGGATTTACTCCGCCACCTTCTACACCAAGGTTTCCACAGATCATCTGCAGATTTGCTGTTGACCACACATTGTCGGTTCCGGTGGTGTGCTGGGTAATACCCATGGCATAATAGAGTGAGGCTGTTTTGGCTGTGCCAAACAGTTTGGCAATAGCGCGCAAGGTTTCTGCAGGAACGCCGGAGATTTTCTCTACGTATTCCGGAGAATAGATATCTTTCATCACTTCAGCTTTGAATTCTTCAAATCCTTCCAATCGGTTCTGGATGTATTCTTTATCTTCCCAACCGTTTTTCAGGATCTCATGCATCAGGCAGTTCAATACTGCTACGTCTGTTCCCGGACGGTGGGATGCATAGATGTCAGCATAATCAGCTATAGTGATTTTTTTGGGGTCAATCACAATGAGTTTTGTTTTTCCATCACGTACCGCCTGCTTGATGCGGGCAGCAATTACCGGATGTGCAGCGGATGTATCTGAACCGATGATCAGGATAACATCTGCCTTTTTAATTCCGGCGATATCATTTGTCATAGCTCCACTACCTAAGGAAGCGGCCAGACCGGCCACTGTTGAGCTATGTCAGAGCCGGGCACAATGATCTACGTTATTTGTGCCCACCTCCTTTCTGATAAATTTCTGGAATGCGAAGTTCTCTTCATTTGTTACTTTGGCAGAGGCCAAACCGGCAATTGCATCACTACCGAATTCCTTTTTGATTTCTGTAAATTTTCTGGCTATCAGGGCAATCGCCTCTTCCCAGCTGGCATCTCTGAATGAGCCATTTTCTTTTATCAAAGGAGATGTAAGACGCTCGTCGCTATTGACAAAATCGAAACCAAAACGCCCTTTTACACAGAGCATCCCGTTGTTTGTCGGGGAATCATCCACACCAAGGATGCGGGTAATCTTGTTCTGCTTGCGATCTACCTGTACTTCCATCCTGCAGCCAACGCCACAATAAGGGCATACGGTTTCTACTTTGTCCAGCTCCCAGTTTCTACCACTACCGACGGCTCTCTTATCGATAATACAGCCTACCGGACAAAGCTGCATACATTCTCCACATTGAACGCAGGTAGAAGTTCCCATGGGAATATCGCCGTCAAAGACGATCTTTGTGGCAAAACCACGTTCCCCAAAACCGATCACTTCATTCACAACAGTGTGGTTACATGCTTCTACGCAACGTCCGCAACTTATACATTTGGAACGATCTACGAGGATAAACTCACTGCTGTCATCAACTTCAAAGTTGTCCTCATAAAGCTGATACGTTGGCCGCTCAATGCCAAGATAATAAGCTGCATCCTGCAGCTCGCAATTTCCACTTTGCTCGCAAGAAAGACAGTCATGCCTTCCGGAAGACAAAGCCAGGTCAACTACCATTCTCTGCGCATCGAGAACTCTTTCGGAATTGGTTGATATTTTCAGTCCTTCTTTCAATGGCAGATTACAAGAAGTTTTAAGACCCGGTATTCCTTCTACCTCTACTACGCAGGCACGGCATTTAGCCGCTTGTCCGGTTTTCTCATGAAAACACAGATGAGGTATATAAATACCATTTCTCAGAGCTAATTGTAGAACAGTTTCTCCCGGTTTAGCTTCATAAGCTTTTCCATTAAGATAAACTTGCACTTAGCTTCCTCCCTTATTTATTATATGTTTTACGAACCTTACACAATTCATAACTTGCTGATAGTTGGCAAGCTATGTCTTTCATTTCATCCTGGCTAAAAAATCTTCCCGGAAGTTTTCTATCGCACTTCTCACGGGCATGATCAACGATTGTCCCAGTGCGCAGAAGGATGTCTGATTCATCACATCCGAAACTTTTATCATTTCATCCAAATCTGCTTCACAGCCTTCGCCGTTGCGGATTCTGGTGATGGTTTTATACAGTATTTCATTGCCATTTGCGCAGGGATTGCATTTGCCGCAGGATTCATGGCGGAAGAAACGAATCACCGACCACAGCATATCTACCATGTCCGCATCTTCATTCATTACCAGGATGGCTCCTGAGCCCAGCACTGCTGCGTATTCTTTGAGGGAATTGTAATCCATGTTTACGTCCAGAAGTGTGTCGTTGAGAAATACTCCGGCAGCGCCACCAGCCAATGCTGCTTTAAATTTCTTCCCATCCTTCATGCCACCACCGTATTGCTCGATGATGGTGCGGAGGGTGGTTCCCATATCCACTTCACAGAGGCCGGGTAGCTTCACATCGCCCATAACGGTATATACTTTGGTTCCGTAGCAACCTTCCACACCGAATTCCTTAAACCAGGACGCACCATTTTTAATGATGGCCGGAACGTTTGCCAAGGTTTCCACATTGTTTACGACGGTGGGCTTTTGCCATGCGCCACTCACGCCGGGGAATGGTGGTTTGCTTCGTGGATTTCCCCGGTTACCTTCCATGGATTCGATAAGAGCTGTCTCTTCGCCGCACACATAGGCACCGGCACCGATCTTGATGAAGATGTCCAGACTGAAGCCGCTTTCGAAGATGTTCTCTCCCAGAATGCCGTATTCACGGGCCTGATTGATGGCCTTTTCCAGGCGAGCGATACACAGTTTGTATTCACCACGAATGTAGATATAGGCTCTGTTGGCGCCGATGGCATAGGCGCAAAGCATCACGCCTTCCAGCAATTTATGGGGATCACCTTCCATGATCAGTCGATCCTTAAAGGTTCCCGGTTCACCTTCGTCAGCATTTACAACCACATATTTTTGGTCGGCCGTTAATGGGGCGGTGAAGCTCCATTTCAGTCCAGTAGGGAAGCCAGCGCCACCGCGGCCACGCAGGCCGGATGCCTTTACTTCCTCCACCAGCTCAGCGGGTTTCATGGATGTCAGGGCTTTTTCCCAAGCTTCATATCCACCAGCCCCCATGTACTCATCGATGTTTTCAGGATCGATAATTCCTGAGTTGCTCAGCACGATACGGTTTTTGTAGTTGAAGTCGTATTGACGGGTGAGGGTGTTGTCCAGGATCAGCCGTTGAACCGGACGTCCTTTGAGAAAATGTTCTTTGGCGATTTCTGCGATATCTTCTTTTTTCAGGTTTACATAGGTAACCTGCTCGGGATACACCATCATGCTTACGCCAGTGCCGAAATAACCCAGAGTACCGGTTTCTAATATGTTGATTTCGTCGGTGAGATTCAGCTTGGAAAGTTCTTCCTGCAAGGCTTGTTCGATCTCTTTTACACCGGCTTCCAATGAGCTGTCATCAATGCCGATAAGGATATGACTGCGATAAAAATTCATTAGATCCTCCCCTTGATATCTGCAATGATTTTTGTGACTTTGGCTTCGGTAAGATCGCCATACACATCTTCATTGATCATCATGACCGGGGCATTTCCACAAACCCCAAGGCAGGCAGTGAGCTCCAATGTAAAGAGTCCGTCCGGTGTGGTTTCTCCCACTTTTATCTGCAGGATGTCCCGCAGACTGTGCAGAATGGCCTCCGATCCCTTCAAAAAACATGGTGGTGATTCGCAGAGACGGATAATGTTTTTTCCCCGTGGCTTGGTGCTGAACATAGAGTAAAAGGTTAAAACACCGTAAATATGAGCATGGGTGATTGACAGATATTCTGAAACAGCACTTATCGCTTCTTCAGAAATGTATTGTTGTGGATGTTGATCCTGAATCTCATGGAGAATGTAAATCAAGTTATCCTTTGTAGGGGCATATTTTGAGAAAATTGCTTCGTACATTGCGTTGCTCCTTAACCTTTTTTCGTTAGTGACTTGCGACAACAAAGTCATTGACAACATGACCATTGACGATGTGCTCTGCAACCACTCTTCGGGCCTTTTCCGGTGTCATGTTGCCATAGGTAACGACCGGCTTGTTTTCCTCCACGATATCAACAACGGGTTCCATGGATGAAAGACCTTTTTCACCGGTCTGTGTAACCAATACATCGGTCAGATTGCGGGAAGCAACTTCATCTAAAAGTGCCTTCATTACTTCTCGCGCTCCGGTAGCGATACCGGAGGTACCCATCCCCACAACCACTTTGATGCGGGTGCTGGTTTCTCTCAGTTTCATCTCCTGCTGAGCTTTCTCGCGAATCTTCCGTAACTCCTCTAATGTCTTCATTAGCCCTCCAACAATATTTTGAGACAATGCCTTATGCCGCAGTGTTTTGTGTCTTTATCCGGCTCATCGACAAGCCGACACTCTCACAGGCCTGCACAGGGAAAGAACAGAACTTGCAAATAGATCATTCTCCATCTGACAATACGCACATTTTCGTTACCCTAATTAAAAGTCGAAAGTTATAAGTCAAGGGAAAAAAATGATGGATCGAATTCAACTGGCCGACAGGATAATAAATGAACTCAACGGATAGATGAAGGAACGCATTCATGGCTATTAATTGTGAGCTTCTTTAGACTGTTACCATTGCCCAAACAAAAAAACGGTGTAAAAAAATTAACATTTAGATAATCTTCAGCAGTCTGGTTTTTTGGTAACAGATGTAACGGTTGGCAGGGACTCTGCCAAAGGACGATATTCAGGTAGTTGCAGTACTCTTCCAGCTTCTCTCCTTACAGGGACGAGGATGCGTTTCTCGAATACAAATCAAGTCAATAAACAGGGGCTCAACTACTCAAACTGAAAATTAGAAACTCCGATAATCGAACCATCTTCGGCTTTTTCAGGTTGCCAGGAACGCACCATTATTTTTGGTTCATCAGGATTTTCCAGATCGAACATCAAAAAGAGATAGCCCTTATCACGATAATCGGAAGAGTAATAATATTGCCCGATCTGCATGCCGAAAACTTTTTTATCTTTATTCATAACTCGTTCGATCTGATTATCAGAAAAGCGAATATTAATAAATTCTTTCCGGGAAAATTGTTTCTGTAACCTGTTTATGTATTCGGCTTTTTTCAAGGTTACATATTCAATCATTTCATCACCGAGTTGTTGATAGAGCTTGTCTGCATAATCATCCGGTTTGCGTTTTACAACTCTGCCAACAATTATGAGAGCATCGTCACAAAAAACATCCTTGATAAATTCAAGGTCTTTCAAACAATAAGCTGTTTTATATTGTTCAACGAAATTTATGATCAGAGCTTTTTCTTCGTCAGTGCCGTAATCTCTACTCATAATATCATTTATGGCAGTATCGGATAAGGAAAAGGTAACACCATCAACTTTGTTTTTCTCATCAAATACAAAATTCACTTTCTCGGTGAAATCTTCATTGGAAGATCGGAAATCGAATTTTAACGGGATGCTTCGCACAATGCTCATGTTACCAATTTTCAGGATTTTCAGCTTCACTTCTTCAGGAAGAATTTCTGCATTACCATAACCGATAAGAGCATTAAAATCTCTGAAACCCTTTGCAGAAAAATATCGGCGTGATCTGGCCAAATCCTTATTGGAAATTGCAGTAATAATGTTATCCAGTACCTCGATTGTATCTTTTGGAATTTTCGTCTCATAAGAAATAACAGATTTCACAGAGGGAAGCTCTGTTGCTTCTTTGCTGAAAAGTTCACATTTCTTATAAGAATCATCAAACTTGTGTGGTCTCATCGCACCGAGAGTCTGCTGAATATCTCCACTGAAACTGTGATTGGCAAAGCTGCAATCAATTTCCAATTCTATGAAATTCATTGTTGCTGCCATCGTTTTTTTTATGTTGATAAATCCCTTCCCATTTGTCCAACGCTCAAAATCACTCCAGCCGTAACCGTCATTATATCGTATCAATAAACCATCCGCTGGAATCCCCTTATAAGATGCCAATAGAACAATATCAAAACAATTGGAATCTTTTGAGATAGTTTTAGACGTAATCTCAATCTTTATTTCAGACAGGATTTTCTCAATTTGATTTACCAGAGCAATGTTTAAAAGACGTTCTTTGTTATCAAAATAGTAGGTGATTGTTTTATATTCAGGATGCGTTTTTAACAGCATCAAGGCCCAATAATAGTTACGTATTGCATCAACAGCATTATCTTCGGATTCAGCAATTTCTCCTTCGGTTACCAAAGACAATATCTGGGTTTTACGTTCAGCAAAGATTCTGTTTTTATCTTCCGGAGTGATGTAGCGATACACTATTTTGTTATTATCCGTCGAAGCAGGATCACTGAACTTTTTCGCATTACTGAGTTGAATATCAGAAAATGTCTCTACCACACTTTTGCAATACTTATCCAAATTGAAATTATCTTCTTTGGCAATGCTGACAAAACTGCTTTTCACTTTTACGATGATTTGCGAAGCAAGGTCTTGCAAAGCACGTTTATCTGCTTCCGATTCAGTTTCGGCTGTTCCCTTTCCCACAATTAGTTCACCACTGTTTTGCATGTGCTGTAATTGATCTGCAGTTATTGCATTCAGTGAAGCAATAAGTATGAACATTAAAAATGTAAATCCTTTCATCATTTTATTTACTCCTCTCGTAGAACAAGCTGCCAGCTTGTTTCTTTCTCCCGCAACTTATCAAGTTGCGCTACTTTCTCGTAGAACAAGTTGTTAACTTGTTTCCTTTTCTTACGCAACTTAACAAGTTGTGCTACAGTTTCCTTACTTACGCAACTTAACAAGTTGCGCTACACAAATCTTTGTTTAAAAACGAATATTCCCACTCATCCCATTTTGAAATCAAATTTGCTTTTACGGGATTTTCTAATGTATACAATATTTGATAATTAAAATCTTTAACATCTCGAATAACATGATCATAATGTTCATGTTGCCAAAATTGACCTTCCCTTTTAAATATTTTATTACATTTTTTAGCTGTATATCGTTTAATTGAAAACAATATTTCAGATATCGAATAATAATAATCTTCATTTTTTCGATAAGGTTTTATTATTAAATGAACATGATTTGGCATTATACAATAGCAATATAAATCATATCTTTTATTATGCCAGAAATGCAAAGAGTCTGCTACAACTTTTGCAACCTCATCTGTAAGTAACCAATTTGCTGAATTTTTATATTTACCAAGAAAATTATCAAAATCTTCATAATATTTTTTAGAATTTTCATCTTTATATAATTTTAGTTGTTCGCCTTCAAGTTTCTTGCAATTCTCTTCATATAATTTTTTATCATTTTTTAGTTTATCAAGAATTGTTTTAGGTAATGAAAATGCTAATCGAAATGAAATTGCATAGATACAACCTTCTATTTGAATATGAGGTAAATTTCTTTTGTAATATCCTTTGAAATTTAACTTATTCATTTTACTCCTCTCGTAGAACAAGCTGCCAGCTTGTTTCTTTACACAACTTAACAAGTAGAACAAG
>JAGGWK010000032.1 GCA_021157525.1 Candidatus Cloacimonadota bacterium | reverse complement strand
GATATAATCTTTAGATTTTGGCATTCATTATTCATTTTCCTTACCTAATTTCAAATTGTCTAATGGACTAACGATTTTATTCTTTACTACGTTCGACACATGCGTATAAATCTCGGCGTAAGAAATCAACGCAGTACTCCTGTGTTCATCTGTAACGCAATCTTCCAATCCAATTCTCATAGCATCTCCCTGGTTCGGGTAACATCATTGCCAACAATTGGTTTTTGGAAATGAGTGTCAACTTTAATTTATGTCGGATATGAGCTTTGGTGTCGTTACGGTGAGGTTCGTCAGCAGTGAAGAAGGATGGGACCGGATACAGTATGAGGTAAACCGTTGAAACGGTCGGGTTGTTTTTTCATGTGAGGGTGCCGCAATTTCCAGTGATTCTGCCTGTCGCTGCATATCCGGGAATTGCTGGAGAAAGCGGATGGATTCGGCGGTTTCGGTGGCAAAAATAAATGGCACTTTGTGGGTATTGGGGAACCAGGCTGGGTACTTGGCAGCGGAAGCCACAAAAAACCATTGACGATAAAACTGAGTTCAGCCATTGAACCATGGGAGGAAGAGTGAAGTATTCAACGTTGTTATTCGACGCCGACGAGGTTTTATTTGATTTCACCAAGGCAGAAGCCACCGCATTTGATGCAACTTTTCGGCAGTATCAGCTGAACCCGCAGGATTTTCGCGACGATTATACAGAGATCAATCACCGGCTGTGGAAGCAATTTTCTGCAGGGGAAGTGAGTGGTGAACAGTTGCGGGTACAACGTTTCGACCAGCTATTTAAGCGACACAGGCTCAAGCTGGATGCATCCCGGGCTGCAGCCACATACATAAACATCCTTTCCCAATGTGGTTTTTTGTTACCCCATGCACTGGATGCGGTTGCATGGTGCAGCACACGATTTTCCATTGGCCTTATCACAAACGGCCTGGCCGATGTGCAACGAGCACGACTGGCACATTCCGGATTGGCCTCCTATTTTCCAAAAGTCATCATTTCTGAAGAAGTCGGATATCCCAAGCCGCATCCTCGGATATTCGAAATCGCCTGTGAAGCATTGGGAGAAAAAGACAGATCCCGCATCCTGATGATAGGGGATAACTACGAAACTGATATTGTGGGTGCTACGGAATTTGGCATTGACACCTGTTGGGTAAATCCCAAGGGTGGTACCGATAAAAAGGCGATTTTCACCTACCATATCGATGGGATAAACGGGCTGAAATCAGTTGTATCATAAAAGGAGATTTTAAATGAGGTATTGGAAACTTTTACTAGGAATTGTCATCACCCTTGCCCTGCTGAGTTGTGGTAAAAATGAACCCTTGGGATCAAAATCTAATCCCATAAAAATGTACTTTGTCCCATCTATGGAAGCGGGAACCATCATCACCAACGGTAAAGCAGTGGCGGATTATTTAACGGAGCGAACCGGTTACTATTTCAAAGTGGCAGTGCCCACCAGTTATGCTTCTGTGATAGAGGCCATGGGAACTGACGAGACAGACATCGCGTGGTTTGCCACCTTTGCCTACGTATTGGCTCATGAAAAATACGATGCTGAAGTTGCCCTCACCGTTGTACGGAAGGGTCTGGCAAAATACAAAGGACAGTTTGTCGCCCGCACCGATGGCGATGTAAATTGTATCGAAGACATCCAGGGGAAAGTGATTGCCTACACAGATGCAGCCTCCACTTCGGGATATATGTATCCTCATGCATTGCTCAAGCAAAAGGGCATCGAGCCGGCACAATCCTTCTTTTCTGGCGGACATCCCCAAGCCATCCTTGCCGTATATCAGGGACGAGCTGATGTGGGCTGCTCCTTTTGGGCACCAGATAACGAAGACGGCACGGTTCGGGATGCCAGGCGGGCAGTATTACAGACCTATCCAGACATCCTGGAAAAGGTAAAAGTTATAGGCTACACTGACTGGATTCCCAATGATACGGTGACCTACCGCAAAGGGTTGCCAACTGAAATGAAAGAAAAGATCACCCAGGCGCTGCTGGATTTTGCCGCTACGGAATCTGGCCATGAAACTCTGGTGAAACTGCTTGATATCGATAATTTTGTTCGGGCCACAGATGCCGATTATGATGTGGTACGCAAAACTATCTCCCTGCTGGGCATGGATATCTCCGAACTGGTACAATAAAGTTAACATCTATGAAGAGCATCATACAAACGACAAATCTGCATAAGACTTATGACAGTGGGACCCATGCACTCAAGGGGATTAACCTCACTATTCATGAGGGTGAATTCATCATTTTGCTGGGCCTCTCGGGTTCGGGAAAATCCACTTTGCTGCGATGCCTCAATCGTTTGATTGAGCCCAGCTCTGGGGATGTGACAATTCTCGATCAGGATGTGGTGAATGCCAATCCAGCTCAATTGAGGAGGATACGTCGTCAAATCGGGATGATTTTCCAGCAATTCAACCTCATCAAAAATTTGAGTTCCCTTACCAATGTACTCAGTGGAAAGTTGGGTTATGTTTCTCTGTGGCATGCTCTTGCCTTCAATCACCAAAAGGATGATGTGGCAGAAGCAATGGCAAACCTGAACCGGGTTGGCCTTTCAGAATTTGCCAGGAAAAAGACCAAAAACCTCAGTGGCGGCCAGCAACAGCGAGTAGCCATTGCCCGGGCCCTGATGCAGCATCCCAAGATGATCTTCGCCGATGAGCCGGTCGCCAGCCTGGACCCTGCTACAGCAGATTCAGTGATGAAATATCTGGGAGTACTCAATCACGAAGAGAACATGACCGTGGTTTGTTCCCTTCATTTTCTCAGTTTGGCTCGTAAATACGGCACTCGGGTGATTGCACTGAAGGGCGGCAAAATCGTTTTTGACGGCTCCCCTCAAGAGATAGATGAAGCCCGATTCCAATCAATTTATGGAGAAGACGCAGAAGAGGTGGAAATCCGATGAACATAGAAAAAGTAAAAAAACGCGTATTATCTGTCATTCTCGACCTGGTTATTTCGGTATATTTCATTGGATGCATCGCCTATCTGGCCAATGAATGGGCAGGTTTATCCGTCGATCTTTTGTATGTCGTCATCGTAGGTGTTTTGGTTGCAGTTGTGCAAAATATAACGGGATATTCTATTGGCTGCTGGGGATATGGTTTTTCGGCAGAGGGAAAAAAACCTTGGATGCATACCTTTTGGGGATGGTTTCTCGTTGTGTTGATAATCACGACCTTTGTGGTGGGATGGATTATTGTGCAGGTGAATCCCTACAAGTTTTTCATGAAGTTCCAAAATGCCGGAACGATAGTAAATGGAATCTTCTCTCCTAATCTTGGCATTTTATCTGAATGTCTGGCAGCCCTGGCCGAAACCATTTATCTGGCGTTGCTGGCCACGGTTTTTGCCATTCCCCTTGCCTTTGTCCTCAGTTTTTTTGCTGCTCGTAATCTGATGCCCCACACACTGCTGGGGAATACCGTGTATCTTATCATCCGCACCATAGCCACCATATTCCGCTCGATAGAAGCCGTGGTGTGGGCCATCATCTTTTCGGTTTGGGTAGGTATCGGACCTTATGCAGGGATGCTGGCATTAATGGTCCATTCTATTGCAGCCCTTACCAAACTTTATTCTGAACAGATCGAGAACATCGACCATGGCACAGTGGAGGCGATACAAGCCACCGGTGCCACAACGCTGCAAACGTGGGTTTATGCCGTTGTTCCCCAAATCGTCTCACCATTCCTGGCCTTTACCATCTATCGCTGGGATATCAACGTTCGCATGGCAACCATCGTGGGCTTTGTTGGCGGCGGCGGTATCGGGCTTTTACTGCTCCAACAGCAGCAGATGCTTCGATGGCACAATGTGGGTATCATCATCTGGCTCATCGCTGCGGTTGTGTGGACTATGGACATCATAAGTGCAAAGGTGCGGGAAAAGCTGCAAAACAGCTGATGGTTTTGCAATGTTTGTAAGGATTTAAGATGATTTATAAAGCTGTCATTTTCGATCTGGATGGCACACTGATAGACTCTATGGGAGTGTGGCATCGGGTTGACGGGGAATTTTTAGCGAAGCGGGGCATTACGGTGCCCCCTGACCTTTTTCAAAATGTGGAAGGTGGCAACAGCATCACAGAAATCGCCCAGTATTTCAAAGAAAAATTTGACTTTCAAGACTCGCCGGAATCCATCATCGCAGAATGGACAGAGATGGTTCGCAAACACTATATGCAAGATGTGAAGCTAAAACCCGGAGCCAAAGAATTTCTGGAGATGCTGCATCGTCAGAATATAAAGATGGGAGTAGGCACCAGTAACAGCTTGGAACTGGCGAACATCGTATTAGAAGCCAATGGCGTGCTCTCTTATTTTGAAACCATTGTGGCAGGATGCAGCAATTTAAGAGGTAAGCCCTTTCCGGATATATTCTTACGGGTTGCATCCCAACTGGATACATCGCCAAATAACTGCATCGTAATGGAAGATGTGCTGGTGGGTGTTCAGGCGGCTCATGCAGCAGAGATGCAGGTGTGGGCTATAGAAGATGCAAACTCAGCATGGGAAGCCTCTGCCATTCGGGAAGAAGCGGATTTTTATGCATCAGATTATCGCCAGATTCAACGCTATTGGGAACAGATACACTGATTTTACTTCTTTCCATGGGCCCATGAAACCACTTTTTTACCTGAGATATGAATGTAATTCCAAACTTCTCATGGTATTCTACTGCTGGAAATTTTCCAATCCCTGCGGGGCACTACAAAGCCCCCTGAATAATTGCACCGCGCATTTTCAAAATAAACTTTGATCGATCCAGTGGATGAACACCATTATATGGCCGGATAGATCCTTCTGCCACTGCGCATGGCCGATAACCCGAAAAATGTGTATAGAACACCGCCTTTCCGCTTGAGATACTGCTGAGAGTAATCTGGTAATCGAGAGAAGTAGCAGCGGGAACCACGCCGCTGATGGTGGCAAATCCCCTTTGGATAACCGGGGGCTCATAGCTGCCCCGCATCTTTATGATGTCAGTCATCACTCTTCCGCATTTATCCTCTTCAATGGTAATGCTGTAGGCAAAAACCGGTTCCAGTAAGGTGGTGCCCCTCTGGGTGAGACCTTTCATAACGGCCATCATGGTGGCAATAGTGAAATCCCCGGGACGGCTGTGCATTTCGTGATCTTCACCATCTATCAGGGTAATATCAATATCTGTTACCTGCCAACCCAGCGGCCCTTGCTTCAATGCGCCGGGCAGCATGCGCTGGATTTCTTTCTGGTATTTTGACGCAATTTTATCTACCGACACTTCCGAATGATACACCAGTCCTGAGCCCGGTTTCCCGGGTGCAATGCGATAGGAAACCACAGCCCAACAGGGCTTCGGCATGGTGTAAGCTTCGCTGCCTGTTGCCGTTTGCAGCGGGGTTTCACGATAGATAATTATGGGCTCGGTAAGTCGGGCCGCTATGGCAAAACGATCGTGGATAATCTGCTGTAAAATCTGGATATGAATATAACCCATCACCTCTACGGTAAAAGTCCGTTCATCCCGATCCCACACAAAATTGAGGTTTGGTTCTTCTGCATTCAGGATGCCCAGTGCCTGAGCCAATGCGGTGTAATCCGTTGGATCCTCTGCCACTACCTGCACCGAAAAAGGCGCAACCGATAGAAGCGGTTTCTCTGGCAACAGGTCAGTTCCCAAGACATCACCCACCGCAGCAGACTTCAACCCCGCCACTGCCACAACATCGCCAGCTGCGGCATAGGGAGTATCCTGCCAGCCACTGGCCCGATGTATCTTGATCATATTTACCTTTTCATCTATCCCACGGGTGGCATTATGCAATAGATCCCGAGGCTGGAATTTACCGCCAAATACCCGCAGAAAAGTTATTTTCCCCAGCCCGGGATCGTGGATTATCTTAAAAACTCTGGCGGCCAGTGGCTCCGGTGCTGCTGCCATTGCCGGCTGTGGTAAAAAATCTATAATCCCCTGTAACAATTCAGAAATACCCACACCTCTTTTGGCCACACCCAACAGCACCGGGTGCAGCTTTGCTGCACGGCAGGATACTCCCAGGCTGATTGCGAGCTCCTGGGTTGAAAGAGCTTCTCCCTCCAGATACCGCATCAAAAGGGTGTCATCCTGCTCTACGATCTTATCGACATTTCCACTAAACCACTCATCTGCGGCAATATCGGCATCCCAGGGCACGATGTTTGCATCCATACTTGCCTGAGCTACCGGACGCTGGAGCAACACAAAATGAGGAGAGAGGGACGCTTCGATGCCATCCAGAACGCCTTCGACATCGGCGGTAATGCGGTCTATTTTGTTGATAAAAATAATAGTGGGAATGGCCAACGTGCGGAGATACTGCCACAAAACAGTGGTTTGCGCCTGGATGCCTTCGGCAGCTGAAATCACCAGAATTGCACCATCCAGCACGGAAAGTGCCCGCTCCACTTCTCCAGAAAAATCGCTATGCCCCGGTGTATCGATGAGATTAAAAATGACATTCTGGTATTCAAAGCGAAGGGCTGCGGAACGCACAGAAATACCCCGCTCCTGCTCCACCTTCATACTATCACTCACGCTGTTGCCGGCATCTACATTGCCCAGCCGGTGTAACTCCCCTGCCAGAAAAAGCATCTGTTCTGTTATCGTGGTTTTCCCAGCATCCACATGAGCCAAAATACCGATATTCCGCATCTTTTGCATGATCTTCCCTTTATTCATTATCTTGTGATCGATCAGGGAAATGGGCAATCATGCGTCAAGGAGGGAATTTGCAACAAATCCCTGGCATTGAAGGATGGTAAAAGCAAAAACTCATTGACGCATGGGCGTTGCTTCAATATTTCATACAATCAAAAAGTTATTTATCAGGAATGTCTATGAAACAAATGTGGTTTTTTCTTTTTCTTCTGGTTTTTTCGGGATTGGCAGCCCAGAATAATCAGTCTCAGCGCCCGAAGATAGGGCTTGTGCTCAGCGGTGGAGGTGCCAAAGGATTGGCACACATCGGCGCACTGAAGGTGATTGAAGAACTGGGTATCCCCATTGATTACATCAGTGGAACCAGCATGGGAAGCATTATCGGCGGACTCTATGCCATCGGGTACCGCTCTGATGATCTGGAAAAAATAATGCTGGCACAAAATTGGGATGACCTGCTCCTGGACAGAGTTTCGCGCCGTCAGCTGAGCCTGAAGGAACGGGAACTGCAAGACCGCTATGCCGCATCCTTTCCCATCGAACAATCTCACATTTCACTGCCTACCGGATTGGTAGCTGGCCAAAACATTACCGCTCTCCTCTCTCGCCTCACGTTGTCTGCCCATCACATAGAGGATTTCAACGACCTTCCCATTCCCTTCCGCTGCATCGCCACAGCCATAGAATCCGGCGAGGTGGTGGTTCTCAAAGACGGCTATCTTCCCGATGCCATCCGTGCCAGCATGTCTATTCCTTCGGCATTTTCACCGATGGATATCGATGGACAACTTCTGGTGGATGGCGGTCTGGTGCGCAACTTTCCCGTGCAGGATGTACGGGAGATGGGCGCTGATATCGTGATCGGTGTGGATGTGAGCTCGCCACTATATACCCGCAAGCAGCTCAATTCTCTGGTGCGCATCATGCAGCAGTCGGTAAACTTCATGGGCAATCGCTCTACGTTGGAACAGCGGAAACTGTGCGACTATATTATTGATCCCGAGGTGGAAGACTTTTCCATCATGGACTTTAATAAAACCAGCGCCATCATCGAAAAGGGCGAAATTGCCGCACGCAACCAATACCAAACACTGAAGCACCTGGCAGATTCTCTGCGCACCAACTTCCCGCCGAAACAAGACACCCGCTGGCCCCTCACCGTGGATTCGTTGCACATCCGGAAAATTTATGTTCAAGGATTGCGCAACGTCTCAAGTGCTACGGTGAAACGAATGTTGCAATTGAAGAAAAACAGCTGGATTTCACCGGATCAACTGGATACCGCTATCGAGCGGGTGTATGGAACCCAATATTTCGAACGGGTAAGCTACAAACTGGAGCCGGTTCCCAGCGGTGTGAATCTCTTTGTGCGGGTGATAGAAAAAACCACCCACTACCTCAATGTTGGCGTGGCCTACGATAATCAGCTCTACTCATCCCTGTTGATAAACGCCCTTTTCCGCAATGTTGTGGGCCAGGGATCGACTGTTGGCATAGACGCCAATGTGGGAGAAAACCCATCTCTCCGTGCATCCTACTTTATCTATACAGGATGGAAACCCGGTTTGGGCTTCAATGTTGATGTAACCCTGCGCAAGTGGTATATCCCCATCTATGCCTTTCATACTAACAAACTGAAGGCCAGTTACGACTACAAATCCCTGATTGCCAACGTGGGCTTACGCACCACTTATGCGAGCAGTTTTGAATTGGGCGGAGCATGTGAATACAAATACATACGACTGGATCCCCAGGCAGTTCCCGATTCCTGGGATTCATCGGTTTCCCGCTCAAATAACTTTACAACCCGTGGATGGATACGCAGTGATACCATGAATCGCCAAAGCTTTCCCACCCACGGCCATTACGTCAATTTTGTGGTAGAAAATAATTATAAGGTGCACCTGGATGATAAGAAGACCATGAGTAATCCCGTGCAGCGTGCTACCTTCGATTTTATCTGGACTAATAAAACGTTACCCAAAGTCGCTATCTCTCATGGCGTGGAGATTGGAATGGTAGAGGGGGAAGATGTGGCGGCAGATCAATACCTTTATCTGGGTGGCTCTACCAGTTACGAAAGCGGGGTTTATCCCTTTTGGGGACTCAAGTTCATGAACGTCACCGCCACTCGGCTCTTCTGCTGGCACACCGACCTGCAATGGGAATTTCGGGAGAATTTATACGCTACCGCTCATTACAATTATGCCAAATACACCCTTCAAAAGGAAACGCTGTTTGATGGCCAGAATGTACAAGGATGCGGTGCCGGGTTAGGTGCCTACACACCCATCGGGCCGCTGAACATCACCGTTGCCCGTTCTCCGGAAAAGAAAGGCCCGTACCTTTACATCGTACTGGGGCACCGCTTTTTTTAATGAACACTTCACCACTGTCAGCCACCGAAGTTGCCGGCTTCCAGGCCCACGTCTATCGCTATTTTTCTCTTCATGGACGCAGCCTGCCATGGCGTTTCAGTTCCAATCCCTGGCATATTTTTGTCTCTGAGATAATGTTGCAACAAACTCAGGTATCACGGGTGGCAGAAAAATATCCACCCTTCATCGAAGCATTTCCTACACCACAGGCTCTGGCACAATCCCCCTTTCCCCAGGTGTTGGCACTGTGGAATGGACTGGGATACAATCGTCGGGCCCGCTTTTTGCATTCAGCTGCGCAACAAATTCATACACTTCACCATGATTCCGTGCCATCCACCACCAGCGATCTCATGGCGTTATCCGGCATCGGTGCCGCCACTGCCGCCGCCATCCGAGCCTACGCATTCAATCTGCCGGAAATCTTCATCGAAACCAATATCCGCGCTGTGTACATCTATCACTTTTTCCCACAAAATGATGCCGTAGATGACTGCCAGCTATTGCCTTACCTCCGTCAAACCCTGGATAAAACAGCTCCTGCCCGCTGGTACAATGCTCTTATGGACTATGGTGTCTTGCTGAAAAGGACTCTGAAAAATCCGGCAAAACGCAGTAAACACCACAGCATCCAAAGCACTTTCGCGGGCTCTGACAGAGAATTGCGTGGAAAAGTTATTCGCATCCTGCTACAAAAGGATAAACAGCCTAAAGATGAATTGATAAAAGCGATAACCGATGACCCTGCCCGTGGTGAACGAATTATACAGAGCTTGATAAAAGATAAAATCCTCTCCTCGGAGGCAGAAATTCTTTTTCTCAGTACCGGCTGATCCTGCCGAACGGATGATGCCGCAACTGGCTAGAGACTATGTAGTTAAGGTTTTGGAAAAGGTATTGGAGAGCAGGATATTGCAGAAAACTCCGGAGATATTTTAAGATGCCATGAAGTCCTATGTCAAGTCCGGAATGGTGATGGGATCGGTGCTCTGAACTTGTGTGTGGCCATAACGGCCATGAAGCACCACCTGATCTTTCCCATGCTCTTTGCCATAGTAAAGGGCTTCGTCGGCTTCCTGTATCACTACATCGATGTTTTTACCTCCATCAAACACACTTACGCCGAAGGTCATACTGAATTGAATATCGATTCCCTCAAACTGATAGGGTGTGATGGAGATGAGGTCTTTGAGTTTTTCAGCCAGGATGCCGCCACCCTCCAGATCGGTTTCCGGAAGCAACAACAAAAACTCCTCTCCACCCCATCTGCAGGCAATGTCGATTTTCCGTATTACATCAGAGATCAGCTCTGAAACGCAGGTAAGTACATAATCCCCGCAATTGTGACCATAGGTGTCATTCACCTTTTTAAAGTCATCTATATCGCTGATGATAACAGCAAAGGGCTTACTATAGCGTTTAAAACGCTGGATTTCATAATGAATGCGCTCTTCCATTCCGCGACGATTAAGCAACCGTGTGAGAGGATCGGTACGGGCCAGCCCTTCCAGTTGCTTCTTGGCACGCTCTATATTTAGGTTGGTACGCTCCAGTTCCTTGGCTCTCTCACGATATTCATCGTTTACCTTTGCCAGAGAATCGGTGTCTTTTTTCTTCATCACATAGCGTTTGTACGCCCAAAAAGCCATATTGAGAATCAGCACAAAACCCAACATAAAGATGTTTCGAAAAAAGATCTGACTGGAAATCTGCTTTTCTGTTTCATGCTTTTCCTGCTCCAGTAATTGCCGCAGTTGCTGATACGCAGCACGGGCTTCTTCCCTCCGTCCCTCTTGCAAAAGTGCCACAATCTGCGTATTCAGTGCCAGTTTCTGGCCTACCATATCCCCTATGGCTTCGGCTTTTATCAGGGCAAGGGTGCTAAGCTGAATGCGCAAGGTATCAGGGATGTCTGACTGATAGGAAATGCGGTTCAGCTGATCGATTTGCTGCTCTATCGGGAAGTCTTTGATAAAATGCAATACACTGTCTGTAGTGGCCTTCTCAGCAGTCAATGATGCGGTCACCATAACCAAAACCAGTATCATCCAATAGCGCATTAAAATCCTCCGAAACCACATTGATAAATCAATTTACTGCCGTCAATCAGATATTTTACGGTGCTGTTGTAATCCGGAGATAAAGCGCTCAGTTCCCCGTTTCAGGATGGCAGCAGGCAGGGCGTAGGTAAGTCGCATCCAGCCTGTGGTAGTGCGGCCAAAGGCACTTCCGGGAACCGTGATCACTCCCGATGAAGCCAGCTCTCCGGCAAAAGACAGATCATCGATATAGGGGATGTGCACAAGCAAGTATGGATGGGCGTCTGCTCCGGCAATAGTGCACTGAGGTACAGCTTCATGCAGCTTTTTTTTCAGCATCTTTCTATTGGATGCCAGAAGCTGACGCAATTCCAGAGTAATCTTTTTCCCCACTGGTGATAGTGCCCACAGCGCCAGATGCTGAGAGGGCGTTGCCGCACAGGTACACACATATTGGTGGGTGGTGATTACGGGAGAAATGAGGGAAGCATCGGGAGAATAGCACCAACCCAGTCGCCATCCGGTAAGACCAAAACTCTTGGAGATGCCACCGATAATCAGGCAATTCTTTACATTGGATGCAAAGCTGTCAATGGGAGTAGAAATAAAAAGTTCGCGGTAAACTTCATCCACGATCAGCAAAATGCCTTTCTCGCTGCATCGTCGGGAAATGTGATCAATGTCTGCCGAGGAAAAAGCAATCCCAGTAGGATTTGATGGATGGCACAAAACAATGGCTTTGGTTTGTGGATTGATGGTTGCATCAAAGAGAGATGCATCAAAGTGAAAATCTGCTGCCATGTTAAATGTAGACACCCGCCCTCCGGCCATGGAGATGATGCTGCGGTACGCCACAAAGCCGGGGTCGGCGATCAGTACTTCATCACCGGGGTTTATGTAGCTCATAATGGCAGAGTAGAGAGCTTCTTCGGCGCCGGAGGTGATACAGACATGCTCAAAAGATGGCATCCCGTACCGCTGTGCAACGGCTTCCCGCAATTGCTGCAACCCGGCATTGGCCGTGTAGGTGTGCACCGGCTGAGCCACCACCTTCTGCATTGCATCCTGCAAAGCCGGCGCTATGGGCAACCGAATCTCACCCAATCCCAGGTTTATCGCCTCGGTGGATGCCGATTGATAGATTTGCCGTATTAACGATGGTCTGATACTATCCAGCCGTGCTGCCGGTTTCATGATTAGCGCAACGCGTCTTCCAAGGTTACGGAAGCGTTGGTTTTTTGGTCACGGTACTTTATAATAATGGGACAGGAAACGGAAAAGTCCGGGTTTTGCTTCAGAGGTCTGCTGCCGGGAACCACCACCGCTCCTGATGGTATAATCAGAGGGTGGTCAGCGGTTTTTTGAAGATATCTGTCATACACGGCATCATACACCCGGGTGCCGGAGGTTATGATGACGCCGGCGGCAATGATGGCTTTTTCCTGCACGATCACCCCTTCATAGAGGCCGCAATTTCCACCGATGAACACATCGTCTTCGATGATCACCGGGTTTGCGCCGATAGGCTCTATCACGCCTCCCAGCATAGAACCAGCGCTAAGGTGAACCCGCTTTCCAACTTGTGCGCAGGTACCCACCAGAGCATGGGAATCGATCATCGAACCTTCATCTACCCAGGCTCCCACATTTATGTACATCGGCGGCATCATGATCACCGATTTGCCGATGTAGCTTCCATCCCGCACAGAAGAACCGCCGGGAACCAGACGCACCTGCTGCTGAAGGGTGAGCATGCGGGGCGGATAGGTCTCTTTATCGAGAAATTGTTGTTGGCCGGTAGAAGGCATCGCAACGATGGCGCCCATGCGAAATCCCGCCAAAATACCTTTTTTCACCCAACCGTTTACTCGCCATTGACCGTCTATCTTTTCTGCCGCCCGAATGGTTCCGGTATTGAGAGCTGCTTTAAACCGGTTGAAAAGCTCACGATCATCCCGAGTAAATTCTTCGGTTTGCCAAAGGGCTTCAATTGCCTGTGGATTAATCATTTTTGCTCCTTGAGATGCTGTTTGAGATACATTCCGGTAAAGGACTCTTTGCAGGCCATCACATCTTCCGGACTGCCCATGCATACTACTTGTCCACCATCGTCACCCCCTTCGGGGCCCAGATCTATGATGTAATCAGCGCACTTGATCACGTCCATATTATGCTCGATAACGATGATCGTGTTACCCATCGCCACCAGTCGGTGCAGCACTTTCAACAACTTTTTGATGTCGTCAAAATGCAGTCCGGTTGTCGGTTCATCCAAAATGTAGAGGGTTTTCCCTGTGCTGGTTTTGCTCAATTCCCGCGCCAGTTTTACCCGTTGCGCTTCACCTCCGGAAAGGGTGGTGGCGGCTTGACCGAGCTTTACATATTCCAGTCCCACATCGATGAGAGTGCGCAACTTTTTGGCGATGGTGGGAACTTTATCAAATACCTGCATCGCATCCTGCACATCCAGCTCCAGCACATCAGAGATGGAGAGACCTTTGTAGCGGATGGCCAGAGTTTCCTTGTTGTATCGATGTCCTTTGCATACTTCACAGGTAACGTATATGTCCGGTAAAAAATGCATTTCGATTTGCCGCAAACCGGCTCCCTTACATGCTTCACAGCGACCGCCCTTCACATTGAAGGAGAAGCGCGCTGGTTTGTAGCCGCGGATCTTGGATGCAGGCAGTTCGGCAAACAGCTTTCGAATCGGATCGAACAGCTTGATATACGTGGCAGGATTTGATCGTGGCGTGCGGCCGATAGGTTGCTGATCGATATCGATGACTTTATCAAAATGCTCAAACCCAACAATTTTCCTATGATCACCCACATGGCGGGTTGCCCGGTTCAGCTGATTTGCCATAGCAGGGTACAATATCTGGTTGATGAGAGAACTTTTCCCCGATCCCGAAACGCCGGTGACGCAGGTAAAAAGCCCTACCGGAATATCCACATCGATGTTTTTCAGATTGTTTTGGGCAGCACCCCGTATCGAAAGCATCCGTTTGTCTGGATGCATTCGCTTTGCCGGTATATCGATGCGTAATTTCCCCGAAAGATATTGGCCGGTGAGAGATGTTTTTGATTTGAGAATCTGGGGTAATGTCCCCTGAAAAACGATCTCCCCACCATACATACCAGCCCGTGGACCAAAATCGATGATCTGATCTGCTGCACGCATCATTGCTTCGTCATGCTCCACCACAATCACGGTATTTCCCAGGTCTCGCAGATGTACCAACATATCGGTAAGCCGTCGGTTATCACGCTGATGCAATCCGATACTGGGCTCATCCAGGATGTACATCACTCCCACCAGACTGCTGCCAATCTGGCTGGCCAGACGGATCCGCTGGGATTCGCCACCGGAAAGGGTGGGAGCACTGCGATCCAGTGAAAGATAGTGCAACCCTACATTGATAAGGAAGGAGAGACGCGCCCGAATCTCTTTAAAGACCTCGGCGGCGATAAGCTGTTGATTGCCACTGAGCTCCAGAGTATCGAAAAAGTGTTTCGCATTGGCTATAGACATGTGGGTGATTTCATCGATGGTTTTGCCTCCCACCTTCACAGCCAGAGATTCTTTGCGCAATTTTTTGCCGCCGCAGTCAGGGCAGGTCTTATAGCCGATAAACTGCATATAGTAGCGCTTCATGTATTCTGAGGTGGTTTCATTCAGGCGGCGCTTGAGGGTGGGAATCACTCCTTCAAAACGGCTGTTAAATTCGCCGGAGCCATTCTTGGATTTCCATTCCAGTTTAAATCGTTCCTTTTTTGAGCCATATAAAATTACTTTTTTAGCCGCATCGGGTAACGATTCCCACGGTTCTTTTAGGGAAAATCCATAATTTTTCGCCAAAGACTTTACAATGCGCAGCGTCCAACTGGATCTTTTTTTACGAAAATCACCCCAATACGTTACTGCCCCCTGCATAATGCTCAAGCTGGGATCCGGAATAATGAGGTCTGGATCAAAGGCCATGGTGGTGCCCAGGCCGTTGCAGGTTTCGCACATGCCTATGGGGTTGTTAAAGGAAAAATGCTGAGGCGTAAGCTCGGGATAGCCGATGTTACAATGAGCACAGGAATTGGCTTCACTCAAGATTTCGGTACGATCCTCTTTGACGAAATGCACTTTTACCATCCCGTCTGAAAGACGCAAACCGGTTTCCAGAGAATCATTGAGGCGACTCTGGATGCCGGGTTTTATCACCAGTCGGTCGATCACGATGTCGATGGTGTGTTTGCTCTTCTTATCCAGCACGATATTTTCCGCCAGATCTCGCATTTGTCCATTTATCATCACTCGCACGAAGCCTTCCCGTCGGGCTTCATCCAGCTCTTCCTTGTGTTCGCCTTTGCGATTTTGCACAATGGGAGCCAATATCTGGATGCGGGTTTTCTCCGGGCTTTGCAGAATGTATTCCACCATCTGATCCACGGTTTGTGAGCCCACAACAGCACCGCATTTATAGCAATATTGGGTGCCTGTACGGGCATAGAGGATGCGCAGATAGTCATAGATTTCGGTAACGGTTCCCACTGTTGAACGGGGATTTTTGCTTGCTGATTTTTGCTCGATGGAGATGGCGGGAGAGAGCCCTTCGATATAATCGATTTTAGGCTTTTCCATCTGTCCGAGAAACTGCCGGGCATAGGCCGACAATGATTCCACATAGCGCCGTTGACCCTCGGCGTAGAGGGTATCAAAGGCCAGGGAGCTTTTGCCCGAGCCGGATACGCCGGTTACCAGGATAAGTTTATTGCGGGGGATACGCACATCGACATTTTTGAGATTATGCTCCCGCGCTCCCTTTATGATTATCTCTGTTTTCATTGCTGCTCAGTGGGAAGTTTGGCCTGCAATTTGTCTATATAGCCCTGTACATACTCTTCTCCCACATAAGGCGCCATTTTGTTGAGCAATGTGATTCCTTTGTCATAGGCCTCACTCAGGGTGGATGCCTCATAGATCATGGCCACCATGTTTTTGTCATCCCGATTGTAATATACGGCATTTTCAAAGTGCTCAAATGCTTCATCGACCATTTCGTGCTCCAGCAAAAAGAGCCCCGCCTGTACATAAAGCTGAGAAAGCCCGGGATAAAATTTCTTCTTATCCTGGATGTACTGCATCGCTTTTTCCATGTATTCTATAGCCGAGCCATAATTACCCTGAGCATGGAAATACTGGGATGTACGCATAAATGCGGCACCGTAATTATTCAGTAGCCGCTGCATGTTTTTGTCTTTGTAAATGCTGTCGTCCAAGATGCCTTTATAGGTGTACACCGAGTCGATATTGGCGGTGAGCCGCTGGATGTTAAACTGGTCTTTGCCCCGAGTGGCAACCAGGCGATCCACCATGCCTTCGTTGCGCAGATGTTCTTCAAAACCAACCACATCGGGAACGGTAACAGCGAAATAGATGGGTCGTTTCCCGTAATTATCTTTGATGATCTGTAGCACAGCCAGGTCTTTTACGTAAAGCACGCGTCCCTTTTTCAGCGTAATGCTGAAGGTGTCATCATCGGTTGCTCCTTTGATTCGCACCGTTTTGTTGTTATACAATTGCCGTGGGAAAAGTACGGAAGCCCGGGATTCCTGACACAGATCAATATGCTTGTCCGGGATGTTGAATTCCACTCCTTCATGATCACGTAGCTGCTTGATATACCAGGGAGTATTGAGCAGGCTGAGGTTGGCGATGGTTACATCTTTGCGGATGCCTGAGCACTGATCATTCTTAAATACCCGCGCCTTTTCCAGCAAAGCCAGGGTTGTTTTGGTAGGGACAATCTGCTGTTCAGGGATGGTGTTGTTGTGGATATCTTTAACTGTTTCCATCCGTGGCTGAATATACTCCTCGGCAGCAGGATCGGCAACAGCCTGGGCATACCACACCGGGAAGGTGTCGTTATCGCCATTGGTAAAGATGATTGCGTTTTCTTCTACACTGTTCAGGATGTTTTGTCCATAGCCCAGTGCGATATATTCCCGCGAGCGGTCATGAGGGAAGTATTGGGATGCAAGGTTTACCAGCGGTAGTGCCAGCACGATGACGAGAGCCACGGATGCCAGAGATTTGGAGCGTTTCCGCAGATAACTCACCAGCCCGATTGAACCGATTCCCATCCAGACTGCCCAGTAATTGTATGCGGTAGTGAAGAAATAGTCCCGTTCACGCACTTCGGCATTAGAGAGGTTGATAACGAAAACCATGGCAACCGAGGCCATGAAGAAAAGTGCCAGCAGATAGGCGAAGGAGTGGCGATTTTTTTTGAACTGATAATACATGCCGCTCACGCCCAGAAGTGTAACGATGAGATTGGAGATAAGCTGAAAGAGGAATTGCGGTGCCCCCAGCCAGCGGGAGAGCATCTCTTTATTGAAGAACTGCCAACTGAAATAGGTGAGGAATTGGTCATACATCTGATAAAAAAAGCTGGCCCGACGATGGAACATGCTGGTGGGTCCGTATTGACGACGCAGCACATAATCGGTAAAAAGCTGCATATTGTGGGGCGAACCTTCGTTGATGAAGGGACGAAACTCCGAGCGAATCAGCAGAAAAAGATGGGGGCTGAGGCCCAATACTACCAGGAAAATGGCGAACAACCAAGTACGGCCACTTACTTTTCCACGGAAATGATAATAGAGTAAAATGCTGAAATAAAGAACCAGCGCATATTTTGCCAGATCGGGGATGTGGATCTGCGTCCCGATAGAGAAAAACAACAGATACAGCACAATGAAACCAAAAATATAGATGCCCAAACGGGTCCAGAAAGTGCCGGTTTTCCAGGTATCTTTGAGCATGGGATACACCACGATAAAGAGAACCGCCGGACCTATTTGCAGCGAAGTTTGATGGATACCGAATCCTAAAAAGAAGATGTAAATGATGAGAAGCAGGATATTTTGATGAGACATATCCCGGGATTTTTGTACCCACAGCAGTGTGAGCCACGTGATAATGTTTATGGTAAAGGCAAGCCCTGCATACACTTCTGCCTCGATGGCATTGTTCCAGAAGGTAAAGGAAAAGGCAATATACACTGCAGCGATAATCCCGGAACAATAGGTAAGGAAGGCCTCTTTTTCTGAAGCCCACATACTCACCAGTTGCACTGTGAAGAGGTAAGTAAACATCACGGCAAAAGCAGATAAAATGCTGGAGAGAAAATTGATTACCTGGGCATGAGGAAAACCGAAGTTAAAGATAGAGAAGAAGCGTCCCAATATGATATAAAAGGGATTTCCCGGAGGGTGAGGGACACCAAAAATACTGCTACAGGTGATGTATTCGCCTGCATCCCAAAAGGATAGCGAACGGGCATGGGTGAAATAATATACCAGCAATGTACCTAAAAAAACCAGAGTAGCTATCAGTGCATTATGCTTTTTGTTTACAACTGCTTGAGGTTTGTACGTCATATATCACTCCATTTTTCACAATTTTTGTTTGAAATTCAAAAAGACATGTTTATACGTCAAGGATTAAAACAGCTACCGGTTGCCTAGATGCGTCGGATGGTTTCATTCTCCCAACTCACCAACAAACTAAACCGGAAACCCGTAAATAAGAAAAGCGGTGTCCGAGCAGGGCTTGGACACCAGACTTTTCCAGAAATCATCACACTGTTGGCAGCAGAAAGACATTCTCCACAAAGTAGAGGGAAAAATAGGCAATTGCGCCGGTGAGGATTGGTGTAAGCACCCAGCCGATACTGATTTTTCCGATAATCTTCAGATTAAGGTTACGTCCGCCTTTTGCCAAGCTGATGCCCATCACCGCGCCAACCACAGCTTGAGAGCTGGACACCGGCACCAATGGGAAGGCTGGCAAATGATACTGCATCAAAAGGTCATGAAGGCTTTGGGAGGCAAAGAGAAACAGTGTGAGGGATACCGATACCACCACGATAAGAGCGGTGATGGGTGTGAGATGGAAAATATCTTTTCCCACGGTGAGCATCACCCGTTTGGAATAGGTTATCACTCCCAACGCCACAGCAATTCCGCCGATAAGAAAAAGTTGCTGCACCGAAGAGAAGAGTACATTGCCTATCATGAGGTCTTTGAAGGGAGAAGAGGAAACAAACACACCCATCACGTTGCCGATGTTGTTTGCTCCCAGACTATAGGCTCCAAAGGCGCCGGCGATAATCAAAAGTTTCCGGGTGATAGCGTCCTGGGTTATCATATGAATTTTGCTTCTTTCCAAAAAGAATTTGGCGAGAAGGAAGAGCAAAAAGGACATCAGGGCAGCAAGGATGGGTGAGAATATCCACGTTCCGGCGATTTTGGTTAAGGCATCAAGATTGGTAGGGGTGTGGGCAAAGAAGTTCCAGCCGATGATTCCTCCCACCACCGCCTGGCTGGTAGAAATCGGGATGCCGGCCTTTGTCATGAAGAGGGAGGTGATGGCTGCAGCAAGGGCCACGGTAAATGCGCCAGCCATGGTACTGATAGCACCCAATTTTCCCAGAGTATCGGCGGCTCCGGCGCCACTTACCACTGCTCCGATAATCACAAAGATGCTACAAATTACCGCTGCAGTAGAAAATTTTATCATCCTGGTGGCAACGGCAGTTCCAAAGAAATTTGCCGCATTGTTTGCCCCCAGCGACCAGCCCAGGAAAAGTCCGCTGGAAAGAAGAAACAGGCTTCCTAACATAGATGCATCCTGCTACAGCCGACGCTTGATGGCATACACTGCCAGGCGCTCGGAAACGGTTTCGGCGATGTCTGATACTGCGGCTATCTTCTCAATAAAGTAGCGCATGTGAACTCGTTTGCTAAATTCGGATATCTCGCTGGTGCGGAAGGCCATGCGTTTGAGTTGTTCTTCCATTTTGTCGGCTTCATGCTCGTAAAAATGAACTTTGTTGATATAATCATTTACCATTTTGATCTCTTTGAAAAAGGCCCGAGCACCCTTTACCAGCTGTTCTACCGCCTGAGTAGAGAGGGTAGCCAATTCAATAAAACCACTCTGCATCGTTGGTGGGATATCTGGCATCTCTACGGAAAATTGTTCCAGTACTTTTTCACAGATGTCTATCACATCATCCAGTGTCTCCAGCAGACCCAGCACATCGCCACGGGATTCGGGGATGAGCATGTAGGTGTAGAGCTGGTGTTTGATATCTCTGCGCATGCGATCGGCTTCCGATTCGATAGCGTGGATCTCGGTATTATATTCCTCAAAGCGTTCGGGATTGACATTGATGTAGCATTTTACGCCCTCTTCAAATACCAATCCTGCCGTACTCACTCTATCGAGGAAGCCTTCTATCTCCGCCTCAAGGCGTTTCGTTTTAGAAGAAAATATTGTATTCATGTACCCTCCGAAAAATATCTGTCCAGGATCACGCCGTGACGTAATCCACAATTACTCACCTTCAGTGTTGATGCGCCAAAAAAGTCCATCAGTTTGGCGACAATCGTAGCACCGGCAATGATGATGTCTGCCCTTGCCTGCGGAAGACCAGGGATCTCCCGTCTCCTGGCTGTGGTACGTGCGAGGTAGCGCTGCAACTGCCGCTCTATATCATCGCGGGATAGCAGTGTTCCCTGAATTTCCGCAGCACAATAGGTGCTCATTTCCAGGTGAACAGCTGCCATTGTGGTTGCCGTACCACCCACTGCCACTATTTGTGAGGCCCTTGCCTGTGGAGCGTGGCCTTTTATTTCCTTTGCGATGTAGCGTTCCATGGCGGAAAATTCTTCCCTGCTCACCGGATCTGTGTGGATGAACTTCTCCCAAGCCAGCACTGCCCCCACCCTCAGGCTCTTTCTGACCGTCAATTCTTTGCCTTTTCCTAGGATGCATTCAGTGCTTCCACCACCGATGTCGCACACCACCTTCTCTCCTGCAGGGCATTGTACCGCTGCCCGATACGAGAGCCGTGCCTCTTCTTCGCCGCTGAGCACCCGTATCAAGATGCCCAGACTGCGCACCTTTTCAATAAAGACATCTGCATTTTTGGCAGAACGCAGCGCCATGGTTCCCACTGCAATAATTTTGCCGGCATGATGCCTGCGGGCCGTGGCCATGCATGCATCCAGAGCTGACAAGCTTCGCTCCATAGCTTCGGGTGAAAGAGAACCGGAGTGATAAAGCCCTTGGCCCAGTCGACAATTGAAAAGAACTTCTTCCAGAGGAAAGTAGGTGGTTTGATCTATTTCTGCAATCAGGCATTTTATCGAATTTGTACCAATATCCACTACCGCAATTGTCTCCATCATCACCTCACTTTCTGGGAGAGGGATTTATCCGAAGTCACTTTATACCGTCAAGGGAAAGGTGCGAAGCAGCAAAGAGAGATTTCCTAACCGACACAAAGACAAGGGGATGGGGAAACTGAATTCCGTTGCTACAGCCGAGGATGCATCCCTGCCTGATAATTGAACAGGGTTGTGGATACCCTAAAGAACTGCCGATTATTACCGCTACAAAATCTGAAATTACATGATTAAGGTGGTAGGTAAGATAAACCCAATGTTCTTATTTAACCTAGTGAAAACGGTTAAGAATACGGACGAAAGTTAGTTTCTTAACTATGTCAAAAAAGTCTGATAAAAAAAAATGTTAAAAATGTAGATTTTTTTTTGGCTTATATCTTGATGGGCATTATTATATTATAGTCATTTGGAGGTGAATCATGGCAAAAAAAAGAATCATTCCATTACGGGAAGAAAAACACATCCGGACTAAGTTAGCGCTACTTAATGAAATCGCTTCCGGATTGAAGAACCAAACATTTCGGGACATCAATATCAAAGAGGTGTGCCAAAGAGTACTTGTGTCTGAACCTACATTCTACAACTATTATCCGCGGAAACGCGATGTTTTCATCTATTTCATCCGTCTGTGGAAAATAGACTTATCTTGGCACTTACAACGTTTATCAAAGGATCTGAGCTTTCGTGAAGTTGTTGACGCAGTCTTCGATTTCTATGCAAAACTACACAACGAAAATCCTCGTTTATTTAATGAAATGACCACTGCATTACTGCAGGAAGGTCAAAGAGATTTCATCATTGAACTGAGCTTTGCCGAAAAATATCTGGCATTTCCCGGAAGAAAAGGAATGGTTCCACTTAGTTCCACTTCTTTCGAAACCGACATGATTAAGTGGATAAACAAGGCAAAAGAGCAGGGGGTTTTGAAAGAGACCATCGATAGTGAAATGCTCCTCATGAATATCATGTCAATTTGTATGAGTGTGTGGGCGCAAACCGAGTCCATCGTTAAAAAACGGCCCATCAAGGAATATTATACAGAACTCTTTAATATTCTTTGGGAAGGTGTAGCTAAATAATCTCTATCCTTAAATAATCGGATAAAAGTGATACTTGTGGGACGGTGCTCAGCATGCGTCCCACTTTTTCTATCTCTTCTTTACGGGATGTCCAGAATTCCTGGCGATATCGGTTGTTCCATTCGGCGGCGGTATAGGGCCCGTGCCACAGTCGCTCTTTATTGCAGGTGGTATCGTAGCGCAACCGCAGTGTATATACACCGGGCTGCGTAAATAT
Source organism: Candidatus Cloacimonadota bacterium (assembly GCA_021157525.1). Lineage (GTDB taxonomy): Bacteria > Cloacimonadota > Cloacimonadia > Cloacimonadales > TCS61 > JAGGWK01. Next base: position 36,147 of record JAGGWK010000032.1, on the reverse strand, counting down.
CGGCGGGAGAGTGTAGCCATGGGGAAACATCGGCAAACTTTGCTTAGCTGTAAGGGTGAAGAAATGAGCAGGTAAGAGAGGCGGTGGCAATACCGATGGCAAAGATGGCAATTCCAGCCGAGTCCCGGATTCATCTCGAATCTCCAGTGAACAGTAGGGATAGCGGATGCCTTCGACAGACCCCGGCTGCGGTAAAACCAGCACCACGGAGCTATCGGATAAATTTGTTACAGCCGGATAGATGACAATGGATTCACCAAGAGCATAAGTAGTTTTGGATGCGGTAAGCTGGGACGAGAGTTTTACTTCCTGGGTTTTTCTGAGCATCAGCAGGATGCCTGTTATCACGACCAACGCGATAAGGATGGTCACATCCCGTTTCATGATGCCTTTGTGTCGATAAAGCATAACTGTTCATCGGGACAGATGACGTAATCCATCGTAACGTCATGAGCTTCGGCAGGGATGGCGTCTTTGAGCTGAAATGTATATGCCGGAGCAATTTTGATGGCGGCGGTGTTTGCTAAAAAGCGGTCGTAAAATCCACCGCCATAGCCCATTCGGTTACCCGCTCTGTCAAAAGCCACGCCGGGAACAATCACCACATCGGGTTCCCGAGAAATTTCTTTGCAGCTTAGTTTAGGTTCCATCATGGAAAACGTTGTGGATTCCAGTTGATCAAAGCTATCCACCCGAAAATTGATGATCCGATGGTGAGTAAAGTCTGTGCGGGGCATGATTACGGTGATGTTTCTTTGCCACAGCTGCTGGATAAATTTCCGGGTATCAACTTCGTTGTTTATGGGGTAGTAGATGTGAATAATGGATGCGTGGATCACTGCGTCCAAAGCAGAAATGGCGGAGAATATGGCACTGCTCCGGGCCAAAACGCTCTCAGCATCCATGCCTCGCCGCTGCTGTAAAATTGTTTTTCTCAGTTGCTTTTTCATGAGAAATTTCTCCCAAAGGGTACCAGATCCAGGCCAGCCGGTGTGATGTGTTGCATGGCAAAGGGCAAGTCGATAATGGTAATGGCAAAGAGAATCCAACCCCCCGATAAAATCCTGAGAATATTTCCAAAAATAGACATTATTCCTCCGTGTCAGAAACTGAATTCGTATCCTGCAAAAAGATAATAATCTGCGCTCATACCCACCAGTACACCTTTGATGGATTTGCCAAACACCACCGTAAAGCCGCTTTTTCCCCGGTACTTCATTTCCATCTCAAATTGTGGATGGCGATTTTCCCGCTGCGACCAATAGAGGGTAGAACCAAATTGCTTGGTGGACATGTGCATCCCCAGCAGTGGCCGTAGGATGTTCAGAGATTGCAGATGGTCGGTCTTTTTGTGACGATATTCAATCTCTGTTTTTTTGAAGCCAGCCAGCAGTCCAAAGGCGGTGAACCCTCCCTGGCGATTTTCCAGTGTGTGAAAATGATGCAGATACATCCGGGTGACAGTGTGGCGGGAAATGCGGCTTTGAGAACTGGCATAACTCTGTTGGCGAGAAACGCCCGCCCCAAAGAAGTGATAGAGCCGAAACAGTTGGGCAGAGCCATAGACACCCCAGATGGGATTTTCGTATTGGATAGATGGATATGAGGGATAGTAGAGGCTGGATGCAAGCATGCCACGGAATACCAGCCCGTAAGAGCCGGATACCATACAAAGCATCAGAAGCAGAAGGATTTTTATTTTCATCAATTGTCCTTTTCCTCAATCTTTTGCTCATCGATTATTCCGGTGAGCGGGGCAAGATTTGCAAAAGCCTGCCAGGATGTCAAAACAAAGATGAAAAATCAGGCACCGCTTTCGCAATGCCTGACGGGAGAGTTCCAAGGGGATTAATCCAGGGTGACGGGCCAGGGGAGAACCTGCAGCACCTGCTCGTCTTTTGTCTGATTGTAAAGGTCGTAGAGATTTTTCCATTTTTCCATGGATGCAGGTAATGCGGCAGGGGAGATGCGAGAGAGCATCTTATTGTCGGCATCAAAGCTGATATTCATTGTTCCCGAAGATTTTGGGAATTCCACCAAGGCTACTTCATGAGTTATTCCACCCATCTGTGCGGCAGCATCTATGGCATCCTGCAAACCACCTATCTCATCTACCAATCCACGTTTCAGGGCTTGGTTACCTGTCCACACACGACCTTGAGCAACCTTGTGAACCGCTGCTTTGTCCATATAGCGACCCTCGGCCACATTACCGATAAACATCTGATAGCTTTCTTCTATCATGTGAGAGACTTTGGCGATTTCGGCTTCGGTAAGCTCACGATAGGGAGAACCAAAGTCAGCATTATCGCCCATCTTTACCGTAGCCCAATGAACCCGAATCTTTTGCATCAGTCGGTGGAAATTGGGGAAAGCACCCACAACTCCAATAGAACCGGTGATGGTGGTAGGCTCGGCAAAGATTTTCTCGGCATAGGCGCTCATGTGGTAACCAGCAGAGGCGGCGGTGCCACCCATAGAGACAACCACCGGCTTGGAAGGTGTACCGATGCGGCATAGTTTTACTTCCCGGGCGATGATCTCCGATGCCATTGATGAGCCACCACCGCTGTCGATGCGGATTACGATGGCTTTGATGCTTTTGTCGTTACGGGCATCACGAATAGCTTTGGCGATGCTCTCTTCTCCCACATCAACGCCGGCGTGGCCTTTGCCCATATGAAAGTTACCTACGGCATAGATTATCGCCAGCTTTTCCGTAGCGGGGTCGCTCCAGTTGCGCCGTTGCGTTTCTTTGGCAAATTTGGTGGCTGGCTCGTGGTTGTTATTGGTCTCTTTGATGTAATCCTCAAATTCATCGGTGTGCATGATGTCATCCACCAGGCCGGCAGCCAATGCATCCTCGGCAATAAAATAGGGACCTTCGTCGATGATGTCTTTCAGCGGCTTGGTCAGCTTATCGCCACGACCTGCCTCTATCATGGCCATAAATTCCCCAAAAAGATCCTGAAGCATGTATTGGTACTCTTCCCGCTCGCTGGGTGTCATGTCGGTTTCCGAGAACATGTTCATGGCGGTTTTGTACTGGTGACTGCGGAAGTTATGGACGTCTATACCCAAGGAATCAAGCAGGCCGCCGATGTAAGGTACGGTGATGCTGAAACCTTTGAGATCTACTCCCCCCGCCTGATGCAGATAAATCTCATCGGCGATGGCGGCAGCAAACATGTAGTCGCTGTTTGAGAAATTTTTATTAAAGATAATCACCCGTTTACCGGTGGAGCGGAAGTCGTCGAAGGCTTTTTTGATCTCCATCTTGGCGGCAAAGCTGCATTTGATGTTCATGTCTTTTATCACGATGCCGGTGATTTTCGGGTCATCTTTCATGCGCTGGATGTCTTTGATCACGCCGGGCATGGTAAGGTCATTCCGGGTAAAAGTGATGTACCGTCCCAGAGAAAATTGCTTCTTCCGCTCTACGATGGGCCCGGAGAGTTCCATCTGCTGAAGGGTTGGTCTCTTGGAAACAGAGGTGATACTGCGGAAGGGAATGTCGGCGAGGGTGGTATAGACATAGCCCCGGGAAATCTTGTTATTATCGTCATTGGCATGTGCTACGGTTCCGATACCCAGATTTCTCATACGCAAACTGAAATTAAGGCCGAAAGTCTCTGTTTCCTGACTATAACGTCCACCCAGCACCAAACCATCTATCGGCTCTGCATCCAGTGCAAAGGCTGGTTTTTTAAATTCATCCAGATAATAGAAATCGGTGCCAAAAGTGAGATGATGAGCCCAATCTCCCGGCAAAAAGCCCGGACGCAGCCCCAGCCCCAGTTGATATTCCGTTTGGTCTTTGGTATCCATTAACACGCTGCCAAAAGAGAGATAATCCACTGGCCGCCACAGCAGACTGCCATGTAACTGACCATCTTTGAAATGGCTGTTGGTCCAGTTGTTCGATCCACCCAGATAGAGGTTGTTGACTATCGGCACCGAGATGGCCAAAGTGTGATTGTCGTATCCCCGGGCATGGTTGAAAACATAGCCGATGTAGTTGCCATTTGCATACAATGAGTAGTTGCCGGTGAAATCGTGGCCATCAAACTGCTGGGAATAGGTGATGCCGCTGGCTGTGCCATAGCCAATCGCTGCAGGATTCACCAGGGGTGACCGAAAGTCATCGATCATTCCCACTGGCTCGTCGATGGGTGTTGCTGCCAACCAAAAGGCAGTGATGAGTAATGCGAAAAGAATGAACTTCTGTTTCATTTTAAAACTCCTTTTTGTTACTTTGGATTTTTATTGAGGCATTGCTGGTGGTTAGTTGCAGAGTCGGGCCACCTTTGTTCAGCCGTCCTTGAAAATGGTTTTTGTAGCTGTTTTCCGTGTGGAGCGAGAGCCCCTTCACCGAGATTTCCGCATTGGATGTAGCTCCCTTGATGAGGGCATTGAGTTTGGGATTGATGCGCACTTTGAGCAGGGCATTGGTGGTGTGGATGTTCAGATCATTATCCAGGGTGAGAATTTCCGCAGCGATGTGGCCGTTTGTGGTTCCCAGCTCCAATATGGTATCGACGTCTGTTACTTCAATTGCGCCGTTGGTGGTAATGGCTTTCAGGGTTCCCATCACATGCCGCACATCGATCATGCCGTTGGTTGTGGTGGCTTCTATCTCCCCTCTGGTGTTACGGATATAGATGCCGCCATTGGTGGTCTGTATCCTGCGCAAGTGCGCTCTGCGGGGAACTTTGATAAGATAACTCACCGACCCGCGTATGCCTTCAGGGATAGTGGTTTTCACCTTGCACCCATGGGTACCTTCCAATGCCACGGTTATGTCCTTCAACGCTTCTTCGCTGCTGTGGCTCTTCTTGGTGGCAGTGATGTCTATGTATTTTTCATCCCAGTTCAGGATGGTGATGTTGCCATTTTGATTATCTACATCCAGCGTAATAGTCTCGGCAGCAGGGTCTTTGTATTGCAGGTTTTCTACTTCTTGCCACACCGTTTCGTCATCGTTTTCATCAATTGAGAAATACTGACGATCCCCATTTAAGAGAGATTTCATCAATTCCCCGGGATTGTCGGCATATCTGCCCATGGTAACTCCCACCAGAGATTTCACGGTGCTGCCCAACAGCTTTCCCCAAAATCCGGTGATCTGTTTGTTTTCATTCTCATCTTCGATAATGATGCCTTCTGATGAAATCTCCACCCGATCGCCATCATCCTTTATGGTTATCCCTTCCTTGCCGATACGAATCAGCTCACCTTCATTGCCTTGAATCGTCATCAGGCCGTCGGCAAATTCTATGATAGAATTGTCGTCGGTAATGCACAACGCTGTGGTGCTGGTAAATTCGCATTTCATCTTTGTATCTGTGTAGTGGTAGGTTTTGTCGGCCGGGAGAACCATGCTTACTTTGGCCGGTTCTGTACTGGACAGGGATACCACGCTTCCCTTGATGTCCACGATCACATCGTCATTTGTGGTTATCACCATGGTATTTTTCTGGTGAAATTCAATTTTTTTAAATCGAATATTGGTCTTGTGTATCTGGATGTCCCTGCCTTTGAGTTTATAGGGTGTTTCTGCGGCAAAGAGCAGCGTGCTCAGGGCCACTAAAAGTATCAGTATCCCGCATATTTTTCTCATAGTATCCTCCTTTGATTTCACTGCCGGTAACTTTGGAACAGCCGGGAACGAACTGCTCCCCGCATCATGCCAAACTGATAAATAAGGTGTTTTTCCAGCCAATCGGCTATTTTCCAAAAACTCATTTTCTGCTTCATCATTGCTCCTTGCAAGGTCACTTCACTTCCTTGCGATTGTAGATAAATACACCACCAACAAAGAGGATGGCGCTTACTACCATTTGTAATAATACCTGCCAGTTAAAAAACAACGCTTTCCACCGATCCAGAATAAAGGCATTTACATTGCTGATGTCGGTAATATCTCCCAACAGACTGGTATCGCCGGGGAAAATCTCCACATGAAAGAGATCTTTGAAATACTCCAACGGCATAGGCAGGTTCCATCCAAACCAGAAATTTACGATGAGGAAAAGGAGATTGAGGCCTGCCAAAATGGCCAATCCTTTGAAAAAGGCCTTATCTCTGAAAATTGCCGAACAGAAGAAAGCGATGCTTCCAAGTAAGATACCAAATTTCAGATACACCAGGACAGACTGTAAAAAGCCAATAAATCCATATCCGAAGGAATAGCCATGGAAATAGATGAGGATGCCGCTAGAGATGATGAAGTTGAAAATCCCGATGAGGATCATGATAAACCAGTTGCCCAGCACTCCCACACTGAATTTCGAGAGGGTGCGTTGCCACACGGTTACCGGCTGGGTGCGGTGGAACAGCTCAAAATTGAGGCGCAGATCTTCATTTAATGAACTCTGGGTGATCATGATGGTGAAGATAAGACTGAGAATGCCAGCAAAGCCCAGCACCGTATAACCCGCCAAATAACTGATACCCTGGCGGGGAATATCAAGATTCTGGAAATTACTCAGCATCAGTTTGGGAAAATCACCCTTAATGCCGGCGATACCCATGCTCAGCAGGATGAGAGCATACAAACCTGCCGTGATCCACATCGGCTGAAACAGCGTCTTTTTGGCAATAGCAAAGTCTTTACGAATCAGTACTTTAAATTTACTCATGAGAACCTCCGGAATGCTTTTTTACCATTCCCATAAAGATGTCTGAAAGTCCGGGACGACTGATTTCGACTCCGTCGGGAAAGCTGTTTGACATTACCAATCCGCTTACCGAACCCAGATGATGAGAGGTAAACAACGGATTTTGAGCCATCAACAGCTTCTCATCCTGAGAAGGAACCGTGGCAATGGCATATTTATCTTTGAGATTTTCTACACTTTCATGAGCCAAAATCTGACCATTATCGATGAAGATGATATCCTGCAAAATCTGCTCCACTTCTTCCACCTGATGAGTAGAAATGATGATGGTCCTGGTCTCATCATAAAACTCTCCCAGGATGGTGTTGAAAAATTCCTTGCGGAAAATAATATCCAGCCCAAGAGTCGGCTCATCCAGCAAAAGAATTTTCACATCCAATGACAGCGTAATGAGCAGATAGAGCTTGGTCTTCATGCCTTTGGAGAGACTGCTTACTTTTTCTTTCATCGGCAGGTTGCTGGATGCCAGCAGGCGAGACGCTGTCTCTGAATTCCACGAAGCATTGACGGATGATACATAGTCGATAGTCTGTTTCACCGTCAGGCGGTTGTCCAGGCTGTTTACGTCGGGGATGAAGGCAACGTAATCGAAGAGTGAGGTGGATGTTGCTTCGGGTTCCCGATGGAAGGTGATCTCTCCTTTGTGTTTCAAAAACCCCAAGATGCAGCGCATCAAGGTAGATTTCCCGGCGCCGTTTGCTCCCAGAAGCCCGATGATGCGTCCCTGGGGAATGTCCAGTGAGACGTCATTGAGCGCCCGCTTCTTGCCATAGTATTTTGTGACGTTGCGTAATTCTATCAAATTCATAAAACCTCTCCCTGATCATAAATTTCATTGAGAACCGTGATAATTTCCTGTTTTTCTATCTGAAAAGACTTTCCCCGCTTCAGTGTGGAGCGGAGATCCTTTGTAAGATACTCTTTCCGCTTTTTTGCCAGCAATCTGCGGGGTGCTCCCGGGGAGACAAACATGCCAACCCCTCGGCGCTTGTACAGCAGATCTTCTTTGGTGAGCTCTCCGATTGCATTGGAAATGGTCTGCGGATTGAGACGATATTGCTGGGCCATCACCCGTATAGACGGGATGGCCTGATCTTCTTGCAGTGCTCCGGTTAAGATCGAGTGCTCAATCTCTTCCTTTATCTGCAGGTAGATGGGAATCGCATCATCGAATTTCATCGTTCCTCCTTACCTGTCTTAGTGTCTGGGTCAACTAGTACACTACCCCAGTAGCGCGTCAAGGTTTTCTTTTTGCCAGGTAGAATGCATGGGCATAACTGTCTGCAAATAAAGAAAAAGCAGCATCAAAAAAAGTGCTGCTCTTTGCTTCCTCTATTGAAAAAATGTTACTCGGTGATGATTTTCAGGCCGCTGCTGGCACCTATGCGATTGGCTCCCGCTTCAAGCATGGCCAGAGCATCGGCTTTGGTGCGAACGCCGCCAGCGGCTTTTACCCCCATTTTAGGGCCTACAACGTTCCGCATCAACGCAACGTCTGCTACAGTGGCGCCGCCACTACTGAAGCCGGTGGAGGTTTTCACGAAATCGGCGCCGGCTTTTTTGCTCAGCAGGCAGGCAATCACTTTATCTTCGTCACTCAGCAGGCAGGTTTCCATGATCACTTTCAGCAGCACCCCATGCATCCGGCACAGGTTTGCCACCGCTTCGATATCCCGGTACACATATTCATATTCTTCTCCAAGCAGATGTCCTACGGAGATGACCATGTCTATCTCTGCAGCGCCGTGGGCTATGGCCAGAGCGGCTTCTGCGGTTTTGATGGCGGTAGGTACGGCGCCCAATGGAAAGCCAATCACGCAGCAGAGATCAACGGTGGGAAGATGGGATTTGGCCAGTTTGGCCCAGATGGAATTTATGCACACCGAACGAAAATGATGGGTCTCTGCTTCGGCGCAAATGGCGATGATGTCATCTGCTGAGGTGTCAGGTTTAAGGATGGTATGGTCTATGTAGCGCTGCAAATTAGTGGGCTCCACCGGCCATTGGTCGGGAGTTGTGCTACGATCTGTTATCGATTCCAGGGAAATCTCGTGAGCACCGCCGGAGCGGGAAGGGATGGTTGCATCCAGGGAAAAGAGTTCTTGAGCGATTTTTTTTATATCCATCTTATTCCTCCAGTGAAGGGATTTTGTTTTGTTGGTATTTTCCGGCCAATTGGCCGCAGGCGGCTTCGATATCTGAACCGCGACTTTTTCGCAATGTGATAGCGGCGCTGAGACGTTCCAGCTTTTTGCGGAATGTTTCAATGTCGTCAGCGTTGGGCGAGGTGTAGGGCAGGTGCGGAACCTCGTTCCAGGGTATGAGGTTTATTTTGCATGAGATGTCTCCGGCAAAACGGCGGATGGCCTTAAGGTCGTCGTTTCCCATATTAAAGTTTTTTATCATCACATACTCAAAGGTGATGCGGTAGGAGGTTTGACGTCGGAACTCAAGCAGCGCCTTTTTTAATTCCTCCAGGGGGTAGCTCAGGGTTACCGGCATCAATTTCTCACGTTTTCCCGGCACGGCTGCGTTTAAGGACACCGCCAGTTTTACCTTCAGGCCGGATGCAGCCAGATCATAGATTTTGGGAACCACGCCGCAGGTAGAAACGGTGATACGTCGGGGGCTGAAGGCGAACATTGCCTCATGTTGCAGGTTACGGATGCTGATGATGAGGTTGTCATAATTATCCAGAGGTTCACCCATGCCCATAAAGACCAGATTGGTAAGACGTTTGTCCCCCAATTGCTGCCGGGCGAGATAGATTTGTCCAAGAATCTCATGGGGATGCAGATTGCGCTTGAGCCCCAGGGAGGCGGTGGCGCAAAATTGGCAATTGCGGGCGCATCCTACCTGAGACGAGATGCAGAGAGTATGTTTATCTCCTGCAGGAATGATCACCATTTCTATGGCTGAGTTATCCTGCAGACCCAGGAGGTATTTGCGGGTGCCATCGATGGATGTGCTGATGTGCAGGATGCGAGGAAGCTCCAGGCTGTAATGTGCTTGCACCCATGTGCGAAAGGGTTGTGGCAGATTACTCATGTCAGCCAATTGGGTGATTCCCCGGCTAAAGACCCATTGATACAGCTGCTTTGATCGGTATGATTTAAACCCCGCAGCAGTGATCTCTTTGACTACCTGATCCGGGGTATAATCGAAGAAATGCGGTTTCATCTATTTTTTCTTAGCTTGTTTCTGTTTCTTATACTCATCAAGGGTTATGATGACCTGCGTATTGTCTTCATCCACCAGATAAATATTGTTATTGTAAAAGTCGGTTTTTTGTACCTGCATGCGGCGACCTTCTACCCGGATTATTTCCTGCGTTCGGGGAAATTCCCTGGCTCGCTCGATGTAGGCGTCTTCTTCATAATTCAGGCAGCACAGCAAACGGCCGCATGGTCCCGATATCTTGGAGAGATTACTCAGCAGATTTTGGTCTTTGGCCATCTTGATGGTTACCTGGTTAAATTTCTTCAGCCAGTTTACGCAGCAATAGGTTCTTCCACACATTCCCAAGCCACCATAGCGCCGGGCGTCTTCCCGTCCCGATGATTGATGCAGTTCGATGCGGGTACGGAATTCGGTGGCCAGGGCGCGAACGAAATCCCGAAAGTCGATGCGTCCATCGGCAGAGAAGAAGAAGGTAAGCTTATTGCCATCCAGTTGATAGATTGCTTCCAGCAGCTTCATCACAAAGGGCTGACTCTCCAGCATGAGGGTAAATTTTCTCTTAGCCTCTTCTTCTTTACGTTTTACCAGCTCCAATTGACTTTCATCTTTTTCGGTGGCAATGCGCAAAATCGGCATCATCTCTGAACGTCTCTGCCGGGCGTCAATTTCTTCTTCGTTAACGGCGCAATTTGTCACTTCCCCAATATCTTCACCCCGTTCCATGCGGCAAACCACCCTTGCATCGGGTTCCAAGGGCAGCTCTTTAGGATTCGTGAAATAACCCACCCGTTCTGTTCGAAACAGTACTTCTATATATTCTTGCATTATCGCTCCATTCATCCGGAAGGATGTTTATTTATGTGGCCATCTTTTTGTCGTTAACCCTGGTGTAAAGCTGTTTTTCCGTGTCAGTTAGAACCAGGCCACGTCTTTCTTTTACTCTGGATGCGGTTTCTGCCCATTTATCGAAGCGATAAGAGGTGAGGTTTTTCCCACTGCCCCAGCTGAAGTCGGGAACGAATCCACCGATGAGATCGCCGCCAAAGAGATTGCATCCCACACCGATGACCGCACCGGTGTTGATGGTGGCGTTTATCCCGGTTTTGCTGTGATCGCCAATGATGCACCCCACAAAGGTTTCCCCTGTATCCCTTTGCTTTTTTTCAGGATAGAAGTACATGGAGACGTTTTTGTAAGTATTTTTCAGATCACTGTTGTTGGTATCCGCCCCCAGGTTTACCCATTCACCCAGGTAGCTGTGGCCCAAAAAGCCGTCGTGCTGTTTGTTTGCATAACCCAGGAAGATACTCTCTTCCACTTCTCCGCCCACCTTACACACCGGGCCGATGGAAGTGCCTTCATAGATTTTTGCTCCTACCTTGATGCGACTTTTTTTGCCGATGTAGGCCGGGCCGATAATCACCGCCTGAGCCATGATCACCGCATCTTCGTCTATCACCACCGGGCCGTCTGAGGCATCGATAATCACTCCCGGTTTGAGACTGGCACCTTCACCAATCCACACATCATAGGGATTCAGGATAGTCACACCCAGCTCGGTTTCAAAGAAATTATTTTTATCGTAAAAATATTCCTGAAAATCCTCCTCGATCATGGCGGCGTTGCGGCCGATAAATTGCCAGGTATATTCCCAGCATTGGGCGGTAGTTTCCTCTGTTTTACAGGATGCAAAAAGCTCTGGCAGTTGTGCTGCATGGATTTCCCGGGCAGTGCATTCAACTCGGGCAGCCAGTACGGTATCACCGCAAACCAGTTTGCATCCAGAGCAAAGAGTTGAGATGGAGCTGTGAAGCTCTGGTGTGAGCTGAAGGCGGCTGTTTATAAAGAGGGCATCGCCGGCAGTGAGGGTGTTTACGTTCCAGTCTGGATGGCGTTGACGGTAGAGCTTCTGGAGGGATTCATCGATGACGATGCTGGTATCTTCGTCATCAAAGGCGGCCAGAAGACGTTGGCGAAGCTTGAGGATGCCAACCCGCAGATCGCCCGTGCTACGCAGAGCGGTGATGGGGAAAAAGTTGTGCCGAAGGGCATCATCGAAAATAGAGATTTGCATAGGATTTCCTTTTATTTCAGCGCAATCACAGTGGGCTGAATATCTTTAAAATTGGGCATTTCCATGCCAAGATTTGCATTGATATAGGTTGGATCACAAATCACGTATCTGGCATTTTGGTAGGTGATGCTGTCACCGGGAACCGGAGTGTCAAACTTCACGGCGGTGGCAATGTGACCAGGATAATCCAGACCAACCACATTCAGCCCGAGGAGGTGACGCACCAGGTTGGCAAAGAAGATGGAACGATCTTCACAATCGGAATAGGGGTAGCTCAAAATCTCGTCACCAAAAAAGCTCTTTTCCCGTCCAAATTGCTCGCCATCGGTTTGATATTCAAAGGCTGTCTGCACAAATCGCAACAGAATATTTACCGCCTCGGTTTCGCTGTGACCTTCCAAAATCTTGCTGAGTTCCACCGTAAGGTCGTGGTTTACATTGTCCGATAGCGGCGCTTCAAAATAGACTGTCAAATCGGTGAGAGGATAGTTCTCGAAGAAAGTGGAAACGGTTTTGTTGTAGCGCACCGGTATTTTGTAGTTGGTTCCCTTGTAGCTGAATTCCAGCGTGCGGGTGACCATTTCCTGGGTGAGGTAGGGTATGGTGTTCACCGAAAGGTCTATCACGGCATCGGCGTCCGGATAGGAGCCATCATAGGTAAAGAGAGATGAAATTTTCTCTTTGCCATCGAAAGACACCACGTAATACCGCTTACCGTCCATCTCTAAAAAAGTGACGCCGTACATGGTCTGCCTGGATGGCAGCAGCAGGTGGACGGCGTTGCTGTCATAGCCGATTTTCGCTTCGTAAGATGCTTTGGTGAGGAGAAACCACACCGCCATTTTCTGCAGATTTTTGTTATCGGGGAAAATCCCTTTGGCGGTGGCGTTGAGGAGCATGCAAAAAGCCCAGTCGTTGAGGTTAAGGTCGGTATGGATGGCTTTGAGGTCGGCGGTCATCATTTCGTAATTGGTATCGCTGAACTGATACCAGAAATCGGCGATGGCTTTTTCGTTAATCTGGGATGGGAGAGTCATCTGGAGCTGCGGCTGATACCGAACCTGCAGTGGCAGGCCATAATAGTCGATATCCAGCATGGCAACCGGCTCTGCCTCGGCATACACCCGCTGATCGTGCAACAGGGCGGGAATTTCCGGCTGAAGCTGGGGAATCTCGATCTTTTCGATGCGGGGTTGTGCTGCAACTTCTGGCAGATCAACCACTTTTGCTACAGGACGGACGGTGGGCTTGGGGGTTTCATCGGGAGTGATCCCCTTAAAGGTATCGAAGGCTTGCCACTGTTTTTCCAGAAAGCTGGCAAAGGCTGCATCCTGGGCAGAACGATAATCCGTAAGGGCACTTTGCTGCTGTTTTTTCCAGGCTTCATAATCATCTTGAGCATGCACCAGGCTCAGGCTCAGCACGCAGAGAACAATCATCAATGTACGCATATCAAACTCCTTTTCAGCGTTTCCATCGAAATGCGCTGAATGCGCCGCCAAGGGCGACAAAAAACATATACACCGGCTGAATAATTACCCACAATGGGTAAAATCGCAAGCGGGATTTTTCCACTTTGAAGCGATCAACCGCCATCCGTAAAAATCGATATTCACTTATCCATTTAATGGCCAGAATGCCAGCAGCACCCAGTGGCCTGTAAAATAATAATAACCATGGCAGGTAGGTCACGCAGATCACGCTGACTAAATAGGCGTAAAATTCCGGATTGAGATTCCACTGCCACTTCATGTTTGATGCCCAGCGACTGCGTTGATTAAGCAACGACGCCCAATCGGCGATAGGCTGAGTAACCGCATAACTATGATAATTGTAGGCAAAGGCGATGGTGTATCCTGCCTTGCGAAAAAGTTGCATCAAATTCACATCATCGCCAGAGACCAGATGCTTTATTTTCTCGAAACCTCCCACAGCATCGAAGGCAGTGCGACGATAACTGAGGTTTTGCCCGGTGCAAGAAAAATATTTTCCCTTGGTGATGGCACCGGCAGCACAGGCAAACATGGCCACCACGTCGAAATATTCGTATTTTTGTACCGTAGATGCTGTTTTCCATGCTCCGGGTTTGGGCGTTGACCATCCGCACACCATCTCTGTATCGTCACTGTAGTGGGCTATCATGGATTCAATCCAGTAGGTGCCCACCACGCAGTCGGCATCGGTGAAGAGCAGGATTTCTCCGCTGGATGCAGCGATAGCCTGGGTGAGAGCGTTCTTTTTCGGGGATATGGCAGCGCTGCGATTTTGCACCGTCACCTCTTTTACCTTATCCCACTTCTGCTGGAAGCGATGAATCACCGCTGATGTGCCGTCGGTAGAGCCGTCGTTTGCCACCACTATCTCGTAGCCGGATGCAGGGTAGGATTGGTTCACCAGTGCCGTAAGCAGATGAGGCAGGTTCTTCTCTTCGTTCCGTGCAGCGATAATCACCGACACAAATGGCTTTTTGGGATAATCGGGAGCTGCATCCTGCCCGAGGCCCAGAGCAAATTGGCGCATATAATAGAGGTAGATGATCAATCCGAGGATGACGATACAGGTGAGGATGGGCCAAAACATCTAAAAAAGCTCCTTAAACAGTTTATCCAGGGCATCTTCCCGGGTGTCTAAACTATCGGGAACAGCCAGGGAATCCGGTTGCCACTGCCACCACAATGCGCTGTCGGGACGGGTGACATATCTGCGGTCTTTGATGATCTGAGCACCCCGAAGATCGATATGACTGGGAACATGTTTGCGGCGCCAGATGATGCTGTCTGGCCAGAAATGCCGTTGGCTGTTCAAGTAGTAAAATACCGAATCAACATCGTTTTCGCGGTAGATGGAAGGCTCGAAATCGTATCTCAAAAAGTGTCCACTGCTGTCTGCGATAATGGAAAGGGTTTTAGTAAAATCCGGGGCACGGAAGGGTTTTCCATCCAGGAAATAATCCAGTGAATCAACGTCTTTCCAGATGTTTATAACCGGGTAGATTTCCAGGCTGTCTGTCTTATTGAAGTTTATTTTCCGCATGATAAATTGGGCAGAATCCGGCCATACGTAGGGGCGGCCCCCCAGATCGTACACCAGGGAATCTTTGTCATTCACCCGATAGATGGTGGGATAGAAATTGTATGCCAAACTATCGGAGAGAGGCGTTGGTTGAGTGCCATCGATAAAGATTTCGGTGAGGGTTTCTTCATAGTTGCTTTTGGGCAAAAGCCCTGTCTCTTTGGATATTTCCACATCCACCAGTCCGTCGGGGCGGATGAACTGATAGCGGGAGCCGTCGATAATCGGCAGTCCCTGACTATCTTTTGGTGCATCCAGCTCGATGGCTTTTTTCATGATGTATGGCCATGGAGGCAATGCTGCAACGGCACCGGACTTGCTGCGTCCCAATACCGAAAAATCATCGAATCCTACCCAGATACCGCACACCAGTTTTTTGTTGTAACCCACAAACCAGGCATCGCGGAAGTCGTCTGTGGTGCCGGTTTTGCCGGCGGCATTCCAGCGGTATCCTCGCCAACGGATGCCACGGCCGGTACCTTCATTCACCACCGACTGCATCATGCTTGCCATTTGGTAGGCCACTTTTTCATCTATCACACGGATGCGTTCCGTGTGGTATTCATGCAGCACTTTGCCATCGGCGTCTTCTACGCGGCGGATGTAGACAGGGGTTACTCGTTCGCCGCCATTGGGGAAGGTGGTGTAGGCGGAGATCAGTTCGGCGGGATAGACCACGTTTGTGCCGATAGCCATGGAATAGACCGGGGGCATGGGAGTGGTGAGGCCGAAGCGACGGGCAAATTGTGCTACCCGACGGGGTGTAACGTCGTAGAGCATTTTTATAGCGTAGATGTTTCGTGAGAATTTCAGAGCTTCCCGCATGCGCAGGTAGCCGTAGTTTTTCAGGGAATAGTTATGGGGATTGTAAAAAAGGGTATCGCTTTGGATGAAGCTGATTTTATCATCCCGGATGACGGTGGCGGGGGTGTAGCCAGAGACCAGGGCGGTTGAATAGACGATGGGTTTGAAGGCCGAGCCTGGTTGGCGGCGGGATTGCACCACGCGATTGAGTTTGCTATGATTGAAGTTTCTGCCGCCGATCATCACCCGCACAAAGCCGGTTTCCGGTTCTATGGCAAAGACGGCGCCCTGCACATATTTGGTGAGGATGTCGGTTGTATCGGCGGGGAAATCCTGGTATTTTACCTCGTAGTTATTTTTGGTTTCAAATTCGACGAGGTGTTTATTGAGTATGGAATCGGCATAGGTTTGCAGATCGATATCCAGGGTTGTATAGATTTTCAGGCCACCGGTAAAGAGTTTGTTGGTGCCGTAGGTGCGTTCCAGGTCTTTGCGAATGTATTCCAGAAAGTAATCCGCTGCGCCTCTGTTGCTTTTGGGATGGTAGAGTTTCAGGGTGTCGGTCAGAGCAAGGTTGTATTCTTCAGGTGAGATCACCTGCTCATCCAGCATGCATCCCAATACGATATTGCGTCGGCGGATAGCCCGTTGCGGGTGGCGGAAGGGATAGTAGGCGCTGGGAAGCTGCGGCATCCCAATAAGAAGTGCTGCTTCCGGGATGGAAAGGTCTTTTGCCTGTTTATTAAAGTATTTTGACGATGCGTATTCGATGCCATAGATGCCCGGGCCGAAGGGGGACTTGTTGAGGTAGAGCTCCAAAATTTCATCTTTGGAAAAGTGTTTTTCTATGCGCACCGCCAGCATGGCTTCCTTTATCTTGCGGGGAATGGTTTTATCCAGGGATAGGAACATGTTGCGGGCCACCTGCTGGGTGATGGTGCTGGCACCCTGAGCGAAGTTTCTCCGCTGGATGTCGATAAGGATGGCCTTGGCAAAACGCACCATATCCATGCCCCAATGATCCCTGAACTTGCGATCTTCCACAGCGATAAGACCTTTAATCAGATATTCCGGCAATTCATGAAGATTGGTGAGCTTGCGATTTTCCACCGCAAATACATGTATCAGGGTGTCATTGCGATCATACACTTCCGAACCAACTTTCATGTCGTAGCGTTGCAATTCCGAAAGGGGCGGCAACTCGTTACTATAATACCAGAAAAGCCCGGCGCCTATGCCTGAAAAGAAAAGGGTAATTGCTCCCAGAATGAGCAGATATCTACCGATGTATTTCTTCATAATCTCCTTTTACTGCCTGAACAACCGTCCAGGCGATGCTTCCTGTAATAATTCCGGTAACCATCCCCACGATGATCAACAGTGGCGTCAAATGAAAAATCTCGTCATTGGGAACAAGTAACAGCCGCACCATAAGTAATTGCCCTACGTTGTGGCCTACCGCGCCACAAATGCTGATGCCCAGGATGCCCAGCGGCAGTCGTAAAGCGATGAGCATAAACCCAAAGGAGAGAAGGGTGCCGGCCAGAGAGAGAGCGGTGGTGGGTGAGAGCAGCATCCCTGAAAAAAGACCACCTACCACGGTTTTGCCCAAGGCAACGATGATGGCTGCCCGAGGATGATGATGCAGCAAAAGCAGCAGTACCACGATGTTTGCTAATCCCAGCTTCATAAAGGGCATCGGCTTGGGTATGAGCATTTCCAGCAAATACATGGAAACTGCCAAAGCAGTGAGAAAGCCAAGATGAACCAGATAGCGTGGGCGATCGGTTGCATCCAGAACAAAGAGGGATGATGCTGATGTTGGCATAGAATAGCGGCACAGACCAGCGAAGGCCTGTGCCGTATGTGTATTACCGAACCAGGTTACTTGTTGTTTTTCTCAAATTCCAGCATAAAAGCTGCCAGAGCTTGAGCTGATTCCATGGGCAGAGAATTATACAC
This sequence comes from Candidatus Cloacimonadota bacterium, assembly GCA_021157525.1. Lineage (GTDB taxonomy): Bacteria > Cloacimonadota > Cloacimonadia > Cloacimonadales > TCS61 > JAGGWK01. The sequence continues at coordinate 18,375 of JAGGWK010000032.1, read as the reverse complement.
CGAAGCACGGCATCCGCCAACGCTACGATGACCTTTCAGCCCGATCATACCTTTTTCTGCTGCTTCAGCGATGAATTTCTTTTCCAGCTCTTCCGTGGGAAGACGGAAGGGGATATTCATGAAGGAGCGATCTTCGGGAACTACTGTGCCCTGATAAAAGTCGGAAGAATCGAAGATGTCATACAGATAGGCAGCCTTTTTCTCATTGTAAGCTTTCCGTGCTTCCAGTCCGCCATTGTCTTCAATCCAGTGCAGCACTTTGCCGATGACATAAATGGCGAAGGCAGGGGGTGTGTTAAACATCGAACCTTTGCTGACGTGGGTATTGTAATCCAGCATGGTAGGCAGGCCGGGGTTTACTTTTTCCAGCATGGTTTTGCGCATGACTACAAAAGTAGCTCCGGCTGGGCCGATGTTCTTTTGTGCACCACCATACATCACATCGTATTTGGCAAAATCCAGTGGGCGGGAAAGGAAGTTTGACGACATATCGGCGATGAGGGGTACACCGGCTGGTACGTCCGGATCGATCTTCCACTCGGATCCCCGGATGGTGTTGTTGGTGGTAATGTGCAGATAAGCAGGATTTTCGCTGAGTTTCCATGTCTTGGGAATATAGGTAAAGGCTTTGTCTTCCGACGTTGCGGCGACGTGATATTCCTTACCGATTTTCTTGGCTTCTTTCCAGGCTTTGGTTGCCCATGCACCGGTATCGATGTAATTGGCTACCTTGCCTTCGGGGCAGAAATTCATCGGGATCATCAGAAATTGAGTACTGGCGCCGCCCTGTAGAAACAGCGCTACATAGTCATCACCCAAGCCCATCAGACGCAGCATGGTTGCCTGTGCATCAGTGATAATCTCATTATATGCTTTAGATCGGTGACTCATCTCCATTACAGAAAGACCATTGCCACGGTAATCAAGCATCTCGGCCTGTACTTCCTTCAGAACCTCCAGCGGTAAAACTGCCGGGCCTGCATTGAAATTGTGAACTCTCATGCGTTAGCTCCTCCGTTATTGTTATTGGCCGTATTTTTTGAAATTGTGTTTTTTTGAGCAAGCTTTTTTTATCTCTTTTTCAGGGATGCATACAGCCATGGATGGGAAGGGGTTTATTACCTGCGCGGAAATGAAAGAATGGGTGAGAAAAAGGGCACGACAGTCCATTTCCAATTTCACATTTCACAGGGCAGGAAATTTCATTGTTCAGTAGGTTTGGATTCAGAAGTTGAGAACATCCTCCGTCTTTCGCTATGATCAGGCAACCCCTCCCGGGCGTGGGCGGGCAAGCTTCTCTCCAGCGGAGAAGGAACCGTTCCGGGTATTGAAATCATAACCATGCAAAGCTCAAGCTTGTCCTATGCGGCGAAGCCGTTATGGGACAAAGTAAAAGGCCTTCCGAAGAAGGCCTTTCTCATATGGCTCCTGAAGAGGGATTTGAACCCCCGACCTAGTGGTTAACAGCCACCCGCTCTACCGCTGAGCTATTCAGGATTATTTGCATTAATCACTCTTTACGTGGGCCTTTTTATGAAGGCATGTTTTTCGTGTCAATACAAAATATCGAGAGACTCAAATATTTCTTTGACTACTTATTCACCTGAAAAGTTGTGATTCCCTTCTCCAGGTATCCGATGATTTGATTAATTGCTGCAACACCGGCATTTACATTTGCTTCACCTGTTTGAGCACCCATTTTCTTCGGTGTGAAGAAACACTGGCTTCCGAATTTTTCCATCAATTCATCAGCGCAAACGGGGGCGATGTCAGAGATATATTTGAAGTCAGGACGTTCTGCCAACATCATTTTCAAACCATCTTCGCAGACAATTTCTTTACGGGCTGTGTTTACAATGGTAGCACCTTTTTTCATGGTTTTCATCAGATTATAATGGATGGCTTTGCGAGTGGCTTCGATGAGCGGAAGATTGAGGGAAATGTAATCGCAGGTGGCGTACATCTCTTCCACGCTTTCCATCGGTTTCACACCGTCTGCCTGCATGACATCGGCGGAGATGAAGGGATCAAAGGCACAAACCGTCATCCCAAAACCTTGGGCGATGCGGGCGATGTTGCGTCCCACATTTCCATAGGCATGGATGCCGATGCTTTTATTTTTCAGCTCAGAGCCAGATTTCCCGTTGAATTTGTTGCGGGCCATGTAGAGCATCATCCCAAAAGCCAGTTCGGCAACGGCGTTGGAATTTTGTCCCGGGGTGTTCATCACAACCACCTTGTTTTCGGTAGCTGCTGCCAGATCTACGTTGTCGTAGCCAGCGCCGCCCCGTACCACAATCTTCAGGTTCCTGGCGTGTTCTATCACTTCACGGGTGATTTTATCGCTGCGGATAATTAACGCATCCACTTCTGCAACTGCGTTTAACAGATCTGCTTTGTCGGCATACTTCTCCAGCAGGATGCAATCATAGCCTTGCTTTTTGCATGCATCCTGTATGCCGATTACTGCATCCTTGGCAAAGGGTTTCTCGGTAGCGACCAATACTTTACGAGACATATCGGACCTCCTGATGTTTTTCGGCATACTCTTGTTTCGATGATTTTTTGGTCAAGAAATATCAAAAATGTTCTGATAATCAACAAAATGCTTGACGCAAAACATGAAGTCCAAGTTTATCGATAAAAAAGAAAGAGGAGCTGGAATGAAGAAGATTACCATTTATAAAGTTATCAGCGTTGTGGCTTTGTTGTTACTGGCCTTTATCCTGATTCTTCCCCAAAAATATAATGTAAATCGCAAGCAGAAAACCGATGAGTGCATCCGTAACATGAGCATCACCTACGATGCCATAAAACGATATATGGAAGATCGGAACGAGAGCTTTACCGGTACTGCGCAAGACCTGAAGCGTACAGGCTATCTAAAGGCTACCTACGAATGCCCGGAAAACGGCGTGGGTGATAAGTACTTTATGTCGGGTGACATCGTTACCGGAGAAATCATCGTGAGATGCCCTCATGAAGACAAATTCAAAGACCATAAATTGCCTGAATCGCTTACCGATTAGCAAACTAAAATTTATATGGAAAAAACCTTCAATGTCGATTGGAGGTTTTTTTCTTATTGAGGAAATATGAAATACCAGGAGTTATTAGATTATATTTATCGCCGTCATTCGGGAAATGTCAAACTTGGTCTGGACAGGATGCTAAACATCCTGGCCGCCATGAATACACCAAATACCAAATTGCGGGGTTTTCACATAGCCGGAACCAATGGCAAAGGATCCACCGCTGCTATGCTGGAAGCCATGACGTTAGCCCACGGTCTTACCACCGGACTCAACACTTCGCCCCATCTGGTGGATTATCGTGAACGCATTCGGGTGAACGGCACCAACATCTCTTTGGAAGAGCTGGGGGCTCTGTATAAGGAGTGGCAGCAGGTTTTTGAGGCCAACGAAGCGTCTTTTTTTGAGATCACCACCGGCATGGCATTTTGGCACTTTTTTCAAAAAGAGGTAGATACATCCATCTTTGAAGTAGGTCTGGGGGGCCGCCTGGATGGCACCAATCCCTTTGCTTCAACCATTTGTGCCATTACATCTATTGCCTACGACCACACCAAAAGTCTGGGGAATTCTCTGGAAAAAATCGCCACCGAAAAAGCCGGCATCATTAAGGATGACACTCCTCTCGTGCTGGGCGATATCCCCGACGCAGCGCTGGATGTGATTCTTCCCATCGCTAAAAAACACAACGCGCCTGTGATGTGCTACGGTAATAATTTTGGTGCTGGAAACATCGAGCTCACTGAGGATGGCACTCGCTTTACCTATTACGATTGCCAATGCAAACATTCCATCACCACAAATCTTCTGGGCAAACACCAGGCGCACAATGCTGCTGTGGCGATAGCTGCCTTTAAACTCTACATGAACGCCCGTGGTCTGGCTATAGACTGGGATGCAGTAACCAATGCTCTGCGTCAGGTAAACTGGCCGGGACGCATGCAGATTTTGCGTACCGAGCCCACCGTACTCATCGATGGTGCCCATAATGAAGAGGGAATGACCGCTCTGGTCAGCAATTTAAAACAGATATTTCCAAACAAACGCATCCTCTTTGTGTTGGCTATTTTGCGGGATAAAAATCTCGAATCTATCATCAAAATGGTTTGTGAGGTTTCAGATGTTTTGTACATCTCAAAAAACGAATCTACCCGAGCAGCGGAAATCGAAGATCAGGCCAACATTGCCTCCCGTTTTGCTACACCATACAAAACCATTCCCCACGTGGTTGATGCTGCCAAAGCTGCCATCGCTGAGGCAAATGCCGACGATCTGGTTGTTATCTCGGGATCATTATATACCATCTCAGAAGTGTTGAAGGTTATCGACGAACTGTAGTTACGTTTCGGACTTTATACTTTGCTGATCAGGCTTATCGGAGTAGCATCCAGGCAATGCCTGAGGCTGCTACCTGAATAGTAAGATTATCGAATCCATGGGTGCTCACCGCTTCCACCAGCATCACCCCCACACCTACAGCACAGGATGCAATGGTTATCTGCATCAAGGGATATCCACTGAATACCAGAGCCAGAGCCGTGATAAACACGCTGACACCACAAACCGCCAGGGAACCCTCAATCGTGCGGGTGGCGGACACACCCAGAGGTGATGAAACCTTGTAAGGATGTTTGCCAAAACAGGCTCCCACCGGCTCGCCGATGGCGTCTCCCCACCCACCCGCAAAATAGCCGATGTAGGCAAAAGAGGGGAAAAGCAGGTTACTGAAAATGCCCCCCAGAGCCGTGGTGAAAAGGGGTACTAACACAAAAAAAGCTTGATGGGGCGCATCTTTGGGACGTGCCAGCGCTCGATAAAACCAGCTCTTCTCTCCTAGAAAAACCCCGACCAGCACTATCGGGACGGTGATGATTCCAAACAGTGAAACCATCTGAGACCCCCGCCACAGGTGCAGCACGCCAGCCAGAGAAAAGATGAAGAAATGAAAAATTTTGCGGGTGTAAGCGGTGCGCATGCCAGTATGCTTTTTCAGCCATCCTACCCCAAAAGCTACAGCCAGGGAATAGAGCAAAAGCCAGGGTCCACTGGTGGAGAGGGATGAGACCTCGGGCAAAAACCGTTGTAACAATGCCATCATGGGCTAATTGCTCAAAATTTCCTGGATTACTTCAAGACTCACTTGCAACTCGTCTGCGATGGCTTGCGGCTCCCAGTTGTGAGCATCAAGATCCCGCACCATCAGCTCCAAAATCTCCTGAGGCAAAAAACCATCGGTATTCCGCAACGGTGACGGCGCTATTTCTTTGGCTGCAGGCTTCTTCTTTTTGATACGCCACAGGATTCCAGCAATCAGTAGCACGGCGATAGCGGCCAGAATCAAGGGCAGAAGAGAAGCATGTCCGGATGGTTTTACTTCCACTGTCTGGATATCTACAAAGGTGCCCTGGCTATCTGTTTCCGCCACTTCTTCAGGCAGCTGGAGAGAGATAGCTTGATAAAATGCGGCACTATCGGGATAGCCAACGGTATTATAAAAATAGGCAAAACTGGCTGCATCCTGGCGTACAATGGGCGGGAAAACTGCGTAGAGATCGAAAACAACTTTGAAAATATCCCCTTGTTTCATGCAAAAAGAACGATATTGCGCCATCCGATGAGTAGCGATAGAGATAGTGAGGGTGGTGCCGGAAACCTGATAAAAAAAGGATTCCATCACCTTGTTTTCCGGGGCGATTTCCAGGCTGATATCAGGATTGGCAGAGGCCTCGTGGATGGTGAGGGAAATCACATTTTGCAGTTGATCTTCCTTCATTTCCGGCTGACTGTCAAACACAAGAACCAGGCGATTGATCACACCGTAGTCCCTAAAATAGGCATCTTGAAACGTAGTAGCAAATAGTGAAGATAGAGATAAACAAAGCAATCCAAACACAATTCGTTTCATCATCATGGCTCCTCGATGTAGTTACCGGAACGGCGCATCCGCCGACACCGAACGATAATTTATTTGAAAACTCTTTTGTCAACTACCATTCTTTTTGATTTTTCGCTGGATAAGCAAGAGGTTATTTTGGAACTTCATATTTTGCGGATCGAGCTTAATCGCCTGCTGAATAAAAGGCAGCGCTTCAGGAAATTTCTTTTGTAAACGCAGGATGGATGCGATGTTATGCAGAATCGTCGGATTTTGGGGCTGGTATTCTCTGGCTTGATGCAAGAGGGTAATGGCCTCATCCAGGTGGTTGTCTTTCACAGCGGTTTGGGCTTGGGCAATCAGCTCCCGGGAGCGCACATATTTTTCTCGCAGAGCCACATCTTCGGCGATGTTCAGGATGCTTTGGAAGGCGGTGCCTCGGGGGCTGCCTTTCACTAGCTCTGTATAGCAGTTTGCGGCATCGTCCCATTTTCGTTGCATCATCAGAGATTCTCCCAGGGAAATGATGTTGATCTCATTTTCCGGCATGCGTTTTTTTACGATGCGAAACAGGGTTTCCGCTTCGACGTAGCGCTGGAGTGATAATAAAGTGAGGCCAAGGTGAAACTGATTTTCCGGGGATTCATTGATTTTCAGAGCTTTGGAGAAGCAGCGGAAAGCCTGTTTATATCTGGCTTTTATCAAAAGCTTCTGCCCGCGTTTACGCAACCGGGATTCGTAATAACTCAGTATTATTTTCATCATGGAGCCACGATTGTAAATGGTTGCTGTGGGGGCAAGAAAAAAGGCGAAAACAGGGTAGGTTTTCGCCTTTTTATAGTGGTCTTTCTATTGTTTTGCTTCAGCGGCTTTTTTGGCTTCCATAGCTTTTTTGGCCGCTTCGGCCTTGGCTTTTGCTTCTGCTTTTTTCCTGGCTCGCACTTCTTTCAGGGGGTCAACGATGGCACCGGTAGGGCATACGTCGGCGCATTGGCCGCAGTTAATGCACTTGGTATAATCGATTACCGCCACATTGTTATTCATCTCGATGGCATTTACCGGACATTTTTTCACACACAGGGTGCAGGCGATGCAGGCAGTAGAATTGCCACACACTTTGCGGGAAATGGCACCTTTATCGTGAGATGAACACATCACATGAACCCGCCTGCTTACGGGAACCAGTTCGATGAGGTTGCGTGGACAAGCCTTGACGCAGGCGCCGCAGCCGGTACATTTTTCCGTATCGATTATCCGCATGCCATTTTCATCCAAGGAGATGGCATCGAAGGGACAGGCGCGCAGGCAGTCATTTTGATAGAGGCATCCCCAATCACAGAGGTTTGGGCCATTGGCCACCAGCACTGCGGCTTGGCAGGTAGCCACACCTTGATATTCATAGCGGAAGAAAGTGTTGTTTTTACCACCACTCTGGCAATGAATAAGGGCGACTTTACGTTCGCTTGTGGAAGCCTCAACACCCATGATCTTGCTGATGACCGCTGTGGTATCGGCGCCACCAGGGGCACATTTATTTATCTCTTCATTGTTTTTTACTATCGCCTCAGCATAGCTCGCACAACCGGCATACCCGCAGGCGCCGCAGTTGGCGCCTGGAAGCGCTTCTTGAATCTCTTCAATTTTGGGATCTGTTTCCACATAAAATTTCTTCGATGCAAAAGCCAGTCCCAGACCGTAAATCAAGGCCAAAACTCCCAGGGTAACTACTGAATATATGATTACTGTCATGGTGCCTCCTACAAGCTCATCCCGGAAAATCCCAAAAAGGCCATAGCCATGGATCCTGCCACGATCATGGCAATGGGCATCCCACGCATGGCCTGCGGGATGTCAGCTTTTTCCAGACGCTCACGTATGCCGGCCATCAGGATGAGAACCAGCGTAAAGCCCAGACCGCCGAACAGGCCGTTGAGGATAGCCCCAAAGAATGTCAGTTGCTCATTGATATTGAGGATAGAAACCCCCAGAACTGCGCAGTTGGTGGTAATCAGAGGCAGGAACACTCCCAGGGATTTGTAGAGGGCTGGGGCGGTTTTTTGTATCACCATCTCTACCAACTGCACCAACGATGCAATGGTGAGGATGAAGGCGATAGTCTGCAAAAACTCAATATGTAGCGGTTTCAACAGGAAATATTGGATCATCCAGGTAATGGTGGAAGCCATGGTCATCACGAAAACAACGGCCATGCCCATGCCAATGGCGGAATCCAGCTTTTTGGAAACCCCGATATACGGGCAAAGACCGAGAAAGCGTGAGAGCACAAAGTTCTGCACAAAGATGGCAGCTACGGCTAAGGCAAATATTCTTCCTACAAGTTCCATCTATGTCTCCTACTTTTTCTTATTTTTCGCAATGTTCATCAGACCCATGAGCAGTCCCATCACGATGAAAGCGCCGGGCGCCAGGATGGCTACCAGCATGGGGCGGTAACTGGTAGGAAGCACCTGCATCCCAAAAAACTGACCAGCACCCAGAATCTCACGAATCGAGGCGATGATCATAAGGGCCATGGTAAATCCCAGTCCCATTCCCAGTCCGTCTAATACCGAATTGAGTGGATTGTTTTTGCTGGCAAAAGCTTCGGCCCGTCCCAGAATGATGCAGTTTACCACGATAAGGGGAATGAATAATCCCAAGCTTTTGTGCAATGCTGGTAAGAAAGCGCTCATGGATAAATCGACAATCGTCACAAAAGAGGCGATGATGACGATGAAGGACGGGATGCGGATTTTGCTGGGGATCACATCTTTTACCAGGGATACCAGCAGGTTTGAGCACATCAGCACAAAGGTGGCGGCCAATCCCATGCCCACGGCGTTATTTACCGACGATGTAACGGCCAGCGTGGGGCAGAGGCCCAGAGCCATCACAAATACCGGATTCTCTTTTACAAATCCTTTGGTGAATTCTTTCAGTGCCATCTATACCTCCTTTTGGGTTTCTGGTGCTGCAGACCCGGATGCCTGTTTGTTCAGGATTTCCAGTCCAGCCCGAATTGAGTTTGTTATGGCCCGTGAAGTGATGGTGGCACCGGTGATACTTTTTACCGCTCCGCCATCTTTATCCACATGCAGAGCAGCTGCGTCCAGGGTATTGAAACCGGCCTGAAATTCGGCTTTTTCACAGTTGGCTCCCAATCCGGGTGTTTCCTGCTGGGATATCACTTTTATCTTGTTGATGGTCATTTCCGGAGTGACCCCCACCATGGTTTTTACGTTACTGCTATAGCCATACAGGGATGCAATATAGCAATAGCCTGCCAGGGTGCTGTCGGCAGAGAATCCTTTGTAATAGATAAAGAAACTGGTGTCTGAGCTGGTGTCCTGGACTATTTTCAAGGGGTTTCGCTTGGTCTTTGCCTTGGCCACGGCGATAGAATCTTTGACGAAGAATGTAGCGGAAGGAAGCACTTCTCTCCGCGCCTGAACTTCGGTTTGCAGTTTTGTTTGTTTGATGATGGGTGCGGTATAATCATTGACCACCGCCAGGATGCCACCGGCAATCACGGCGATGAGCAAGAGGGTCAGCCCCATTCGGAGATAGTATTTCATTTTTTCACCTCCCCAAATGCTTTGGGTGCCGTAAGGCGATCGATTAACGGAGTGGCGATGTTCATCAGCAGGATGGAATAGGATACTCCCTCGGGATATCCCCCCACCAGGCGGATGGTGGTGGTGAGCACGCCACAGCCTACGCCGAAGATGATGCGTCCACGCTTGGTTACCGGCGAAGTGACCATATCGGTGGCCATGAAGAAGGCGCCCAAAATCAGGCCGCCGGCAAAGATGTGGAATATCGGCAGCAGGAGGGAAGCGCTGAAAAGGCCGTTTATGCCACCGAAGACGTAGGTAAGCACAAACACGGTGCCAATGTAACTGATGGGGATACGCCATTCGATGATGTGTTTATAGGCCAGGAATGCGGCTCCCAGCAACAATGCAGCTGCCGAGACTTCGCCGATCACACCCCCCACATTTCCCCAGAAAAGATTCTGGATGGTTTCGATGCTGGCCAGTTTATTCATAATGGTAGGAGCAAGGTCTGGCCCGATTTGTGCTGTATCACGCAGCGCTTTAGCCACTCCCAGGGGTGTAGCCGATGTAATTACCGATGGTATATTGGCGGGCAATGATGCGGGATTCAATCCGTTTATCGATGTTCCTATGGTTTTGGTAATGGCAAACAGTGGCTTGGTAGCCGTCCATCCTGCAGTGGTAAGGGTAGGCCAGGATGCCACCATAAAGGCGCGGGCCAGCAATGCGGGATTGAAGGGATTGTGCCCCAGTCCGCCAAAAATCTGTTTCCCTATTGCGATGGCAAAAATCGAGCCGATAACCGGTAGCCACCAGGGAGACGCTACATTAATATTAAAGGCAACCAGTATGCCTGTGACTACCGCGCTTCCGTCGGATACGGAAACGGGAACTTTGCGTAGTTGTTGAATTACCGCTTCGGTACTTACCGCTGCCACTACCGAGTAGAGGGTAAGCATCAGTGAGCGGAATCCAAAGAAGTAGATGGCGGCCAGCATTGCCGGCATCAAGGCCAGCACGACCTGCCACATCACCGAAGATACCGAGATCTTCTGTTTTATATGCGGTGCTGCAGAAACAGCATACACATTACTCATATATATCCTCCAGATCCCTATTTTTGTGCGCGGAGTCGTTTGCCGACTTCCAGCTTGCCAATGTCAATCCACTGAATCAATTTGATGTGTGCCGGGCATACATAGGCGCAACTACCGCATTTGATGCAATCCATCACGCCAAATTTCTGGGCTGCATCCCAATCTTTATATTTTACGCTGTTTGCGATAATACTGGGAGCCAGATTCATGGGGCAGATGTCCACACAGCGACCGCAACGGAGGCAGGTGTGTTCCACATCCTTGTGAGCTTCGGCAGCATTAAAGATCAGAAGACCGCTGCTGCCCTTGGTCATGGGAGTATCCAGAGTAGGAATGGCAAATCCCATCATGGGCCCACCGGAAATTACTTTGCCGATCTCTTCGGTGGTGCCGCCGCAATATTCCAGCAATTCTCCGTACATTGTGCCGATTCTGGCTTTGAGATTTTTTGGATTTTTTACTATTTTTCCGGTAACGGTGATCACCCGCTCGATGAGGGGTTTTTTGTAACGCACTGCTTCGTAGATGGCGATGGCCGTTCCTACATTTTGCACTACCACACCAACATCCATGGGGAGTCCGCCTTTATTGGGTACCCGCCGTTTTGTGGTAGCGTAGATCAGCTGTTTTTCAGCACCCTGGGGATAGCGCAATTTGCATCCAACCACAGATATTCCCTGTTTGGATGCGCATTTTGTTTTCAGCAATTTTATGGCATCGGGCTTGTTTGCCTCTATGCCTATCAGGCCACGGGTTGCGCCGGTGATCTTCATCAGAATCTCGAGTCCATTAATGATAAAGTCTGCCTGCTCCAGCATGATGCGGTAATCGGCGGTGAGGAATGGCTCACACTCCACGCCGTTCAGCACGATGGTGTCGATGGGTTTCTCTGGCGGCGGTGATAATTTTACATGGGTGGGAAATCCTGCGCCACCCATCCCGCAGACGCCTGCAGCAGATATTCGTGCTTTCATTTCATCTGGAGAAAGCTGTATGTACTCTTTCGTATCGGTTAATTCTACCCATTCATCCGTTCCATTACCGGTGATTTCCACTGCCATCTGGGTGGTTCCGGTGGGATGCGGGTATGCTGCTATCTTGGTGATTTTTCCGGTAATTGAGGCGTGCATCGGGATGGATACAAACCCACCTGCTTCACTGATTACCTGGCCGGTTTTTACTTCATCTCCCACTTTCACGATCGGTTTTGATGGAGCGCCGATGTGCTGAGACAGAGGTATCACGACTTTTGCCGGTAACGGCATCACTTCGATAGGAGCATCTTTGGAGTAGTGTTTTTCATCATGAGGATGAATTCCTCCGGGAAATGATTTTAAACCCATAGTAACTCCCTATAATCTTTAATATACACAAATTTTCCAACGGGAAACAACATTTCCGTTCAGCAATTTTAGAGCAAGTATTTTTTTGGATTTCATTGGTATCTGAGGTTCCTCAATCGCCAAGAATAATCTAGACAAAAAAGATGTGCATTTGGAACCTGCATCATGAAAAAATGTGAAAGAGAAGTTGATGAAATCGGATACGTTAGAGCACAAACGTTTTTCCTGTTACTGTTGGCGGCATTTTTGATTGCTTTGTTCAGAGGGGCTTTCAGATGCAGGACATTATCGGGGAAAATCTTTCGGGTGTCTGGACTGTCAGGTGATGGCATCGGTATGAAGTCATAAATGCTATAAATCTATGGAAGCAAAAGGTTTTTACAACGACTGAATTGTTGCCGCATCATTACAAAACAGGAGTATTATGAAAAAGTTTGGAATTGTTATCTCACTGCTTTTTTGCATCGTTACCCTCAGTGCGTCTTTGCGGGTTGAATATAACTCACAGCGTACCTCGGAAGCGATAGTAACGACCACCATCCTGGGAGTGGACTATTTCAATGTCTATGAACTCAACAAGGCTTTCAGCGCAATTATTCATGTGGATGTGCTGGACGGGCGGGTGAACATAAACCTCTACAATCAGCAACTTATCGTGCTGTTGGAATCATCCTATGTGAAGTATCACGACAAGGTGTACAATATATCACATCCGGCATTGCAATACAAAAGCAAAATCATGTTGCCTCTGGAATTTATCACCACACTGTTGCCTGCGGTGCTTCCCGAGCATATTCGCTATCATGGCGGGACGGTGGTAGCCGATTTTCCGGTGGATAATTCCATAAGACGAATCGTGATAGACCCCGGACATGGCGGCAAAGATCCTGGAGCTATCGGCTATTCCAAGCGTCATTTTGAAAAGGATGTTGCATTGCAGGTGGCCAAAAAAGTGAAAGCCCTTTTGGAAAAAGAGCTGGATGTGGAAGTGCTTCTCACCAGATCAAAGGACAAATTTGTCTCGCTGCAGTCCCGTACCGAATTTGCCAACAAAAAGGATGCCGATCTTTTCATCTCCATCCATTGTAATGCTCATCGAAATAGCAAGGTGCGAGGGATTGAAGTGTTTTATCTTTCGACGGCAAAAACCGATGAAGCCCGAGCTGTGGAAGCATTGGAAAACTCTGTGGTGTATGAATATGAAGGCGGCTCTGCAGCCGTTCAAAAATATGATGATGTGGCTCTGATTTTGGCTGATATGGCGCAAAATGAGCACCTTGAAGAGAGCTATCAGATGGCGACGAAAATCCAGTCACACCTGGTACAGGCTACTTCCGCACGGAATCGGGGGGTGAAGCAGGCAAACTTTTATGTGTTGCGGGGTGCTTATATGCCAGCGGTTCTTATTGAGCTGGGGTTCATGACAAATCCCGATGAAGAAAAAAAATTGATTTCATCTGCCCACCAGAACAAACTTGCTCGCTCCATTGTCAGCGAAATTGAGAATTTTAAGGCGAAATTTGACCAGATGCAGTAGTGCTATTTTGTGCAGGCGGAGTGTACAGGCTCCCCGGAATGGATCGTTTTTTGCATCCTGCCAAAGACATGGTAAAGCCACTAAACATATACCAGACTTGCCGATACTATGCATCCATCCATCCCTGGTAAGGGGGTGGGGAAGATGGGTGGCAAAAAAAAAAGAAAAAAAGTTTTGACAGAATAAGTCGCTAACTATGTTTGACGCAGAAGATTAAATAAATGGAGGAAGGATGCCGAACCATAAATCCTGTGAAAAACGGTTGCGTCAGGAAAAGAAACGCCACGCACGCAATCATTACGTTATCATGACAATTAAGACTTTGTCAAAAAAGATGCACTCAGAAATGCCTGTGGAAGAAAAGGAAAGACTGTTGCAGGAAGTCTATTCTGAATTGGACAAAGCTGCAAAACGCAACATTATTCACAAACGTACCGCTTCGCGTCGTAAAGCGCGACTGGCCGCGTACTTTAACAAAGAGAAAAACGCAGTTGCTGCAGAGTAGCAGGAACAAACTATCAGGCAGGCATTAGCCTGCCTTTTTTTTTAGGAGAAATAGTGGAACAGAATTTAATGTATATCATCGCAGCAGCGGTCGCTATTGCTATCGTTGCTATTATCATCATTGCCGTTCGCAAACAACGGGAAAATGTCGCAAAATCAGATGCCTTGACCAACGCTGCAGGTGAGGAACTCAAAGAAAAAGTAGAAAAACCAGTTAAAGCAGCGAAGCCCGAATCTCTCCGCATAAAATTGGCCAAAACAAAAAGTGGTTTCATCGGGAAACTGGCCGAGCTGATAAATCTGCGGGGAAAAGTGGATGATGATCTGCTGGAGCAGATGGAAGAGCTTATGATGCAAGCCGATATTGGCGTGCAGACAAGCATGGACATCATTGAACAGCTGCGTGAAGACATCCATACCAAAACAATAACCACTACCGATGACGTCCAGAAACGGCTTCATGACATCATGTTTGCCATGATGGTAGAGGAATATGCCGGCACTGATCATGGCTTTGTGGTGAATGAAGCGAAAAAGCCCTATGTGGTTTTGGTGACTGGGGTAAACGGCGTGGGGAAAACCACAACCATCGGAAAATTGGCCAAGCGTTTGAAAGACAGCGGGAAGTCGGTGCTTTTAGTTGCCGCCGATACCTTCCGTGCTGCCGCCATAGAGCAGCTGGGCATATGGGCCGATCGTGCCGGAGTGGATATCGTCAAGCATCAGCATGGCGCCGATCCTTCGGCTGTGGTGTATGACGGCGTGATGGCCGCCAAAGCCCGTAATGTGGATGTGGTACTCATTGATACCGCAGGACGGCAGCACACCAAGGTAAACCTGATGAATGAGCTGGGGAAAATCACCCGCACAATCAAAAAGGTGATTCCCGACGGACCTCATGAAACTCTGCTGGTGATCGACGCAACCACCGGACAAAATGCTATTACTCAGGCTCAGATGTTTGATAAGGCGACTACCCTTACGGGTCTCGTTCTTACCAAGCTGGATGGCACTGCCAAAGGTGGCATTGTTATCGGCATCAAGCACCAACTCCGCATCCCGGTAAAACTGATCGGTGTAGGGGAAGCTCAGGAAGATCTGCGGGACTTTGTGGCCGAAGAGTTTGTCGATGCGCTTTTTGCGTAGATACTAAATAGCTACGATACGAGCCGGTTGAAAAACCGGCTCTTTTATTTTAGAAAATCCAATTAACTGATCGGGGTCGTCTTAAAACAGAGAGACCAAAAAACACGTCCCTGCGCAGAGCGCTGGGACGAAAAAAGAGTAACTGTCTCACATCTGGTAACAACGCTACTCCCCTTGAGCATGCTCAAGGGGTGGACAAGTCCAGGTGTGACCATAAATATACCGTATCATGCACAGCGCAACAATCAGGAGTATGCATCCATGACTAAAGCAGCTCTTTGATGCGGGTCACGAAGTCCTCGATGTCTTTGGTGGTGGTGTCGAAGGAGGTCATCCAGCGTACTTCGTTGCGGTGTTCATCCCACATATAGAAGAAAAAATCCTTCATCAGCGGCTCGATGATGTGGGGTGGCACGATGGCGAAAACGCCGTTTGATTCTACCGGCTGGGTGATGGTTATCCCGGGGATATCCGCCAGAGAGTTACGGAGGATTTGGGCCATTTCATTGGCATGGGCTGCATTTTTCAACCATAGATCGTTTTCCAGAAGAGCGCAATATTGGGCGCTGATGAAGCGCATTTTGGAATGCAGCTGTGTGCTTTGTTTGCGGAAATATTTAAAGCCCTTCGGCACCTGGCTATTGAGGAAAACGACGGCTTCCCCAAAGATGCCTCCGTTTTTTGTAAGGCCAAAGGAGAGCACGTCCACGCCGCAATCGGTGGTGATGGCTTGTAGCGGTAGATCAAGGAAGGCTGCGGCATTGCTCAGGCGGGCGCCATCCATGTGGAGCTTCATGTTGTATGTATGGGCAAAATCTGCCAATTCCCGAATCTCCTGGGGACGATACACCGTACCTAATTCGGTGGTTTGGGTAATGGTGATGATGCCGGGCTGAGAGTGGTGCTCAAAGCCAAAGCCATGAAGCCAGGGCTTGATAGCTTTCGGAGCGATCTTGCCGTTTTGGGTGGGGATGGCGATCACTTTACAGCCGGTAAATTTCTCGGGAGCGCCGCATTCATCCACATTTATATGGGCCGTTTCGGCACAGATTATCGAGTGATAGGATTGGGTGAAAGCATTGAGACTGAGCACATTGGCGCCGGTACCGTTGTAGCAAAAAAACGCTTCTGTCTGTTGGCCAAAAGCGCCTTTCAGTAGCTGGATGGCTTCTGCGGTTACAGGATCATCACCGTATCCTATCATGTGCCCGCTATTTATTTTCCGGATGGCAGTAAGCACGGATGGATGCGCTCCGGCATTGTTATCGCTGGCAAAACCGCGTTTCATAATTACCTCCAATATTCTTTTTGAACGAATTTACAGAGGTGATAAAAGCTGTCAAATCGCAAAATATCCTATTGGTATTGCGGGATTGCATCCGGCTAATTCTTCTGCGATCAATGGCTGTTTAATCAGCGACAGGAGAGAAAAATCTCGGGCACTATGGGCGTAGTGAAAAACATTGTAAAATGGAGACTTGTCTAATTTTTCGTCCAACGCCATCAATATTTCTTCTTGACATCGATTTTTAGCAATTTAGACAAGGCAACAGATAATTTGGGGCGCGAGATTGAAATGAATATTCTCATCCTTGAAAAGTGTGAAATGAAGCTTATTGAACTAAAAGTGCGGCGAAGTGGTGAAAACCATGAAGATGCTGCGAGATTTATCGGTTTGCAAGAAAGTGAAAAGTTCTCAAAGACACAGAAAATGCAAGTGAAGAAACAGGGAGCTTTCCCTGTGATATAGTGTGGACAAGTATGTCTGCCAGTACCAACGAGAATGACCGCCAGGTCGTTCTCGTCTTTTTATTATCTAGCAATCGGAAGCGATGCCAGCATGGGTCATCATCAAAAGCTGGTAGTTTGCTCCTTCATCCGTTTGAGCTTACGCTCAATGTGTATGGTGTGATTGCAAAAAGTTCGGCTGCTTTTTTCTGCACATTTCCCGAAAATTCCATGGTTTCTTTGGTGATAATGGGCGCACCCTGGCGAAGGCTACTGTACATAACTGCGGACAGTTATTGAAATTGTCCGCTGTTTTCGTTTCCGTACATTATCAAATAGATGCCTGCAATCCCAGGGTTATATCAAAGTGATAACGTCCTTTTTGCAAAGAATTCAGGGGTAAGGGCTTTCGGTGGTAATTCCCGCCGTTATTTCCTCCCTTCTCTGTTTGGCACACCAATTGCGGGACTATAACGTGAGTCTTTCAAGGAGGTTATTATGAAAGCAATTATGTGTGCATTACTTTTAGTTTCGATTTCGTTACCCGTCTTTTCGCTTATAAACGCTACCTATCGTTTTGAGCCAGAATATAGACCATTTTCCTCGGGGATTCCCGGCACCGGTTTTGGAAGAGGTAGCCATGGATACGAGAAATTTGTCGATACTATTCCCGTGAAGAAAGCAATGTCGCTAACTGTTATAAACAAACAGGGTAATGTACGGATAATCGGTTGGGATAAACCCTACATGAAGGTAGAAGCCAAGAAGCTGTGCGACACCTGCAAAGAAAATCTCAAACAGGTTGGTATTATCATCACAGCCAAGAGTGCTTCCATTGTGATAGAAACAAAAAATCCTTATAAATTGCAGAGTATCACTGTACATTACACTATCTATGTGCCGGAAAACCTTTTCATTACCAACGTAAAAACCGATGGTAGACTGGTGCTCAGGGATGTGCTTGCTCAAACTTCTGAAGAACTCCTTACAAACATCTGAGCTTTCCAGATCCCAAAACGCCCTGTGGTTTGTCCCCTCTTCCACAGGGTTTCTTTATGGTTAAAAAAAATTCAACATCTTCGTAATGTCAGAGTGATTTGAGATGGGAGTAGTCGTCGTTCCACAATCGAAAAACTGAAACTACTGTTGGAACTGCTCCAGAAAAAACATCGTTGGTGCAAAAAAAAACCGATTTCCCCATTTTTATTCTGCATTACATTGACCCCGCAAGCGACATCACTTATTCGGTTAAGAAAAGCTGTTTATGATCTTTTTCAAAGGTAAGTCGCAAGGATTTATCCCGGCATTCAATTGCCTGGGTCTTCAGGTCCAGGATAGATATACTCTCATACTACTTGACGACCTTCAGGGCGTTTTTGGGAGAATTTCTCCAGCCTTGGCATTTGTCACATGACGAAGGTATAACTCAGGTGATCATGTGTTAAGGCGATACCTATTACATGAATAAAACGACTTACCCCAAAACCTCTGCGAGGCTCTTGACCTGTGGAATCCTGAAGGACTGTTCTATGGGATTAGGACAAGTCTATACGTTC
>JAGGWK010000027.1 GCA_021157525.1 Candidatus Cloacimonadota bacterium | reverse complement strand
TAGCACTGCTTTTGGCAGGATGCAACAGCAACAAAGATCCACTTAACCAATTTCGCTACGCAGTAAACGATTCCCTTATCGTTGCCGGACGCGCCGGCGCAATGGTGTTGCAAGAGCCCTTGCCTCCTACTCTGGACAACTACTCCATGGAAACCTATGAGCAGGTCGTGATGGAAGAAGGCATTGACGTTACATACCGCTATTGCACCGTGAAAGACTCTGCCCACACCGTTGCGCGCCTCACATTGGGTGACGGCGATATTGTGCTGGCAATCCGGCTGTTCAGCAGAGATTTCCACACCATGTCCGGCATCAAGGTAGGCTCTCTTGTGCAGGATGCCATCGGATTATTGCCTCAGCCAAACCTCTGGTACTCCTACGTCTCTGAGCTCTTTGTGTTGGAATCTCCCAAGCTTCCCGGTGTACAATTCATCATCGATCCATCAGCCTATCGCGGTTCTGCCGATCTCACCGGCAACGACATGGTTCCTCTGGCGCCATCAGACTTTGATGCACATGCACAGATTCTGGAAGTGCGGCTGTACTAATCGGATAATGTAAAAAATGATTGCCGGATTTTTCTGCCCCGCATTCCGTGCCTACGGAGAATGTATATGAATAAAATGATAGAAACAAAACCTTTGATTGATACCGGCGAGGGAGGGAACAGTCGCCTCATAAGTGCCCAAAAAAATGAAAAATTTCCCAAGCATTTATGCCACACATCCTCACTGCGTTAGGCTCACTTTTTTACATGGATGCAGGAAGCGGCCCCGGGATGGTTTTCATTGGCGGTCTCAGTGCCACCAGCACCGCATGGCAGTCTTTGCAACGACGTTTCAGCTCTTCCTGTAGAGTGATATGTTTCGATAACCCCGGCGTGGGAAAGAGTGAACAACCAACCCGACCCTACACCTTGGAGCAGGTTGCCGATGCATTTGCAGAAGCCCTTGCTGCATTGGATGCAAGGGATTTGTATGTGGTGGGACATTCCATGGGCGGATGCATCGCCATGACCTTGGCAGCACAGCATCCCCGGATGGTAAAACAGCTGGTTCTGGCAAATACTCTGGCCCAACCCCGGGAGCTGCGAGAAAACCATTTTGAGCAGCTTCGTTCTGCGCGATTGACCCTTTCTGCTGAAGAGTGGCTGACACGGTTTTACCAGAAAATGATCCTGCCGACGCGCTTTGCCAATAAGTCTTATCGAAATGCTCTGGTGAGTTTTGCATTGCAAAACCCACAGTCGGATGTTTCTTTTTTTGCCCAGATGGATGCGCTCCTTGCCTTTGACGGTACAGCATATTTGCAGGCCGTCGCCAGTCAGAATATCCCCGTCCTTTTACTTTCCAGCCAGCAGGATATCCTCATTCCGCCCCAACGAACCTTTGCCCTGAAACACGTTAATCCATCCTGGCAAACAACACTCATCCCCGATGCAGCACATGCATCCTATATAGAAAATTATCGCGGTTTCTGCAATGCTTTGGAAACCTTTGGAGAGATACAATGAAACGTTTCTATTCCCTTCTTTTTGCTCTGTTTTTCTGGCTGACTCTCGTCGCACAGATCACATTCAATGGCGATCATTTCACCAGTGCCGGGCCCTATATTATTCAGCAAGACCAAGGGTGGGAATCTGTAACGATACAGGATGATGTGTTGCGGCGTGAAAGATTGAATGGATTCCCAAACGCAATCACGGTTCCCGCCTTGGATATGGCCATGATCGTCACCATTCCCGTATTCATCGTACCCCCATGCCGTTATCCGGCCGCGGATTCGCTCTTTGTGCTGTCAGACGTCCATGGTCAGTGTGGTGCTATGGTAGATTTGCTGCAGGGCCAAGGCATTATTGATCAGCAGCTGAATTGGAATTTTGGCTCTGGCCATCTGGTGGTGAATGGCGATGTCTTTGATCGCGGTATGCAGGTAAACGAAGCTCTGTGGCTGATCTATAGGCTGCAACAGCAGGCGCCACAAACCGGTGGCGCAGTGCATCTGCTGCTGGGGAACCACGAAGTCATGGCCCTTCGGGGCGATGACAGATATGTGATGGACGCCTTGAAGGAACGAGCTGCGCAGATCGGCGCTGCTGATTATGCCGCTCTTTATGGTCCTTCCACTCTGCTGGGAAAGTGGCTCCGCTCACTCAATACCATCGAACAGATCGGCGACCTGCTCTTTGTACACGCCGGTATCAGTCCCACCTTGATGCAAAGCCAACTTACCTACGAGAATATCAACAATCTGGTGCGCCGCAGTCTGGATGCATCCAGAGAAAGCCTGCTGGCCGATAGCCTGATGTATATGCTGCTCAGATCGCCAGGGCCGGTGTGGTATCGGGGCTATTTTCCCTCAAAAAAGAAACCGCAATTGACCTCTGAGCAAGTTGAGCAGATAATGCAGACACTTGATGCAGCCGCCGTAATCGTAGGCCATACCACTCAGGATACGGTGTCGTCACTCTATGGCGGCCGGGTGTTGGCGGTAGATTCCGGGCTTAAGCGAGGCAAAGCAACCGAGGGTCTGGTGATCATCGGGAATCAGCGGTGGCGCGGTTTGGCAGATGGCAGTAGAAAAAGGATAAAGTAAGGCTTGACATAATGAACATATGTGCAGAAATGACCCCGAATATCAAGGAGGAATGATGTCGCGACCGAAAAAAGATCGTAGTGTGAAACAGCCACCGTTGTTTCGGCAATTTAAGCCAATCAGCGTCCCCGCTGGGCACCTCTCACGGGTGATACTCACCCTGGATGAATACGAAGCAATCAGGCTATCGGATTTGCTGGGTATGGAACACAGTGAGGCTGCTCAGGAGATGGAAATTTCACGACCGACCTTTACCCGCCTCATAGAAAAAGCGCGTGCCAAAACAGCAACCATGCTGGTGGAAGGTAAGATGCTTCAGATTGAAGGTGGTTCGGTGCATTTCCGCGGGAATATCCTGCGTTGTCACGATTGTGGCCATATGTTCAATACTGGCTTTGACCATCCTCTTTCCGTATGCCCGTCCTGTGGCTCGGAAAGATTAGTGGATCTGGCTGGAGGATTTGGACATGGAAAGTGCTGCGGCAGACATCTCCAAAAAGGAGGTCAACATGCCACGAGGAGACAGAACGGGCCCGGAAGGCATGGGCCCAATGACCGGTAGAGGTCTTGGAGACTGTTCAGGAAGTACAAACGCCTTTTATGGAAGAGGTTTTGGACGCGGCTGCGGTCGCGGGTTTGGACGCGGATTCGGCAGAGGCTACTATGCCGCTGCGCCCGTAGCACAATATCCTGTAGCGGCAGCAGATAGAAGCGTCCTGGAAAACCAGGTAAAAATGATGAAAGATCAACTTCGCATTCTGGAACAAAGGCTCGCAGAAACAGAAAATGGCGAGTAACCCAATGAGCAGGCTTCGGCCTGCTCGCTTTTTCCTTAAGGAGGCTGTATGCCACGAATGATGCGACGTCGATTGCACAGAAATTCCAGCAAGGGTGGATTAGGATCATGGATCACCTCAGCGGTGGTTACCATTATCGCATCCGACCTTGCGCGGCCCCAAAGCCGAATTCGGCACTTTGCGGCCAAATTACTGTCGCTATCTCCCAAACCTCACCGAATAGTTCATTCCGACTATGATATAATCGAGGAAAATCAGGAGGAACAGATTGAAAATAGCCAT
This sequence comes from Candidatus Cloacimonadota bacterium, assembly GCA_021157525.1. GTDB lineage: Bacteria > Cloacimonadota > Cloacimonadia > Cloacimonadales > TCS61 > JAGGWK01. The sequence goes on along the minus strand of JAGGWK010000027.1, from coordinate 16,556 downwards.
AGCAAGCGGTAAAGGGGGAACCGGAAAAACAACCCTTTCCACCAATCTTGCCGCCTATATCGCCCAAACCCATCCGGTTGTACTGGCAGACCTGGATGTGGAAGAACCCAACTCCGGGCTCTTTCTCTCGGGATCACCTATTGCCACGGAAGACAAATTTAAGATGGTACCATCCTGGGATGCAGAGAAATGCATCCATTGCGGCAATTGCCAGAAAGTCTGTAATTTCAATGCCATTATATCCTTACCCAAAATAGTAATGGTCTTTGAAAAACTGTGCCACAGTTGCTACGCCTGTGCCGAATTGTGTCCGGCAAAAGCGTTGACTATGGTACCGGAAAAAATCGGAACCCTCAAAGCCTATAAACAGGGAAACTTGCACTTTGTGGAGAGCCGTCTGGATATCGGGCAGGAAATGGCGGTTCCTCTCATCGGCCAGACTGAATCGTGGCTTAATGACCATTTTCCCGACGCACTCCTTCTTTTGGATTCACCTCCCGGCACTTCCTGCCCGGTTATCGAAGCTACCAAAGATGTAGATTTCGTGATCCTCGTTACCGAGCCAACTCCCTTTGGTTTACACGACCTTACCCTGGCTGTGGAAACCATGACTACCCTGAAAAAAGAATTTGGCGTGGTGATCAATCGTCATCGGGAAACAGGAGATATCGTTGAACAATACTGCGAACAAAATGACATCCCGGTACTGGCGTGCATTGCAGATTCCCGCCTTGTGGCCGAACTCTATTCCCAGGGGAAAATGATGTACAAATCTGTTCCGGACATGCAACAGGCTTTAGATAACATCATCCGATTCTTACACTTACCAGGAGGCCGTCAATGAAGGAAATCGTAGTAATCTCTGGCAAAGGCGGAACTGGAAAAACCTCGATCACAGCAGCACTTACCTATGTTGGACGGGGAGAGATTCTTGCTGCCGATTGTGATGTTGATGCTGCCGATATGCATCTGTTACTGGCACCGGATTTTGGGAAACCTACCGATTTTTACAGCGGAGTCATCGCCAAAATAGATACTGAAGCCTGCATTTCCTGCGGAAAATGCAAAGCTGTTTGTCGCTTTGATGCTATAAGTATAATCGATGATAAATATGTGGTAAGCCCTCTGGATTGCGAAGGTTGTGGCTACTGCGCCCGGGTTTGCCCCCGGGATGCCATCACTACTCCCGAACAAAATGTGGGACAGTGGTTTATCTCTACCACCCGATTGCAAAATCAGCTGGTGCATGCCCGATTGGGCATCGGCACAGAAAATTCAGGGAAACTGGTAGCCAAAGTAAAAGCCGAAGCACGCTCTCTGGCCATAGAAAAAGACATCCCGTACGTACTGGTGGATGGATCGCCAGGCATCGGTTGCCCCGTGATTTCTTCCCTTTCCGGCGCCGATTACGTGGTGTTGGTTACCGAACCCACCGTATCTGGCTTGCACGATATGCGGCGGGTGCATCAATTGCTTAAGCAGTTTAATCTTCCTTGCGGTTGTGTGATTAACAAAGCCGATTTAAACCCTGAATTTTCCCGAAAAATCGAGGGATTTTTACAGGATGAAAACATTGATCTTCTGGCCAGAATGCCTTATCATCCTGATTTTACTGAAGCCATCACTCAGGGAAAAACCATTGTCGAACTTGACGGAAGCGAGCTTCCCGAAAAAATTGAAATTCTCTGGAATACCATTAAGTCTAAATTGGAGGAATAATGAAAATTCTATTTACTGCTCAGGGAACTGGCTGGGATGCCAAAGTTGATCCCCGCTTTGGCCGCTGCCCATGGTTGGTAGTGGTCGATTCTGAGACAAATGAACTCACCGCTGTGGATAACAGCGACTCATCAGAAGAGGCCCACGGTGCCGGACCCAAAACATCTCGTAAAGTTGTGGAACTTGCTCCTGCTGTGATCATCACCGGAAATGGCCCTGGTGGAAACGCTGCAACAGTGCTGGAAATGCTTGATGCGAAAATAGTTACCGGTGCTGCTGGTAAAACCCTGAAAGAGGCTTATGAGGCATTTACTGCCGGAACCCTCTAAGAACACACCGCCCCGGTTTCAAACCGGAAATGTGCTGATCATTTCAGCGGCCCATCTAATCCATGATGCATATCAGGCTTTTTTGGCGCCGCTGTTGCCATTGCTCATCCAGCAGCTCGGTCTCAGCATGATGATGGCCGGTTCCCTGGATGTGATTCGTAAAGTCCCATCTCTGGCAAACCCGCTGGTAGGACTTATCGCCGATAAAAGGGGAATCAGGATTTTCCTGGCTTTGGGCCCGGCCATTACCACCATCGCCATGAGTTTGCTTGGACTGGCTCCCGGCTACGCTTTTCTTGCAGTGCTGGCATTGATGGCCGGTGTGGGCTCGTCGCTGTTTCATGTGCCGGCACCGGTGATGATCAAACGCATCTCGGCGGGAAACCTGGGGAAAGGCATGAGCTTTTATATGCTGGGTGGCGAACTTGCCCGCACGGTGGGTCCGCTGGCCATTCTCGGCGCTGTCCAACTTTGGGGTCTTCATAGCACCTGGCGCATGATTCCTTTTGGTCTCGTCGCCTCAGTAGTCCTTTACATCAGATTCAGACGCATCTCCTTTGCCCCGGAAGCAGGTAGGATGCAGGAATCGGTGCGGCATTCGTTGCATTCCTTTTTACCGGTGCTTATCACCCTTTCGGGATTACTTTTTTTCCGCAGCGCACTAAAGGCCGCTATGACCATTTATCTGCCCACCTATCTCACCACTGCCGGCTCTACATTATGGGCAGCGGGGGTGGCACTTTCCATTCTGCAATTTGCCGGTGCTGGTGGTACTGCTCTGGCTGGTTTTGTGTCAGATCGGATTGGTCACCGGGGATCCCTCATCATTATTACGGTGCTAAACCCCTTAATGATGCTACTCTTTTTGCATGTGAGCGGCGTATGGACGCTGCCGGTGCTGGCTATTTCCGGCTTTTTCCTCTTTGCTTCCGGACCGGTGTTGCTGGCAGTTGTTCATCAAAACAGCGGCAACAATGCATCCTTTATCAACGGCTTATATATGACCATGAGTTTTGCCATCAGCTCATCCATGGTGCTGCTGGTGGGAGCCATTGCCGATAAATTCGGGCTGGAATTGACCTTTCGATTTACCGCATATCTGGCATTGGGTTCCATCCCCTTTGCTTTTATGATACAACCAAATAAAAAAAGGAGTATTTAAGATGAAAAAAACCATTGCAATCCCCACGATTAACGGGCAGCTGTGCCCCCATTTCGGTCACTGTGAAAAATTCGCTTTGATTCAATTGGAAGATAATTCAGTCGTAAGTACCGATTACATTACTTCCCCTCCTCACCAGCCGGGACTTCTGCCGGAGTTCCTTGCACAAAAAGGAGTTAATGTGATTATTGCCGGTGGTATGGGAACCCGCGCTCAGGAGATATTCACCAACCATAACATCGAAGTAAAAATAGGTGTAGCCGGAGGATCTCCCGAAGATGTGGTACAAACATATTTAACTGGAGAGCTCGCAACCGGCTCCAATCTGTGCGATCATTAGTTTGTTAAGGGGGAGACTCCGATTTCCCCCTCCACCTTTTTCTTGACAGCAAACCACCCCCTTTCGTTCTCTATTTCAATGCCAAAAATAAGAAGAGAAATTATCTTCGCAATCATAACCGCTGGAGGTTGTGGCAAGCGAATGAACCATAAAGAAAAGAAGCAGTTCATTCAGTTACAGGGAAGGCCGGTGCTGTTTTGGACGCTGGATCGCTTTGTGCAGCATCCTGCAATTACCCGGTGCGTCGTTACGTTACCACCGGATGAGCTGGAGCAGATGAATAATCGCATCCAGGCAGAGTATCCCGATTCTGCAATTCTCTGCGTAGCCGGAGGAAAGCAACGTCAGGATTCTGTGCTTTGTGGGCTGGATGCCTGTGATCCTGCCACCGATATTGTGTTGGTGCACGATGGGGTACGTCCCTTTGTGAGTGAAGATACGATAACCCGGCTGATAGAAGCCGCCCGGGAAGCGGGAGCTGCCATCCCTGTATGTCCGGTGAAAAACACGATAAAGCACCTTGAAAATGGGTGGGTTGCCGAGACGGTGCCACGGAAGAATTTGGTGGAAGTCTATACGCCACAGGTTTTTTCCTATGATTTACTCTACAGGCTGCATAAACAGGCGCTGAAAGATCATCGCTATTTCACCGATGATGCTGCCATCCTGGAGTACTACAGAAAACCAATAATAACAATAGAAACCAGTGATCGTAATCTGAAAATTACCCGGCCATTTGACCTGGAGATTGCGGCAATTTTGCTAGAGAAAGGGAGTTACAAATGATTCGTCCAATATTGAAAAATGTATCGATTACCCTGCCGATACCACTGTTTGGCGTTGGCTGTGGCGTTTTGGGGCTGAGCCTGGCCAAGGTAAAAATCGAGCTGGGTAAATATGCCTCCACATTGCTTCGGGCGCTGGAATACCGTGGATACGATTCCACAGGTGCAGCATTTCAGGGAGATTCGGAAGAGATCACGCTGCTCAAAGATGTCGGTGCACCAAGCACCTTGGTAAAAACCCTGGGAATGGAAGATCAGGGGGGACAACTTTTTTGCGGCCAGGTCCGCTGGGCTACCTTTGGTGCAGTAAACAAAGACAATGCACAACCCCATGAGGTCTATTGTAAACGTCACATCTACGGCGCTCACAATGGAAACATCACAAACACTCCGGAACTGAAACGCTTCCTGCTGTCGGAAGGACATCGGATCGTCTCGGATAACGACGGCGAAATGTTGGTACATACGGTAGAACATTATTTTGATAACGAACTGGATAAACTCCCCCCGGCAGATCAACTGAAACGGGAAAACCGCATGAAATGTATGCGGTTGGCCATCCTGCAAGCATACCAGAAAATGGTCGGCTCCTACGCCGCTGTGGTGGTAGATCCTCAAACCAAGGTGATGTACGCCATCAAGGCGGGAAGCAGTCTCTACTTTGGTGTAGGGGAAGTGGAGAGCACCCCCTTTGGTCTGGCATCTTCAGACCTCAGTGCAGTGCTGAAATTCACCAAGCAATTGGTAAATCTGCGGGAAGGTGAGTTTATCGAATATACTGACAGCTCATATCAGGTATTTGCCTTTAAAGACCTGAAAGTGAAGCGACCAAACTTGCCAGACCTGCATTTTGCACCGGGGCAGAAAATCCAGAAGGATCCTGTACAATCAAAATTACGGGCAGAGGATACCGAATTAATCCCGCCCTTCCAGTATTTTATGGAACAGGAAATCCATGCAGAAGTTGAATCCACCGGCAAATTACTTAAATTGATAAAAGGCGGCTCAAACACCGGTCGCAGGATGCGCCATCTTTTACAAAGTGAATCTATGATGGATGATATCTCGGATCTCTGCACAGCAATTGCCTCCAAATGCAGTTTTGCCAAACAAAAAAAGCTCTTTGTGGAATATGCCGACTCGGATAAGGGAAATAACTTTTACCAACTGGTAAAAGAAAACTATCGCATCATCTATCAGGAATTGGTAAAAGAAAATTTCGAAAAAAAATACTTTTTTTCAAATGAAAAAAATACCTACATCGAATTGCTCAATTCTACCTTCGATAAAAAACGTCTTCTCTTGGCAAAAGCCCTGGATTCTATTTCGGAAAAGCATGATGTGGAAGAATTTACCGCCAGCGTTGATAATTTCCTGGAAATCCTGAAAAACGTATCCCTGAATAATGGCACGATTTACACCATCGCCTGCGGAACCTCATTCCATGCAACCAAAGTGGCATCGCTGTTTTTCAACGAAATTGCTCACCTGAACATTATTCCCACATTGCCCGGGGATTTTCGCGGCCAGTTCAGTAAGAGTCTCAAGGACAACGATGTAATTATCGGGGTTTCACAGAGTGGTGAAACCAAAGATCTTATCGATATTTTCAACGATGTAGAGCGCTCAGGGCTGGATATAAAACTGATAGTGCTGGTGAATAATATGAACTCAACTTTAGGCCAGGAAAAGAGTGATGTTTCCATCCCCATCGTCTGTGGCCCGGAAATAGCTGTACCGGCCACCAAGAGTTTCATGAATCAAATCGCGCTTTTCTACTATCTGGCCATCCGGGTTGCTTCCGTTCATCTGGAAATAGTGCAAAAAGCAAAAATGACCGATGAAGAGTATCACGCAGCAGAAGAAAAGATCAAACTGCGCATGCTGACCATAGATCGCATCCCATCCCTGATAAAAGAGACGATCGAGAGCACCCAGGATCAGATTGAAGAAGTCGCTGCAAAAATCTACATGGAGCCCTCCATGCACATCCTGGCCACCAAGATTACCGGTGTTGCAAAAGAGGGTGCCCTGAAGATCAGGGAAACCGTGCTCAACCATACCGAGGGTGGAGAAGCCTCAGAATTCAAACACGGGCCCAACACCATTTTGGGGAAAAATACCGTGTTTGGTGTGAAAAACACTAAAGCGTTATTGCGCTATTTCAACGAAAGCATCGACCAGGTGTATCTCCGATCGGAGAATCAAAATATTCCCTTTGAAGAGCGCCGGAAAATAGCCAGAGAAGTTTCAAACTTTACGTTCACCCGATCAGAGCCCTTTAATCTGGGACCCAGAGGGATGAAGATTTTTAAAGATATCACCAAGGAATATAATTATTTTGAGAAAATGTATCGCAACTATCCGCTGATTTATATCACCGGCCCGGATGATCGGGATGTGAACCTCACCATTTCCCAGATAAATACTCACAAGATTCGGGGTGCCGATACCTTCGTGATCGCCGAAGAAGATGATAAACTGATGGATAACGCCCGCACCAATCCCCATGACAAAGGGTATTATGGTTGGGGGTACATCATGCTGCCAAAAACCGGAGATTCCCTGCTTACGGCCTTTTCTTCCACTGTTGTATTACAGTTGCTGGCACTGCGCATGAGCATTCGTAAAATGAAGTATCTCGATCGGCTGGGGCTGAAAGATCATGGGGTACATCCTGATGTACCAAAAAATGTATCAAAATCCATAACCGTGGATTAAGCGATAACCAGGAGCAGAAAACTGCTCCTTTTTTTTTGAAATTGCTTTACGAATGACGCCCATTGCCACATCTTGCCGATGAGAGGTAATTATGAAAATAGGATATGGTTATGATGTTCATCGTCTGCAAGCAGGACGCAGACTCGTGCTGGGTGGTGTGGAAATTGCCCACGATCGTGGATTGCTCGGTCATTCAGATGCCGATGTGCTGATACATGCTATTATTGATGCCCTGTTAGGTGCGGTGGCTGCCGGAGATATCGGCACCCTTTTCCCCGATACCGACGAAACATTCCGGGATATCGATAGTCGAACCTTGCTGATTCATGCAGGTAAAATCGTTCACGATAACGGCTATGAAGTGGGAAATCTGGATTGCACTATTTGTGCTCAGGAGCCCAAATTGCAACCATACATCTATGAGATGCGTAAGGCCTTGGCTATTGATCTCAATACCGATATCGACAGCATCTCCGTAAAAGCCACAACCGAAGAAGGCCTGGGCGTGAGTGGCGCAGACGGTATCAGCGCAACGGCTGTGGTTCTGCTGAGGCCTATGTGAAAAAGCCCGAGTTACTGTTACCAGCCGGGAATATCGAAGCCTTTTTTGCCGCTCTGGAGGGTGGCGCCGATGCCGTATATCTGGGGCTGCGAGAATTTAATGCCCGTAATCGGGCGCGGAACTTTTCTCTGGGACAATTAGCTGCAATCATCAAGACTGCTCACGAAAAAAAGGTAAAAATCTACCTCACCCTGAACACCCTGGTAAAAAACAGCGAGCTTCCATCCTTGCTGGATGCCTTGCATGTGGCGTCTCGCTTGGGCGTGGATGCCATCATCATCCAGGACTGGGGTGTGTATGCCCTGGCAAATACACATTTTCCTGCTCTGGCTATCCACGCCAGCACGCAGATGGGTATTCATAACTCCCTGGGCACACAGCTGGCTCACAGGCTGGGCTTTGAGCGTGCCATCCTGGCTCGAGAGCTTACCCTTCCCGAACTGCGAAAGATGGCGAAACGTAGCAAAATTGAGCTGGAAATTTTCGTGCACGGCGCCCTCTGCTACTCCTTTTCGGGGATGTGCCTTTTTAGTAGCTATTTAGGCGGGATGAGCGCAAATCGCGGCCAATGCAGACAACCCTGCCGCAGGCAATACAGCACCTCACAAAATACATCTTTTCTCTTTAGCCTGAAGGATAATCAGTTGATGGGCCAACTGCCGAAATTGCTGCAACTGCCCATAAGTTCCCTCAAAATCGAAGGACGCATGAAGTCTGCCGAATATGTGTACACGGTAGCTTCCGCCTATCGCATGGCGGTGGATAATCCCGAGAAACTCCCCGAAGCCTTGGAGCTGCTGCGCTATGATATGGGACGCAGTAAAACCGGCTATTTCCTCGGTGGATCGGTGAAGGGTGCTATCAGCGAAAATCCCTATTCCGGCGTGTTTTTAGGAACCATACAAAAAGTGGGAAGCTCTCACATTACCTTCACCAGTGCCATGAATATCCAGCCGGGGTTTCGCATCCGCATCATGCCTGAGGATGGAACAGATTCCATGTCTGTGAAGATTAGCGACTTTCAGCAACAGGAGCAATTTGTTCAGATTCAGCGGCCTGAAGGTCAGCTGAAAACCGGTGATAAAGTATTTCTGGTGGGCCGTGCCATCCATAAATTTCCCTCTAAGATTCAGGAAGAACGCATCCCCTTTAAACCCACCCTGCATCCTGAACAAAAACGAGCTATGCTCAACAACCTGGTTCCCCGTCAAAAACCCTTGAAGAGAGAGATTTATCTGCGCGTCACATCTCTTGACTGGTTGCGGAAGATCAACATGAACCAGATACATGGCGTGATACTGCAGATTTGCGCCAACGAGATTGAACAGTTGGAGCGGATGCAGAGTTTTTTGCGAAAATTCGGCGATAAGGTAATTTTTGAGCTGCCACGATTTATCCCCGAGCTGCACCTGGAAGATTATCGCTCCCTGATAATGAAAAATATCGATTTGGGAATTCGGCATTTTATGGTGAGTCATCTATCGCAAAAATTGCTGATACCCTCTTCAAATCGCTTTAAAATCAGTACCAATGAATGGGTCTATTGCCTCAATGATGCTGCAGCCGGATTATTGGCCCGGCAAGGGATAAACCTCCATATCTACTCCCAGGAGCAGGAATATCCAAACCTGATTTCCGGTAAAGACCGGAGCGGTATTGTGCCACTCTACTATTTTCCCACTCTCTTTTACTCACGGATGCCGGTAAAAATCGGGGCTGGTGAAACCATCAAAGATACGAAGTTTGATTATACGGTGAATAATAAAAACGGAATAACCATGGTAGCACCCGCCAAACCGACATCGCTGTTTCAATTTAGAAGTAAACTGCAGATAAAAGGTTTCAATCGATTCCTCATCGATCTCAGCTCACACAAAGCGTCACAAAATACCCTGAAACGATTGTTGCGGAATTTTGAAAATGAAAAATCAGAGCAGCCGTCGTCCACCTTTAACTTTAAAAAGGGACTTACGTAAACTGATGTAAACGGTTCGGAAGCCGAGAGAAAGCTTGGCGGGATGGCTTGAACGAAGCGAAAGACGGATGAACGGTTCGAAGGGTGTTTTCGACGATAACTTGAGCCTGGAGCTTCAGTGGGCTTGTCATCCCTAAGCCAAAGCTTCGGGATGACAAGCAGCACAGGTAAATCTATTGATTGTGAGTGGGTTTTAAACCCGATTTTTTATATCTGCTTCCACAGCCAGCGCAATGGTATCCACCTTGTTCAGCAGCTTTTCAGCTTTGGCGAGGATATTCTCTTTGAACTCCTGATCTTCGATGGCGCTCATGTTGATTTTCACATTGAGATACGCAGCTTTAGCTGCGGCATTGGCATTTATCGCTGCCACGCCGGCGTCGCTTAGAGCGTTCGCATTGCCGATTCCGGCTATTTTCTCGGCCCGGATGGCTGCATCCAGAGCGATCTCCAAGGTTTCCAGAGGCACCAGAATAGCGTTTTTAGTGGTATCCTGGATGGCGGTATGGCGGGCAGCTTTTTCTGCATCGGTTTTCTTGGGCAAGCGCATAGCGTTCACCATATCATAAAAGGCCTGGGTATCGGTATCGATGGCCTGAAGTGAGCGTTCTTTTATCTTCTGGCCAGCTTCGGCCAATTCTCTTGCTACATCCCAATGGGCTTCATAGCCTTTTTTCCCTGCGGTAAGATTGGCCACCATGGCGGTGAGAGCACCACTCATTGCGCTGCACAATGCCGCTACCGAGCCGCCGCCGGGAGCCGGGGAATCGGTGGAAAGTTCATCGGCAAACTGGGTAAGGGTCATGTCAGCCAATTTGCCTTTATCGGCGATGGCGTATTCTATGATTTTGCTGTCCATATCAAATTCTGCAACATCCCGCAGACCCATGCTCTGGATGGCAGTTTCGATGATCATGCGTTCGGGGATGCCAGCGCCTTCACCCATTTTTTTCAGGTAATATTTACCCGATTCGATCATGGCAGCTTTGGGTAACAATCCCACGATTTCCGAGCCGGTAACAAAGAGTCCTTTGGCAGCCGCAAGTTCCCGAACTTTATCTAAGACTACATGGGCGGGGGTGATTTTATAATTTGTTAAATTTATGCTTATCTGGGCTTTGTGGAAATTTTCGATATACCAGCCCACCGCTTTGCAATGGGTAAAGAGGCCGGGTGTCCTTACTTTTTTACCCTTGGCGTCTTTCACGATTTTGCCTTTGGCATCCCGTTTTATGCGGCCTTTTTCTCGGATATCCAGGGCGATGTCATGAGCTTTTGCTTTATCCCGTGTATTGAGATTGATGTTGTAAGCGATGAGGAATTCCCGGGCACCAATGGCGGTTGCACCTCGTTTGGCATCAAATTTTTGTGGGCCAAAATCGGGTTTCCAATAATCATCTTTCATTTTTTCGGGCAGAGCTTCATATTCACCCTTGCGCACTTCGGCCAGGTTTTGCCATTCCGGTTTGGATGCAGCATATTCATACAAATACACAGGCAAATCCAGTTCTTCACCCACTCGTTTACCCAGTTTTTTGGCCAATTCCACGCACTCTTCCATGGTCATATCTGACACCGGAACAAAGGGACAAACATCGGTAGCGCCCATGCGGGCGTGTGCACCGTGGTGTTTGCTCATATCAATGAGTTCCCCCGCTTTTTTGATAGCCCGGAAGGCAGCTTCCACCACGTTGTCGGGCTGACCGACCATGGTAAACACGGTGCGGTTAGTGGTTTCGCCGGGATCAACGTCCAGCAGGGTTACCCCTTTCACCGCTTTTATGGATGCAGCAATGGCATCCAGGATGGTTGCATCTTTGCCCTCGGAAAAATTGGGTACGCATTCTACTAATTTCATCGTATCCTCCACTTTATATCTTTTTTTTACTTTGTTTTAGCAATCAGGAGGATTTTGAAAAAGTGGGGTTCTCCGTCAACCGGAAAATCCCACTATCCTTGATACTTCTAGGTAAGGGTTGCTTCCCCTGCTTTGAACAGCGCGATCTTGGCCATAACCGGGCCAACCAGCATTATCAGGAAGGTGGTGGCGGTCATCACCCCCATCACCTGCGCTGCTTCGGTGTGAAGATTCATCTCTTCCAGGGTTTTGGCTGCGGCCAGGGCAAGGCCAATGGCCACTCCCGCCTGAGACAGCAGGGTAAAGCCAAGGTATTTCACCGTATTCGCAGGAGCCTTGGAAATCTTGGCTCCGGCATAGGCACCACTCCATTTCCCCAACGAACGCGCCAGAATGTAGAGAACCACTAACGGCGCATATTGGCCGATAAGATGGAAATCCAGTCGGGTGCCGATGAGCACAAAAAACCACACATAAATAGGTGGAGACCAATCCCCCAGGGCCGAAAAAATCTTTCGTGCTCTGATGGCGTTGTTATTTACTGCCACGATGCCAACCGCCATATTCAGTAAAATGGGAGAGACATCCAGATAGAGAGAAAGACCGCAGTTGAGTAAAATGATGCCCAGAGTAAAGATGAGCACAGCGGTGCGATCGTGAAGGGACTTGGCTAGCTGAATCATAATAAATCCCATAGCCACACCGACAGAGACGGCAATAACCACTTCCAGCCCTGCATGGCCCAGTGCTGCGCCGATGGATACTCCGGTTGAACCTCCCAGCATGATAACTGCCAGAGGAATCGCCAAAGTGTAGAGAAGCAGAGCGTAGATGTCATCCAGTCCCATCACGGCGTAAAGGGTACTGGTGAGATTTCCCTTGGCTTTGTATTGCCGTATCACGTCCACCGTACCGGCAGGTGCGGTAGCGGATGCCAGAGCTCCATAGATAATGCCCAGAGGGATACTGTGCAATACCAGCCCGGTAACCACGGCCACCGTGACAAAGGCGGCGGTGGCTTCAAAAACCACGATGGTAAGAATACTCTTCCCCAGTTTCTTCAGTTCGCTCCAGCGCAATTCACCACCTATCCCAAACCCTAAAAACGAGAGGGTAATGGTGTTTATCACGTCCATGGAAAGGATTTGTTCATGGGAAATCAGATTTAATACAGCAGGACCCAAAACTGCTCCGGCAACGATATATCCTACAATGAGGGGTGACTTGAGGAGAGTGGCACCACGGGAAAACAGCAGAGCAAGCAGGGCTGAAGCACCGAGGAACGTCAGTAAAAATGAGGTTTCCATAACTACACCTAAAACTCACGGATTACGGGCAGAAGGTAAATTTTACCTATCTCATTACCAACAAAATCAACACCAGCCTGCTTGAGCTCTTCCAGCATAAATTCCACATCTTTCTCTTCTACCTGTGCCAGAATTACTTTTGAAAAACTGCTATTGCTTCCGAAGGATTGACGAAATCCGGCAAACAACGGCATGTCAAAAGCCAATTTGTGCCCCAGAGACTCACCCGTTAATACAATGGGATCGACAACACCAGCTTCGGCAAGAGCCATCAGCACATCGTCGGTATACTTTTCTTGATTTACATGTAAAATCATAAACATATTTTTTACTCCTTTACCGTTGCTTCGCCCGATTTAAACAGAGGAATTTTGCAAAGACAGGTACAACTACAGCCCCTGTAACGATGTACTCCACAATGAGTGGGAATTTGATAAGGGTTGATCCACCAGAACAGATGAGATGCATCAATACACTTACACCCCAAAAGAGAAACATAAATCCCGGTGTAAGCTGCATCAGCGTGTTTCTTTGATAATTTCGTACATTTCGCCGGGAGTAGCGGCATGCATCATTTTATCCATAAATTCAGGGTTTTTCAGCCGCAGCATCAGCCGGGAAAGCAGGGCGATATAGGCTTTGTCCTGTCCTTCTGATGCGCCTATCATAAAGATCAGCTTCACCGGTTTATCATCGATAGAAGCATATTCTATGCCCTGTTTTGAGCGACCGACTGCCATCACAAAATCCTTCACACTTTTCAGCCGCACATGAGGTATGGCGATTTCGTAGCCAATGCCAGTACTCATCATTTTCTCTCTGTCAAAGATCCCTTTGACAAAGGCTTTTGGCTTGGTGATTTTCTCGCTTTTGCAGATCACCGCCAACATCTCTTCCAGCGCTTCTTTCTTGCTGGTAGCCTGGATGTCGATAATTTCATTCTGGGTTAAAAGATCAGAAACTTTAATTATTTCAGCCATTCTCACTCCTCACTTTTTTACAATTGTGCCGAACTATGACAGTGCAAATTTGCGTCAAATTCTTTCTTCACAATTTTCCATTCCCTTCTAGTTTTTTCCTGAAAAGCGTCAAGATACACTTTTTCTCCGTTATCAGCAAGGGACACTTGACGGCAAACAGTGAGTCATTTTGGTGAGCATAAAAATGTCGGGAGAGACCTATGAAAACACCTCATCTTATCGAGGGGGGCATATTTCACGATGCCCGCGGTTCATTGCGCTTTGTAAATGACTTTTCTCTGAAGGATATCAAGCGGTTTTACATCACCGAAAACGCAGACACACAGATGGTTCGAGCCTGGCAAGGTCATCGGGTGGAAGCCAAATTTTTTATGGCCATCGCGGGTAAAATCGATATTGCTCTGGTGCCGATAGATCACTGGGAGGCTCCATCTCCCGATCTTGAGGTTCATCATTTTTATCTGGATGCAGACAATCCTGCTGTGTTAGCAGTTCCTCCGGGCTACGCCAATGGTTTCAGGATGCAAACTCCCGGAGCCCGGCTGCTGGTGTTTTCTGTGAGTACCCTGGCCGATGCCGAACACATCAGCTTTCCACCGGAAACCTGGAAATTTTAAAAAAGAAAAAATTATCCCGGTTGACGACTTTTCCCCGGAAACAATGTTGGTCATCAGGTACATCCCTATAGGATGCAAGTAACAAATAATGTAAGAGGTTATTATGGCTTATAAACATCTCTTCGGCCCCGTGCCTTCACGGCGACTGGGCACCTCTCTTGGAGTGGATCTGGTTCCCCTTAAAGTGTGTAGCTTCAACTGCATCTATTGCGAAGTAGGCGCCACCACCAATCTCACTATCCAACGAAAAGAATACATACCGGTGGATGCCGTATTGACCGAGGTGGATGACTATCTCAGCCACAATCCGGCTTTGGATTATATCACCTTTTCCGGTGCTGGCGAACCCACCCTCAATAGCGGAATCGGCCACATCATCAATTACATCAAGGGTCGTTACCCCCAATACAAATTAGCCCTCATTACCAATTCCAGCCTCTTTGGCGATGCAGCATTGCGCGCCGAAGTCAGCCCTGTGGATCTGGTTCTGCCATCTCTGGATGCAGTAACCCCAAGAGTCTTTGCCGGACTAAACCGCCCCAATCACGCTATTTCCATCGATGCGATCGTAGAAGGACTCATCGCCTTTCGGCAGGAATCTGACGCCCTCATGTGGCTGGAGATTTTCCTCTCTCCGGGCATCAATGACACCCCGGAAGAACTAACCGCCCTCAAAGCCGCATGCACCCGCATCCAGCCTCACAGCATCCAACTAAATACCCTGGATCGCCCCGGCACCGTATCAGGACTGCATCCGGTAAGCCACGAAAAACTGACAGAAATCGTGGAGTTCTTTAAACCGCTTTCTGCTGAGATTATCGCCAAAAGCGCTACCCGAAACCAATCCACAGCCTTCAACACAGACATCAGGGAACAGATCATCCAGACCATCAGCCGCCGCCCATGCACCGATGTGGATTTATGCGAAATGCTGGGACTGCACATCAATGAGCTGAACAAATATCTGGGCGCATTGGTGGATGAAGGAATTGTTTTTGGACGCACTGAAAAACGAGGAACCTTTTTTACGCTGAAAAAGTGATGACAGGCACCTCACTAACGGCCGATTTTTCTGACCAATGGATGGCACAGATCATCCACCACGAAATTACTTTGCATCCCGGCGGAAGTGCGCAGGATTGGTATAAGCTCTTTTATCAGGCGGTATTCGGCCCGGGGCACGCTATCCCAGGTGCAGATGCAGCCCGAAACTATTTAGTACGGGAATTGATCGAAACTGCGGAATTTGCCCCTTGGGATCTCCAGCCATTAGGCCTGTATGTGCGTGTAAATCTGAGACTATGCATGGATGGCACACTAACGGCTGAACAGCTGTCGCAGATGTTTATATGCAGCGCGCGCCCTGCTCCTCTGGAGGCAAAACAGTGGATAGCACTATGGTCACAGATTTCCAGCAGGATTGTTCAGCTGCATCCTGTTGCACAAAATCTGGATTTTTCTCCGACCAATCAGTTGGCACGGACGCTACGGATATGCAGCCATAGCGAGGAATTTCGCCGATTGTATCATCCTCACTATCGGGTGGTGAACATCAACAAGGTGACACATTTGAGATAAAAGGTGCAAACCGTTTCAAATGGCCGCCGGCACCTCCCATAAACAGCCGGATAAACTTTGGAATGGTCGAGACACTCCATCCATCTACCATCACCATTTGAAAGCTTGTCCGCCATACTTGGGAGGAGATCGCTTCCCAGCCGTCTCAACGGTTTACCTCATACTGTATCCGGCCACATCCTTCTTCACTGCTGACGAAACTCACCGTAACGACACCAAAACTCATAACCGACAGAAAAATAAATAAAGTTGACACAGTTTTCCAAAAACCAATTGTTGCCGATGATGTTACCCGAACCAAGGAGATGCTATGAGAATTGGATTGGAAAATTGCGTTATAGATGAACACCGGCGCATTGCGTTGATTTCTTGCGCAGAGATTTATACGCATGTGTCGAACGTAGTAAAGAATAAAATTGTTAGTCCATTGGACAATTTGAAATTAGGTAAGGAAAATGAATAATGAATGCCAAAATCTAAAGAGGATATCTACGCAATGGTGCGGGGATACGGACATTAGTGGCATTAATTGAGGTAAAATGAGTTACGTAAGTATGAAAAAATTATTGATTTATAATTCTCCTGAATCAATAAAGAAAAAAACTATTTCATTAATAATACAC
>JAGGWK010000044.1 GCA_021157525.1 Candidatus Cloacimonadota bacterium | reverse complement strand
TAGTTCAATTTATGCTCTTTTGCCAGACGGATGAGGGCGGTGGCTTTGTCATCCAGGTGCCTGCTCTTGATAAATCCGCTGGCGGTAACGATGGTGCGTGGATCCAGAGAGATGAAGTCACCGGCGCCGACGTCACCCTGAGATAGCCGGCAACTTATATTTATATTTATTAACCTTTAGGTTTATTGTTTTTTCCCTGGATGAAGAAATCTGGGTTTACCCGGTCACGATTTTCCAATGCTTATACTATTTCCCATTTCAAATTCAATCAGTGTGCCTCAAACCAGTTTTTCCCCACTCCCACATCCACCACCAGAGGGACGATGGCGCGGAATTCTTCCGGTAGCGCATTTTCCATTTCTGTGGTGATCAATGCTTTTGCTTCGTCCAACGCATCATTATGCACTTCAAAAACCAGTTCGTCATGCACCTGGATGAGCATGCGGATGGCCGAATTGTCTTTGATGCGGCGATAAAGATTGATCATGGCCAGCTTGATAATGTCGGCAGCGCTGCCCTGGATGGGCATGTTTGTGGCCACCCGTTCCGCTTCACTGCGGATCATGCCGTTGGAGCTGTTGATCCCCGGCAGAGATAATTTTCGACCGAAGATGGTTTGCACAAAACCATCTTTGTGGGCCTGAGCGATCCCTGCATCCAGCCAGGTGCGGATGGTGGGAAACTTGGCAAAGTAGTTGTCGATGAACTGTGCCGCTTCTTTGCGACTGATCCCCAGTTCTTTGGATACCCGATGGGCGCCCATTCCGTACATCAGGCCAAAATTGATGATCTTGGCATAGCGTCGCTGATCTGAAGTTACAAGCTCTGGCAGGATGTCAAAGACGATACTTGCTGTTTGGCGATGGATGTCTGTGCCACTGCGGAAGGCCTCAACCATGTTTGTATCCTGAGAAAGAATGGCCAGAATGCGGAGCTCGATCTGGGAGTAGTCAGCGGCCAAAATCACGTGGTTGGCATCTGCAGCGCAGAAAGCCATGCGGATTTTCCGTCCCAGCTCGGTGCGGATGGGGATGTTTTGCAGGTTTGGGTTTGTGCTGGAGAGGCGTCCGGTGGAGGCTACGGTTTGGTTAAAGGAGGAATGTACCCGGCCGGTGTGGGGATTTATGAGCTTGGGCAGTGCAGAGATGTAGGTGGATTCCAGCTTGGTAAGTTGTCGGTATTCCAGCATTAACCGAGGGATTTCGTGCTCTTTTGCCAATTCTTCCAGCACCGTGACGTTGGTTGAGTAGCCGGTTTTGGTCTTCTTTTTTGCCTTGATGCCGAGGTCTTCAAAGAGCAGCTTGCCCAGTTGCTGTGTGGAGTTGAGGTTAAATTGATATCCGGCGATGTCGTAAATTTGATGAGTGATGCGGGCCAGATTTTTCTGATTTTCCCGAGACATGTTTTTCAGCATGGACACATCGATGTGCACTCCTTGGCTCTCCATGTATTCCAAAGCGTACATCAAGGGCATCTCGATTTTTGAGAAGAGGGGATAAAGTCCGGCGCCAGTGAGTTTTGGTTCCAGAAGATGGTAGAGTTTCAGAGTCATCCAGGCATCCTCGGCAGCATAGGGTGCGGCTTGTTCCAGTGGCACCAGATCGAAGGTGACCTGCTTTTTGCCGGTGCCGATCAGTTGCGAAATTGGTATCATCCGGTGGTCAAATTCCTGGAGAGCGCAGTGGTCCAGGCTGTGGCGATCGGTGGGATGCAGCAGGTAATGGGCGATCATGGTGTCAAACAGCGGGTTAGTCATCTGCCATCCAGCTCGGCGCAGGATAGTGTAATCGTATTTGATATTGTGGCCCGTCAAAAGCTTGTTCTTCAATGCGTGGGCGATGTGCTCCAGCGCTTCTTTCCGGGGTACATTTTCAGCCATCTGGTGCCCGATTGCGATGTAGTACGCCTGTTGTTCATCGGCGCAGAGGGAGATGCCCACCAGATCCGCCAACAACGAATCGAGGCCGGTGGTTTCGGTATCGATGGCTACCACTGGTGCAGAAATCATGGTCTGCAGAGCTGCATCCAGATCGGCCAATGTGGTGATAAGATGCCATCCAAAGGGGTGTTGTGGCGTCTGATGATCGGCAGGGCTCCGGATAAAATCAAATTCATCCTGAACCGTACGTGTCTCCGGCTGAGGTGGCGGAGTCGCTTTTTCCTTTTGTTTGGCAGGACGCAGGCGACTGGCCAGGCGGGTGAGCTCATACTCTTCCAGTAGCGGTATCGCCTTGGCTAAGGATTCCCGAGAGAAGGGCAAATCTGCCACATCAATGTTTTCCAGGGGAACGCTGGTGATGATGGTCGCCAATTTTCGGGAAAGATAGGCATCCTGCTTGTGTTCCATAAGTTTTGTGCGGGTGCCTTTGGCGGAAATTTCGTCGATGTGCTGATAGATACCGTCCAAGGTGCCAAATTGTTGCAGGAGTTTGGCAGCGCCTTTTGGCCCGAGGCCTTTCACGCCGGGGATGTTGTCAGCGGTATCTCCTACGATGGCCAGATAATCGATGAACTGAGCCGGGGTGATGCCGTATTTTTCTTTTACTGCTGCACTGTTGATGGCAATGTCTTTACTGGGATCAAAGAGAGTAACACGGTCATCCACCAGCTGGGCAAAATCTTTGTCGCCCGATACCAGAATCACATGATAGTCCTTTTTGTAGCGGGATGCGAGAGTGGCCAGGACGTCATCAGCTTCGTATCCTGCGCAGGAAAATTCCGGTACGCCGATATCTTGGAAGAAGCGTTTTATGGGCTCGATCTGTTGGATAAGT
This sequence comes from Candidatus Cloacimonadota bacterium, assembly GCA_021157525.1. Lineage (GTDB taxonomy): Bacteria > Cloacimonadota > Cloacimonadia > Cloacimonadales > TCS61 > JAGGWK01. The sequence continues at coordinate 18,545 of JAGGWK010000044.1, read as the reverse complement.
TCGTCGGGTGCAGGTGGGCGGTTTGCTTTGTATGTGGGGGTGATTTCATGGCGGAAGGTTTTTTCTTTGCGGTCGAAGGAGATGGCAACATATTCCACGTCAAAGTTATCCAGCAGTTTGAGGAAGGAATTTACCGTGCCGAAGAGGGCGCTGGTATTTTTGCCATCCCGGGTGCGGAGGGGGTTACGGAAAAAGGCGAAAAAGCTCCGGAAAATCAGGGCGGTTCCATCTATTAAAAACACGGTGTTCATCAGTGCTCCTTACTTTTATCTTTTGCCTTCAGGCAAAATATTCTCAACTGCGGGTCAAGGGAAAATTAGCATTCTAAGGAGAGGAAAACAGGAAGAAGGGAAAAGATGTGCAAAAAATTTAATAAAACCATTGACTTTTAAAAGGTTAGATTCGTAAATAGGTTATCAATAAAAGGAGGCCCTCATGGAAAAAATGGGTATTGGCGATTTTCTACATTTTGGTTTTGAAAATGCGAAAAAACACTTTTTCAAATTCTTCGGTAGCATTCTGCTTTCGGTTGTTTTTTTAGGTGTACTCGCAGGCATAGGATTTGCCTTAAACGAAGGACTCGGAGTGTTGCTGTTGCTCGTCGGAATCATCAGCGTATCGATGGGTTTTATGCAGAACATCATTCTTTTAGCAAAAGGTGAATCCTTCGATTTAAAAGCTTTTATACCACAGCCGGCAGTGTTTCTCAATTATTTCATTGCCATGATGATTGTCTCTATCGTGGTAGCTATCGGTTTGGCGTTACTCGTTATTCCCGGTCTTATCCTCGGCGTCATGTTCAGCTTGGTGCCGTATCTGATATTAGATCAGAAAATGGGTGCTATCGAAGCCATCAAAGAAAGTATGTCTCGTACCAAAGGGCACAAAAACGACATCTTCTGGGGACTGATAGTCAGTAATATTGTTGCCTCGTTGCTTTCGACTTTTGTCATTACCCTTTTCTTCACCACCCCAATGCTCTATTTCATCAGCGCCTACCCGTACCTGCGTCTTACCGGTAAGCTGGAGCTCATTCCCGATGAGGAAGAAACGATTGTTGTAAATGAGTAAGTTCATATTATAAGGAAGAGCCGCAGTAATGCGGCTCTTTGTACTGTATAGCGCGTGTGCTGTTTTTCTCCCTGTACCATCAGTATTATTTTAACACAGCCATATATGTAACAGGGGAAAAGGCCCCGCCAGCCGAAATCTCAGCTGACGGGGAAGCAGCACTATTCTTTTGGTTCGATTATCATGATGATGCCGCCTTTGCCAACGGAGTCACCAACATCACATTTCAGCTCTTTTACCACGCCACTACAGGGAGCTTCAAGATTGTTAAACATCTTCATTGCTTCCAGTACCACAACGGTATCGCCTTTTTGCACTTCATCCCCTACGGCTACCTTATATTCGGTTACCATACCAGGGATGGGTGCATGTACGCTGCCGGGTTGGTCGGCTTCACCTCGGGATTTCTCTTTTTTCGCCCGTTTCACAAATCCACCAACGGCATTCGGATCGGCTACTTCTACCTCAAAGTGCTCGCCTTCGATATATACATCGAAGCTGCGGAGATTGGCGGGTTTGTCTTTGTGAGCTTTGGCGGTGAGTTCGCCAGACAGGGCTTTACGCACCAGCTCGTCTTCGGCTTCCACCTGCTCGATAGTTTTGGGTTTTACCTCTTCAGGAATCTCGCTAAGCCCATATTTCCATTTAAGGAAGCGCTTGCCTGTAACGGGGTAGAGGGCGCAGATCAGCTCGTCGTCCAGGGTTTTGGCCAAGCCTTTTACTGCATCCTGTGCAGCAGCAAGCTCGGGTTCAAGCATATCGCCAGGCCGTGTGTCGATGGGTGTCTCGCCCCGAGGATATCCTGCCAGAGCTTTCTTTTGGACTTTGGCATCTATAGGGCGTGTGGTGCGTCCATACAATCCGAAGCAGAGATCTTTTACCTGTTCGGTGATCTGGGAATATTCTCCGGGTTTTTTATCGAAGAGCACATTGTTTACCGTCTGGATGCCAACAATTTGGCTGGTGGGTGTTACCAGCGGTACCTGGCCCAGGTCTTTGCGTACCTGTGGCAGGGTCTCAAATACGTCATCCAGACGATCCAGGGCATCCATCTGGCGCAGTTGGTTTACCAGATTGGAGAGCATGCCGCCGGGGGTCTGGTGCAAAATCACGTTGGTGTCGATGATGCTGAACTTGGTATTGTTGGCAAATTGGCGATATTTTGGGATGATCTTCTCCATCTTTTTATCGATAACTGCCAACTTTTTCACATCAAATCCGGTATCGCGGTTTGTTCCCAACAATGAGATCACCAGAGGTTCAATGGCGGGATGAGAGGTGCGATAGGCATAGGGAGCCATGCAGGTATCTACGATATCCACTCCGGCTTCGATTGCTTTGAAGATTGCCAGATCACCCATCCCGGATGTGAAATGAGTGTGAAGATGGATGGGAGTTTTGGTCTGAGCTTTCAGCGCCCGCACCAGATTGTATGCATCATAGGGAGAAACCAGGCCGGCCATATCCTTGATGCAGATAGAATCCACACCGATGTTATCCAGCTCTTTTGCCTTGTTCAGATAGTATTCCATGTTGTACACATCACCACCCATGCGGGGCTCGGTGAGGGAATAGCAGATAGTTCCCTGGAAGTGTTTGCCGTTTTTTCTGATGATGCGTTCTGCAGTTTCAAAATTGCGAAAATCGTTCAGGGCATCAAAAACCCGGAAGATGTCGATACCATTATCGCAAGCTCGCTGCACAAAGTTCTCCACTACATCGTCGGCGTAGTTACGGTACCCCACCAGATTTTGACCACGCAGCAACATCGAGAAGGGTGTTTTTTTCATGTATTTTTTCAGTGTGACAATGCGTTCCCAGGGGTCTTCTCCCAGGTAGCGGTGCATGGTATCGAAGGTGGCGCCGCCCCACATTTCCATGGAATAAAAACCAATATCATCCATTTCTTCGGCCACCGGCAGCATGTCTTCTGTGCGGCCTCGGGTGGCAAAGATCGACTGATGGCCATCCCGGAAGCTGAGGTCTTGCACTTTTACGGGGTTTGCCCCGGCGGGACGATCTGTTTCGTAGCGCATCGCTGTCATTTCCAGCGTGCCATGTTTATCGAATGTCATAAGTCCTCCATTAATATGTTCAGGGGGGATGTTCAGTTGTTTAGCTGAAATCCTTCCCCACAATCACTCTTATGTTTTATCTTTGATGAAGCGCTATCTACTTCATCCTGACGGTTTGCCTTTTTGCATCAAACTCTCTTCTGTGCAATCACGCGGCCGCGACGTTGTACCACGGTGCGATTGTGCATGATGCTTTCACGGGAGAATCTGCTCCAGCGATTCTGGGGTTTGGCAGCCTTGGCCTTTTCCTCTTCCTGGATGTAATAAAGCACAGCCGAGATGGCAGCTTTCAGTTTTTTTGCTCTCTCTGTCATGACGTTACTCTTAGTGAGGGATGTTGCCGTGTTTTTTCGGTGGCAACGATTCACTTTTGGTTCTGAGGATTTCTAAAGCATCAATGAGACGAGCGCGGGTGTCGCGGGGCATGATGACGGCATCGACATAGCCGCGTTCTGCAGCGATGTAGGGGTTGTTAAAGGCTTCTTCGTATTCGGCGATGAGCTCTTGTTTCCTGGCATCCTTATCTTCGGCGTCTGCCACACGTTTGCGATAAGCACCCACGATTTCCACTGCTCCCTTCGCACCCATTACCGCTATTTCAGCAGTGGGCCAGGCAAAGACCATGTCAGCTCCCAGATGTTGCGAACTCATGGCAATATAGGATCCACCATAGTTTTTGCGGGTAACCACGGTAAGTTTGGGAACCGTTGCTTCGGAGTAGCTCCACAGCAATTTTGCGCCGTGACGGATGATGCCGCCCCATTCCTGCTGCACGCCGGGCAGGTAGCCGGGAACATCCACGAAGGTGATGAGGGGGATGTTATACGCGTCGCAGGTACGCACAAAGCGGCTGATCTTATCGGATGCATCAATGTCCAGGCATCCTGCCAGATACATGGGTTGATTGCCGATGATCCCCACACTGCGACCATTGAGGCGGGCAAAGCCGACGATGGCATTTTCCGCGTAATATTCGTGAGATTCAAAGAACTCACCCTGATCCACGATGGCATGAATGATATCCTTCATGTCATAAGGTTGTTTGGGATTATCGGGAATCGCAGTGTCCAGTTCGGGACAAAGTCGCTTGGGATCGTCACCCATAGGGATGCGGGGTGGCTCTTCCATGTTGTTGCCGGGCAGGTAACTCAGCAGCTCTTTGATCTGATCGATAGCATCGGTGTCACTATCGCAGGCAAAATGGGCATTACCGCTCTTGCTGTTGTGCACCATGGCGCCGCCCAGTTCTTCAAAGGTAGTATCTTCACCAGTTACGGTTTTTATCACGTAGGGACTGGTGATGAACATGTGGCTGGTTTTTTTCACCATGAAGATGAAATCTGTCATAGCCGGGGAATACACTGCGCCGCCAGCGCAGGGTCCCATGATGGCAGAAATTTGTGGTATCACGCCGGATGCACGGGAGTTGCGGAAGAAAATCTCGCCATAGCCCTTCAGGGCATCGATACCTTCTTCTACTCGGGCGCCGCCGGAGTCATTCATTCCCACGCAGGGAACGCCGGATTTCAGGGCCAGATCCATCACTTTGCAGATTTTTGCTGCATGGCGTTCGCCCAGCGAGCCTCCCCGAGAAGTGAAATCCTGGGAGTAGGCAAATACCGGACGGCCGTTTACCAGCCCGTGGCCAGTAATTACACCGTCGGATGGGATGTTCACTGCATCCAGACCAAAATTGGTGGAGCGGTGACGTGCCAGCATGTCGATTTCGCGGAAAGAACCTTCATCAAAGAGCAGCTCAATGCGTTCCCGAGCAGAGAGCTTGCCTTTTTTGTGCTGCTTTGCTACCCGGGCTTCGCCGCCCATTTGTTTTACTACTTCTTCACGCTTTTTTAATTGTTCTAATTTTTCAGAGACTTTCATGATCACTCCTGAACGTATTAGCATTCTTACATGAGGATAGCTTCTGCATTTCGCTGTTTTTGTGTAAAGGAAAAAAAATCTCAAAAAGTGAATGCGGGAATGGGGGAGAGTAGTATATCCTTTTTGTGGGATTTCAGAGTGAGGAATCCCTAGAAAATCATTTCCAGATACGGGAGGATGTTGCCCGCGCAGTAGTAGGGTAAATTAATGAGGGTAAAAGTTTTCCCATTTGGTAAGGTTACCAGATGCTTTTCGTAGGTTCCGGCATACAACCGTAGGGCATGGGTTTCGTTGGAGAGCATCATAAACTGGTGCAGCGATCGTAATTTCCCTTCACTTCCGGATTTTGTTTCTATGGGTACCAGATGTCCTTTGTAACAGATGCAGAAATCCAATTCTGCCTGTGATTGTTTTTTTTCACGAGCCCAAAACCGCAGAGGAATATCTTCATTGGCAAGGGCACACAGAAGCTCTTGTCCTACAATGTGCTCGATGATGCGGCCTTGATAAAGGGCACTAATATCTCGCAAACCGAGATACTTATCCAGAATTCCTGCCCGATAGTTTATCATGCCGGTATCCAGAAAAAGAAGTTTAGGCTTTTTCTTTTTATTGGGGAGAAAGGGTAACTCAACATTAGTCGATGGATAGATAAGCTTCAAAAGCATTGCCTGCTCCAAAGCTCGTAGTGCTTCACCGATCTCCCGAGATCGATAGTTTGAGTGGCCAAATCCCTGAAATGTAATGCGTTTACCTGCCTCTAGAGGAACGGTGTTTATCGTATGGCGTATAATGTCTATCATGCTGTTGCTACGTGCATATTTAGACACATCTTCACTGTAGGATGTAAAAAGATTGCGGAAAAGAGGCTTGAGAGCAAGCAAATCCTGCTGATCTATCCATGACTGAACAATCTCTGGCATGCCACCAACCATCACGTATTCATGGTGAAGCGCAAGAAGGGAAGTGTGAGCATAGGACGGTACCGGCATTTGTTGGTATGCATCGTAGGCTGCAGACTGTTTCTTTGCCTGCAAAAATTCCCCAAAACTAACAGGATAAAGAAACAAGTATTCAACGCGACCTACCGGGAAACTGATCTGCTTCTTCCCGATCATTGATTCCAGTAATGAGCCGGCAGCGATAATATGCAGGGATGGAACTTCCTCGTGGAAATAACGCAGAAGTGATATTGCTGCTGGTGATGCCTGGATCTCATCGATGAATAGTAATGCTGAATTGCTTTGCAGGGGCGTGTTTTTCAATACTGAGATTGCCTGGATTGTCTCAATTGCCGAAAGAGGTCGATCGAATACTTCTTTGTCCTCTTTTCGTTCCAGATTCAGGTGAACAAAATGATCATATTTTTTGGAAAACATCTTCACTAAAGTGGTTTTACCAACTTGTCTGGCACCGCGAATAATCAGCGGTTTTCTTTGTTTTGAAGCGGCCCAGGATGTGAGATTATCAAATACTAATCGATTAAACATGGTGCTCCTCCTTTCTCTGACTCATCCACAGGTACTATCTTCTCTATTGGTAGTATGTTGTCAATTCCTAATTTTCATTGTCTGTCACAAAGTCAGGGCAAATTTGAGTGAAACCTGTCACAAAGTCAGGGCAAATGAAGGGAAAGGGAGAAAGTAGTTGACAGAGCAACCATTGAATAAATTAGTTGTGCCGTCAACTATATGGAGGTGGCATGAAGGAAGAAAAACGAAAGTCAATTGGCTTTTATATAGCGTATCTGGGACGTAAAAATCACGCCTATTTTGATGTGGAATTTAAGAAAATGGGACTCACCCCCGGTGCTCCCTTTATCCTTAAACAGCTTTATAATAAAGACGGTATTCGTCAACAAGACATCTGTGATAACCAGCATATCAACAAGGCCGGAGTTACCCGTATCCTGTCCAAATTGATACAGGCGGGGCTTATCCGCCGGGAGCCGCATCCCACCGATAAGCGGGCTTATACAATCCATCTCACGCCAAAGGCACGGGAGATGCGAGAGGATTTTTTCAAGATATTCACCAACTGGAGCGCCATTCTTACTTCGGATTTTACCGATGCGGAGCGGGCGGACATCCAAATTGTGCTGGAGCGGATGGTGGAAAATGTGAGGCATTATGGGAAAGAAATACATGAATAATAAACACGTTTTGGCCGAAGAAAACATCGGCAAATTGCTCTTCCAATTGTCCCTTCCTGCTACTACCGGAATGCTGGTAATGGCGCTGTACAACATCGTTGACACAATTTATGTGGGACGGGGTGTGGGCCCTCTGGCAATCGCAGGATTGTCCATTGTCTTTCCCATCCAGATGATGGTGATGGCCATAGGGCAGCTGTTGGGAATCGGTTCCGGATCGGTGATTTCCCGCAGTTTGGGCGAGGGTGGCATCGATAAAGCCAATCGGGTGCTGGGCACAACCATGACTGCAACGATGATCATTGCAACTCTTCTTACGGTTGTTGGATTGGTGTTCACCGAGGAAATTTTGGCTGTTTTTGGTGTGACGGAAGCCATCTATCCCTATGCAAAGGACTATTTTCAGATTATTATATTTGCTTCGATACTGTTCATCACGTCCATGTCCAGCAACAATATTTTGCGCTCCGAAGGTCAGGCAAAAGCGGCGATGAAGACGATGATTACCGGTGCGGTGATAAACATAATACTGGATCCCATATTCATTTTTGTGTTTCACATGGGAGTAAAGGGTGCGGCATTGGCCACTGTTATTTCGCAGTTGTGCGCCGTGATATACATCTTTCTATTCTTTGCTTCGGGCAAAACGATACTGAAAGTGCAAGTACGTTATTTGCGCATTAATCTCAGTATCTTAAAAGAAGTTGTGGTCATCGGGATGTCTTCGTTTCTGCGGAATGTAGCCGCTAGCGTGATGTTTGCACTCGTCAATAATTCTTTGGGAAACTATGGCGGTGACATGGCTATCGCGGCCTATGGTATTATTCAGCGGGTACTGCGTTTTATCGTGATGCCGATCATTGGCATTGCTCAGGGTATGCAGCCAATCGTGGGGTTCAATTATGGTGCGTTACGCTTTAACAAAGTGCAGGAAGTAATGCGTATTGCCATTATCTCGGCAACATTGGCGGTAACGTTTGGAATGATAATGATTCAACTGTTTGGACCTCTTTTTATGAGGCTATTCAGTGATGATGCAGAACTTGTTGCCCTGGGAGCACATGCGATGCGCCTGATGACAATGGCTTATCCGGTGATTGGTTTCCAGATCGTAAGTACTACCGTGTTTCAAGCATTGGGAAAAGCCCGAGAATCTCTGGTGCTGTCCTTATCCCGAGAGATAATTTTCCTCATTCCCCTGGTTATGGTTCTCCCCCGTTTTATGGGTTTGACCGGACTGTGGTATAGTTTTCCCATCGCGGATTTTTTGGCAAGTTTACTCACCCTTATGTTCTTTATGCGACTGATGCGACAACTGGCGGATTTGCAACCTCAGCCCGTACGGACCTGATTTTTGAGGCATCCGGGTGTTTTATCTGGATGCCTGTTATTTGCAGATCTGTGTTGCAGAATTGTACATTGAAATGTAATGAAGAGGTGCGTGAAAAGCCCCACTAATTCTTTTCCAGGGATTAGTGGGGTTTTATTCAGGATTTACGAGAGAGATGTTTCAAAGCGAAAATAAATCCACTGATCAGCATCACACACAGAGCGATCCAGCCGGTGGAACTGGCGGGATGACTGAGAAACGTTGCGGCTTGATAGTAACTTGTGGCAATGATCCAGGCTAAGAAGGTGAGGTAACTCACAGAGAAGAAGGCCCACCATCGTCCGGCTTCACGATAGATTGTTGCAACCACAGCTACGCAGGGCATATAGATAAGCACAAAAAGGAGGTAGGCAAAGGCATTGTTTTTGCCGCCAAAACGTTTTTGCATCTCAGAAAAGGTTTCCGTCCCCAGTTCCATATCTGCTGCCAAAGCCTCAGAATCTGATGTATCTACCGAAAGTCCCATAGGATCCGCCGCTGTTTTACCCAAATTTTTAAATCCTTCAGGTATGGATTTAAAGGCATCGGAAATACCACGCCAGAAATCAAAGGTAGCGGTATCATCGGATGCATCCAGCTGGGAGTATAATGCATCCAGTGTGCCCACGATGGTCTCTTTGGCAAAGATGCCGGTAATCAGGCCTACCGTTGCCGGCCAGTTTTCGTTGGTTATGCCCATGGGGTGGAACAGGGGAGTAATTTTCTGGCCAATATAGCTTAACACTGAATTATCGGAATCTTGATTGCCAAAACTGCCATCGATGCCGATGGAATTGAGCAGAGTGATGAGCAGAACCACGAAGAGAATCACCTGACCGGCCCGGAGTACAAATTCCTTGAGTCGGGTCCAAGTGTGCAGCATTATGCCGTTTATGGTGGGGATGTGGTAAGGTGGCAGTTCCATCACAAAAGAAGATGTTTCTCCTCGGAAGAGGGTTCTCTTAAAAATCAAGCCCCAAATGATGGCCATGAAAATGCCGATGACGTAAAGACTGAAGATCACTGTACCACCATGGGCTGCAAAAAATACTGACGCAAAGAGTGCATATACCGGCAGGCGGGCACCGCAGCTCATGAAGGGATTTATCAGAATGGTGAGGATGCGATCCTGCCTGTTTTCTAAGGTTCTGGTAGCCATTATGGCCGGAACGTTACATCCAAATCCCACCAGCATCGGGATGAAGGCTTTTCCTGGCAGGCCGATAACCCGCATGAAGCGATCCATCACAAAGGCGGCGCGGCTCATATAACCGCTGTCTTCCAATATGGAAAGTGAAAGAAACATGAAAAAGATCGGCGGGATAAAGGTGGAAACCGTCTGGATGCCGCCACCAATACCATCGGCGAGGAAGGTGATGAGCCAGATTGGAAAGTGCCAATTCTGCAGCAAATTCCCCAAGCCATCGACGAAAATAGTGCCCATAAAACCATCGAAAAAATCGATGAAAGGGGCGCCGACATTGATCACCAGCATAAAGACCAGGTACATCACTCCCAGAAAAAGCGGTACACTGAGAAAGCGATTGAGGGCAAATTTATCAATGATGTCCGAGGTGTTTTTGCGCAGCTCAAAATCCCGATGAACCACATCCCGTGTGAGGCCGTGGATAAAGCCGTAGCGGCCATCTGCGATGACGATATCCGTGTCGCTATTGGTGTGTTTCTCTATGCGCTTGATGTCTGGTTGCAGAGCCTCTGCGAATTGGTTATCGGTGAGTTTTTGTGCCAGTTCATCACCTTCCAGCAATTTTATACTCAGCCAGCGGCTGTCAACAGCCTGTTTCTGACTGATGGGAGTAACTTTGGGGATAAGCCGTTGGAGAGCTTCTTCAACCACTGAGTCATACTGCACCTGAGTATGGGGAATTTCCTTTTTGGCTGCAGCTTCCAAGATCATCTCTTTCAGTTCGCTGATGCCCTTTTTGCGTGCAGCAACCACAGGAATTACGGGACAATCCAGATGTTTCGCCAAATGTTCCACTTCGATACGAATCTTCTTTTGTTTGGCCACATCCATCATGTTCAGAGCTACGATCACCGGAATTTTCATCTCCAGTAACTGGGTGGTGAGGTAGAGGTTGCGCTCCAGATTACTGGCATCCAGGATATTTACCACGAGGTCGGGTTTTTCCATCAGAATATATTCGCGAGACACTTTTTCATCCAGGGAGTAGGCGCTGAATGAGTAGATTCCCGGAAGATCGATCACCCGTACTTTTGTGTCGTTATGTTTATAGACACCTTCCATGAGTTCCACTGTTACTCCGGGCCAGTTTCCTACGTATTGTTTGGCGCCGGTAAGGGCATTAAACAGAGTGGTTTTCCCGCAATTGGGATTTCCAGCCAGGGCGATGGTTATTCTGTTCATGAATTTCTCTCTTTTATGATTATGTGATAGTGCGATTCAATTGCACCCTATGAAAAAAAGTCGCTATTCACGGCATTTTTCACAGAGACCCCGAGCACCAATGTTGCACTCGGTAATGGTGAAGTTATAACGTTTTGCCAGATTTTGCAGTAATGTTTCCACAGCAGCACTTTCGGCTTCGATGATGGAACCGCATTTGTTGCAGATAAGATGCAGATGGTGTTTGTGACCAAAAATATGCTCATAATGGTCTCTGGCCTGACTCCGCAGAGATCGCTTTATCAGCCCGGCCTCTATGAGCAAGGGCATGGTGCGGTAAATGGTTGCCCTGGACACATCTGTGTATTTCTGGTGGATCTGATCATAAAGGGCATCCACATCAAAATGGCTATGGTTGGCAAAAACAGCAGCTAAGATAACGTGGCGAGGACGGGTAAGCTTGAGGTTGTGTTTTTTTAAGTAATCTTCAAAAATTTTCACATGATCTTGCATAATGTCCTCTCTTTTTTTTAATTTGTGGCCAATTCTCAGGAGGGAGTGATCTGTGTCAAGAAAACTTTGAGAATGATTCTCATTTACTATCCCCTATCTCTTGCATACGTCATATCCACACTCCTGTAACTCTTTACACAGCTTATGAATCCACTCACCTTTCCGGCTATAGGTAAGATATTGAAAATCATGAAAATCCCGAGGCAGAAGGGGATCGCCTTCTATGATGGCCGACACCCGTTTCCGTCCTAGCCTGCCGATAAAAATGCCCAATTCCAAAATCAGATTTTGGTCAATCATCCGAGGAGCAGGGCTTTGTGGGGTTGCTTGGGGCGATAATACGGCGATGGCATATTGAATGCGGGGATCACTTTCGATTTCGTTGATGATAGTTTTTCCGGCGTTGGCATATTCCTTTAAAATGATAGGCTGCAGATAGTTTTTGTGCAGCAGAGTCAGTATCTCTTTACTGGCCTCGGAATCGTCATCATGCAATAGCAAGATGGTGCTTTTGGTGAGGCTGCGCAGTCCCAGCAAGTCAAGGCTGGCTTTTATGGCTTGAAGTTTTTCCACCTTTTCCCGCACGATGCGCATATGTTTTGCGCGAATCTCTTCCAGGGTAGTATCAACAAAAAGAACTCTGCCGATCTTCATGGGAGATGCTGCGTATTCCCGAGAAATTTCCCGGCGATTAAACATCTTCGTGAGAGCATGATATACGGTGCTGTTCCACTGATGATATTTCCGTTCCGCACTGCGCATATGGCCCATGGTTTCAATGGTTTCGCCAAGCATTTCCGTGCCGGAGGCGATCATTTCTTGAAGCCGGGCATGAGCTGTTTCCAGATCCACCCGAATGTAAGGAACCGAAGCTGGCGATTTCATTTTTCCTCCTCTTTGTTACTAAAAAAATAATCCAAGGTTGGGAAATGTCAAAAACAACCTTTCTCTTGACGTTTTATAACAATATCTATGCTCAGACGTAAGTAAATTACTGGAGCGCAGATGAAACCGAAAAATCAGATTAAATGGCATAAACTCTACAAGCAGTGGTGGGTGCTTTTACTGGCGTCCTGCCTTATTACAGCCATTACATTTGGTTTATGCCACACCCCATTTTTACAAGATTTGGAGCACCAGGTTACCGATACTCTTTTCAGGATGGATCCCCGCCCCGATGCTGCCGACTCATCCATTGTACTGGTTGCCGTAGATGATGGCAGTCTGGCCTATTTTTCTCAACAGGGGGTTTCCTGGCCCTGGCCTCGCTCCTTTTACGCTCATGTCGTCGATTATTTTGCCGATGTTGGCGCTGAGGCTGTGCTCTTTGATATGCAATTTTACGAAGCCGATCTCAACCGGGAAGAGAGCTATGGCCGGGAGACCGATGCCCGTTTTGCCAAAAGTATTTCTCAGGCAAAAAACGTGTTTCTGGCTGCTCAGGGTGTGCCGGATACGGCCCGCTCTCACCTCATTTTTCCTCAATTTGTCATCTCACCTCCATCCTCTATATCGCCTTATCACCTGGATGGTGTCATCGCTCCCATAGATACTTTGCAACAGTCTGCCGCAGGGGTCGGACTGGTAAACATATTCCCCGATGCAGATGGCGTGATACGCCGTGTACCTCTTCTGTATCGCTATCACGATGCCACTTTTCCGCAATTTGCCCTGGCAGGATGGATGCAAGAAACTCCCACAGCCGACCTTACTGCCATCCCTCACGATAAAAAAGGGAATTACATTATAAACTGGTACGGAGACGGCCTGAAGGACAGTTGTTTTACCTACCTGCCGTTTCAGGCGGTTATCGCTTCTGCCTCTGCCAGGATGCAGGGTATGAAACCACTTTTGCCAGATTCGCTGTTTCGCAATGCCCACGTTATTGTGGGGGCCACCGGTGCCGGATTGATGGACCTCAAGACCAGTCCCTACAGCCGCATTATGCCGGGTATGGAGTTGTGGGCCACGGTGCTCAGTAATTTGCTAAACCACGATTTTATCACCGTTGCGCCACAGTGGCTACTAGCTCTGGCTGTCATCTTTTTGGTGTGGATTGTGCTTTTTGCCATCACTCATTTGAAAGACCGCTTTTCTCACTTGGTGCTGCTGGCTGTTATTTTGCTTATTTGTGGCGTGCATTATCTGCTCTGGATGCAATTCCGCATTCTGTTATGGGTGACCTTTTTTTCCCTCGCTATCCTCATAGCCTATCTGGTGAGCATCATCATCAGCTACATGGTAGAAGGGCGCTCCAAGCGGGAAATCCGCCGCCTCTTCACACGCTACCTGCATCCCGATGTGATAGAGCTGCTGGTACAAAATCCCGGGCAGGTGCTGATGGGTGGTGCAGAAATTGATGCCACACTCCTCTTTACCGATATTGCCAACTTTACCACTTTCTCCGAAGGCAAACATCCGCGGGATCTGGTGCAATATCTCAATGAATACCTCGACCGCATCACTGGCTATGTGCTGGAAAATAATGGACTTCTGGATAAATACACCGGGGATGGCATCATGGCGATATTTGGAGCACCGGTTCCTCGGAAAGATCATGCGCTGCTGGCCTGCAAAATGGCTCTGCAACACAAAGAATTTTGTGCATCCACTGCTGACCAAGACAGTGTACCGCTGCATTTTCATCGCCATACACGCATCGGGATTCACAGCGGCAAGGCTGTGGTGGGAAACATCGGCTCTACTAAGCGGATGGACTACACCGCCATCGGTGACACGGTGAATCTGGCATCGCGGCTGGAAGGGGTGAATAAGGTTTTTGGCACAGATATCATCATCAGTGAAGCTACCTGGCAGGCGGTAAAAGACTGCTTTGTGTGCCGAGAACTGGACTATCTGCGGGTGAAGGGAAAGACGAAACCAACGCGGATTTATGAACTTCTTGGGAGCCAAACGCCGCAACAGGAAACGATTGTTGCATCCTATGAAGAAGCTCTGGCTCTCTATCGCCAAGGGGAATGGAAAAAAGCGCTGCATCTGTTTGATGATCTGGCAACGCGCTATAGTGATCCGCCGGCAGCGAAAATGGCAACCCGCTGCCGCATCTTGATGAAAGAGAAACCCAAAAAATGGGACGGGATTTTTACCTTGGAGGCAAAATGAAAAAATCGATTTTTTGTTTGATGGTTATCGCTTGTGTGTTGGTGCATGCAGAGGTGGAGCGAAAAGTGGTACAGCGTCAGCGGGCCTTGGTGCGTTCGGGAGCAGGGCTGTTTTATCCCATCATTGCAGAGCTTAGCCAGGGAACCCCCATCTCTGTTTTGGCGGAGGAGGAAGGGTGGTATAAAATCGCGGTGCAGGACTCCAATGGATACGTTTCTACCAAGGTTACCCAGGCCGCTTCTGCCGGGGATGATCCCTTTCTCAGGATGTCTTCCGGTGCTGATGTGCGGCTGTCTCGCCATGGTATGTCTGCCGGCGTAAAGGGCTTTGCATCCCGCTTTACAACTGCTTTTAAGGGGGATGCAGATTTCATGGATGTCTATGCATCCTATCAGCTTGATCCTGCTGATTATCGGGCATTTACCCGAGAGACGGAGCGGCGGAATCCACCCACGGCAGCACCTTTGCATCCGCTGAGCATCCGGGATTATTTCAGCTTTTCCGAAGCCGGGATGGGTATCGCCATCGCCTCCCGGATCAGCCAGCTTGGTTTGCTGCAAGACCCAGACATCCAGACCTATGTAAATTGCGTGGGAACCCGCGTGGCAAGCGCATCTCATGGGTATGATGTGGGCTTCCGCTTTTTCGTTTTGGATGTGGATGCGGCAAACGCCTATGCTTGTCCTGGGGGAATTGTATTCGTTACCCGGGGCATGCTGCAAAGCCTGAATAATGAAGCGGAACTGGCGGTAATTCTGGGTCACGAGATCGCTCACGTTGTGCTGCGACACGGCATGCAGGAGATGGAGAAGCGTAAACATAACATAAAAAGTGACGATGCTTTTGCCGCCATGGAAGAGGAATTTGAAAAGATGGGGGAACCGACTGATGCCGAGTATAAGGCGGTGGAAGAGGAGCTGGATGCCATGGCGCTGGAAATCTACGATACCATTTATCAAGGCCGGATGGATGCCTATGAAGTAGAAGCTGATTCTTATGGTACTCTCTATGCAGCCCGGGCTGGGTACAAAAGCAGCGTGATTCACTCTCTTTTACAGCGTCTGCTCCACAGCGAACGGGGCTCTACAAACGAACATTACACCCCGGAACAAATCACTGGTCGTATCAAGAATATGAGGCGGGACACGGGAGTGGATGAGTCGGCTAACGCTCTGTTGCTTACTCAGCGCTACAAAGATGCAATTGCGCCTTTGATGCGGGGACAATAGCCTCCCGGTGCATACCCCGCCAACTGAAAGTCGGGGCATCCTGGATGATGGGGAGCCGGAAGCCCGAAACAGTGCGCATCCTGGTGGAAAAGACCTCGGCCGTCTGGCGGATTCTGATATTGCAGGGAGTCAACACAATGCGGCTGGTGGGGACAGACTGGAAATAGCCAGCCCTTTTTTCCACCTGTGCGGGCTTGGGAACAATATGCATCCGGGTATGCTCGATTTTTTTCAAAACCTGAGGGGGGATTGGTCAAGGATTTGCAGGGGAAAAAGCCATCATTCCATGAAACGGGTCAAATACTTTTTATTTTATTTCCCATTGCTATAGGTAACAATCGGATCCGGAAATTGCCAATACCATGTCGAGCTTGTTCAACAGAGTTTCCCGGCATGTGTGATGCCTGGAAACTCTTAATTAGTTATGCACCACTTCTTCAAATACTTCTCAAATATCTAACGAAGCACCGTTCTGTTTTAACCATTCTATTTGATTCTGGTAATTTGGCAGAACTTTATCGACTTCATTCCAAAACGGTTGTGAATGCCTTTTATGTTTTAGATGAGCCAATTCGTGAACAACGATATATGTAAGCACATCAAGCGGAGCCATTGCACATTTCCAGTGAAAATTCAGGTTTCCGTTATCTGAGCAAGAACCCCACCGATTCTTCAAATCTAAACTATTTATTGCTGCAAATGTCGAGCCTTGACTTACTCTTTCTAATTTTTTCTAAATTGTAAAATTGAATAATATAAAAATCTTAGATTAATAGATTTAGCAACAATACCAGCTAATCCTCTACCAATTACATAGGTTTGATCAGAAATATTTACATCTCCAACAGGAGCTCTAACACTAATTAATAATGAATCTTTGGGACTTAATTTTTTGGGATTTGAACAATAATTCGTTGGTTCTGGTTTTGTTTTACCAAATTCACCACATCCTTGCAAAAATGGAATTCCAATACCTTTTGTATTACAAAAACTTGAATCAGGCGATTGTCCCATAATAATTTCTGAAACATCAATTAATTTTACCTTAGAAACCAAATTACTCATACCCAAGTTCCTTCAAGAAGTTGTTTATAAATTTTATTTTTCATTATCAATCACCTGCCAATAGCCGCGCGTTCCGCCAATGCGTTTTATCACGCCTTTTGATTTGAGATTGTTTAGATGTTTTAAAATAGCAGAGTTATTAATCTCAAGTTTCTTTGCTATTTCACGATAACTAATTTTGTTATTCTGATTTATCAATGACAATATTTCTTTCTGTCTTTCTGTTAAATCAATTGCACCACCTTTTGCACCACCTTTTGCACCACCGATTGAGCCACCTTCATCCAATTTTCCCAGACTTTGTTCCGTATCAACTCCGTCTTTGTTTCGTTGCTTCCCCATTGTCTCAACTTCCCGCTGGAAAATAATTGAATAAAAATCTCCGAATTCAAATTTTGGTGGTTTCGCTTTTGATTCTTTCAGTAAATTGCGTATTTTATTGATTCCCGTTCCCATATTTTCCACGAAATCAATTCTGTGCAACAATGAAGCGATAATCTGATTTCTGCGAACCGCTTTTTTCCCGAAATCTTTTTCCGATAATCCTTTTGGAAGTCCGCCCGGGTTTGATATTTCTATGCGGTCGTCAAAGATTTCAATGACAGTGTGCGATCCTTTCAGAAAATAATCACGATGCACCACAGCATTTATCACAGCTTCACGAATTGCATCGAGCGGGAGTTCATAAATTTCTTTTCGCCTTGCAGTTCCCGTCATTTCATATTTTACTCGGAGTTCCTGTTTTACAAAATGAAGAGCATTGTCAATATTTGTGATTATATCCTGAGCATAATCTTTTCGGTTGAGAATGTGAATTCTTTCCGTTCCGTCAAAGACTGCGCAAGTGATGGTGGCTTGTTCACAAAGAATTTGAATGGTATCGGTAAAGAACAAAACTCCCGCATTTTTCATCCTCAGTTTTCCATTGAGTTTTTCTGCTACTCCCAGATTTATCAAAATAGTTTCATCATCAAGGTTTTGAGTAATACCTGCAAATTTTAGAAAACCTGAGAGCTTACTCGGTGAATAGTCTCTTTCAAAATCAAATTTTTTATGGAATTGTTCTTCAAAACTAAGCTGACCTTCAAATTGTAAGAAATCAATGATTTGATCTCTTTTCATTTTCCGGGCATTTGCTCCCATTCTAACATAAAAGCCATCTGAACACTGATATGGTTTTTCTTTTCCTTCAGGAATAATAATGATAAGAATATTATTAAATTCTTCTAATTTTATTTGAACAGCAGGCTGACAATTATTGGCAATATCCTGAATTTGAGAGCGAAGTTTGTTTGTAATCTCAATTCCTTTTGGTTCTCCGCTATCAGTTACACCAATAAAAATACGACCACCCGAAGCATTTGCAAAAGCCGTGATCTCACGAGAAAGCAAATTATTGATTTTCTCCTTAAATTCTACAAGGTATGATTCACCATTTTGCAGAATATAATCAAATTCATTATCGCTTAAGTATTTATTATTCATAACCAAGTTCCTTCAGGAAGTTGTTTAGTTGAGCATTTTCTTTTTCTCGTTCTTGCAAAATATCGTTAAGTGTAACAGTGTATTTATCGAATATAATTTCCAGTTTAGCTTGCAGTTCTCGTTTGTATTGAAAAACGTAATTCATAATTGTATCTGCAAAAACTTGTTTCCAACGAAAAAGAATGAGCTTTTCCGCTTCTTCAGGAGTAATCTT
>JAGGWK010000021.1 GCA_021157525.1 Candidatus Cloacimonadota bacterium | reverse complement strand
GATTTCTTGGGAAATGGATAAAATTGAGCAAATTTTTGATACATTTGTACAAAACAAAAAAAATAGACGCAATGCGCCTATAAATGGTTCTGAGATTGTAGCCGCAGGCTGCCAAAACCACGTTGATCTGATCTCCTCGTTTACCCTTCAGATAATTCTTATCTAAACGATGTTCATTTTTTATATGACCTATATCTGCTTCGATAACGCTACGACGATTGAACCACTTCTTTTCTGACCAGGATAAATTACGACGACTTCTTCCTACAATATGAACTTTCGCTTTGCCTTTATAATCATGTTTTCGATAACCTAAATCTACAAATACATCTGACAGGCTTCCAATAGCTTCTACATTCTTTTCTGCTAGTTTAAGAGTTTTATCAAGAGTATGTCCATCATAAGGATTACCATGCAAAGCGAGAGCTGATAAAATAAAACCTTCTTTGGAAGTATTGGCAAAGCCCACTTTGCAACCAAATTCATAACGTGTATGTGCTTTGCCTTTACTAATGCATTCTACATGGGGTTCATGCACACTGTACAATTTGTTCTTACTTTTGCGGGTCTGTGACAAACCACGCTCTACAAGCTCGCTAATATCTTGGAAGGCTAAATCCTCTACTAATTCTTGTGGTAATTTACGTCGAATATCTCTGTATAATCTTCCCAAATTTGTCTTCATTTTGTTTCTGATTTTGGCAGCTCGCTTCATCTGCTTGGCATGACAATAACCTGAATGTTTGCGTAACATTTTCTTACCAACTCGCATGTAAGTCTGTTTCATTTTTATCTGATTACTTTTAGCATATTTCACCAATCTTCTGATCAAAGAAAAGTAAAGCCTAATATCTGTTGGATATGCGATGTTCTTCTCCTGTACTGTGGTATCAACATTAACTTTCTTTAAACTACTTGGCTTGATCGTCTTGGTAGATAAAGCACTTTTGATAGTACCTTCTAATAATGTCTGAAGATCTTCTTCTCCCAAGCGGTTACGCCATTTAGTCATAGTCGTAGGATGTATCGGAAATTCGGTCTGAAAATATTCCTCACCACAGAAATACTGCCAGTAAGGATTTTCTACCCACATCTCTACCAATTGATCATCACTCAGATCCTTCATGTATTTCAAATAATGAAGTCCTACCATCAAACGTACTGATTTAGCTGGTCTGCCAAAATCCTCGTGATACAAATACTTGAGTTCTTCATGCAATGATGACCAATCGATGCTTCTGGCTAGTGTACATAATGAATGATTTAGATTGATGATATTGCTCAATTGCGACCGAAATAATTCTGGCTCTGATATCTGTTTTTTTATCATTAAAACTCCCAGGTTTTACTATTGTTTATTTCTCTTTCTGGGTGTTATTTATATATTTATCACGTCGTAGTCAATATATTTTTCAATAAGTTAGATACTTTTTCATGACGAACTGTAGTAATATGCCAGGATGTTGCCCTGCATCATATCGCCGCAATCCAGAAGTAACACGTTATGGTGGTGGTTACGCAGTGAATCGATGAGGGTTTGCACGCGAGCAAGACCTTGCGGCCGTGGCTGCCGAGTGGTAAAATCAAAGCCCAGAAGCTCAGCATGAACGTCGGTGGTATTCAAAATAAAAAGGGTATCCACCTCGCTGGCCATCAGGGCAATGGCAGTGCAAAGCAGCAGAATGATTACATAGTTCCTCATCAGACCTCCAGGAATTTATTTCATTACCACCATCTGTTTTTCTGTTGGTACGTCAAAGGGTTTGTAAGTTGGGGGGAGAGGTGGAGATCAAACCCGGCATGTTTTCATAAATCTGAAAAAGGTATTTGCCTTTTAACTTCCGAATGCATTGAAGACATCCAGCCCCTCCGAGATTTTCCCAATGCCGGAGCCTTGGCGAAGGGAATGCTTTTTTTATTCTTGACGTCATAACTGCCCATAGGGCTTTCTTGGATTTGTTAAACAAATATGAGAGGAGGACAGATGAAACGGTTTTTGATTATTTTGGGTATTCTGGCCATGATGGGGGGCCTTTTTGGTCAATCGGTGGCACAGTGGTACACATCTATGGGTACCTTTAAAGTGGAGCTTCGGGAAGATTACGTTCCTATAACGGTGAACAATTTCAAAGATCTCACCAATGCCAATTTTTATGATAACCTCATTTTTCATCGGGTTATTGCCGGTTTTATGAATCAGGATGGCTGACCGAATGGCAATGGCTATGGAGGTCCTGGCTATACAATCCCCGACGAATTTAACGAAAACATCCTGTTTAATGAGCCCTATGTAATCGGCATGGCAAACACCGGCCAGCCAAACAGCGCAGGCTCGCAATATTTTATCACGGTAGAACCTTTCACCAGCGGTAATTACACCTACGCCGCCTTTGGCAATGTGATCGAAGGCTTTGATGTGGTTGATGCCATAAACGTTGTGCCAACCACCGGTCCCAATGGCAATCCTGCAAACAAGCCCCTCATTGATGTGGAAATTGACAGCATCCGCATCGTCACACCGCAGCTCTACGAAATCGTTCCGCCAGAGCATGAGCTTACCGCAGATGCAGGGGGATACATCGTCTTCGCCGTCTATTCATACGATTCTAACCTCACCTATCAATGGTATGTAAATGACGAACTGCAGACCGAAACATCCAATGTATTTTTCTACTCCTTCCCCCTGGGCGGCACCTACCAGATCAAATCTCTGGTGAGCAATGGAGAATACGAATATCCCACTATCTGGACGGTGGAAGTGGCCGGCGCCGGTGCAGGCGTAGCCGTTACTCCCGGATCTGTGAGGCTGCACCAAAACTACCCCAATCCCTTTAATCCCAGTACAACTTTCAGTTTTTCACTAAATCAGGAAATCAGCGCCGACGCCCGCATTGAGGTGTTTAATTCTCGCGGCCAGATAGTAAAAACCCTCTCATCTGAAGGATTCACTTCCACTTCCACGCAGGATGCCTTCTCCTACTCCGTTATCTGGGATGGTACAGACAATGAAGGCGCTGCTGTTACCTCAGGCGTGTATCTCTATCGTATGAAAAGTGGTACCAACTCCAGCGAGCTGATGAAATGCGTCTTGATGAAATAGGTAGATATCAGCTCATAAAAAAACGGCAGAGAAATCTCTGCTGTTTTTTTTGCTGGTCGCAATACTACTCCCCTTGAGCTTTGCTCAACGTGCGCACAAGTAGACTATTAGTTCATTTTGAATGACAGATTATTGTTATCCTTCGTCGTTTTTTCTTAAGAGAGACACAACCCTAGCCGTGAACGGCCAGGCTATTGTCATGGTCGCAACGTATCAGCCTCAAACTGAGGTCCCGAGTTCAAAACAACATTGATGGGTTTTGCCTGTAGCCATCCTGCCAAAACGCAAAACATCAGAAGAACCATATAGTTTCGTATTTTTAAAAATCTTGCCGGGATTTATGAAATAGCACATTATGTCAGTTAATTGTTTGACAAGATTATGTAGATTTTAAAACAATACAAACCAGAAATATCAAGGGGGAGAATATGAAAAAAAAGATTGTTGAGTATTATTTTGATGGGACCTACTCCTTTTCCATCTCTCGAGATGCAAATGGTCATAAAGTGGGAACACTGAAAGAGATAAAGTCGGGAACCATCCTTGCTGAATCTATCCCTCAAAAAGTTTTACCGGAGAATGTAGAGAATCTGTTCAATGCAGCTAAGATCATCATCAACGCAGCATGGCAGGATGGAAAAATCAGCCCGGAAGAGCGGGTTGTCTTTGACCAAGCCTTTGCTGATGTCGCCTTTACTGAAGAACAAAGAAAGCTGCTGGAAAAGGAATTTGTAAGCCCCAGTTCTCTGGATACTTTGCTTCCAGATGTAACTTCCCGGGAAGATAAATTGCTGATTCTGGAAACATCGCTCTTGCTGATCGTGGCCGACAATGAGTTTCATCCCCAAGAAAAAGCCTTTATCGAAAAACTGATCGCCGCCTTTAAGCTGGACGTAAAAGACTACAGCCTCCTCTATCTGATGCTACCTGAAAGCGTAAAAAAATACATCGTTAAAGAGAGCCTGCACAAAACCTTTGCCATGAAAGCCGACGAAATTAAGGTGCTGGATAAACTTGTGAAAGTCCAGGAATCTACGGAAATCGACCATGACCTGGTGTATGCAAAATTTGTAAGCAACTGGAAAAACCGCAGCGCCCGATATCAGCACCTCAAAACCTATTAGATCATCCAAGCACGCATGAGCCGTTCATCCGAGCGGCTCTTTTTTTATCTCTGGATATTCAGTAGCACAATTCCCGCCACGATTAGGGCCATGGATATCCTCTGTTTTCCACTGAAGCGTTTACGCCAGAAAAAGATGTCGGTAAGGATAGTCATCACCACCACGCCGGAAGCCATCAGTGGATAGGCGATGGCAGCTTGCACGTCTTCCAGGGATGCCAGAAAGAAGCGGGTGGTCAGTTGGTTTGGCACCCCCAGTATAAGGCCATATCCCAGAGACCGCCATTGAAAACGGCTTTTACGCAAGAAGATCAGTCCCAGATTCCACACTCCCGCCGAGGCAAAGATGAGAAACACAAACCACTCCTGTGGTCCGGTTCCCCACTCATCAAACATCTTCAGCGAAGCATCACTGATGCCGGTAACCACAAAGAGCAGACCTATCCAGAGAAGATTGTGAAGTGTGCGAGTTTCGGTAACAAAGACAAAAGCCAGAAGAATCACACCGATGCCCAGGTAGTTTGACAACTCAATTCGCTCACTAAACAACAGGATGGCCAACAAGGTGGGAATTATCAGCGAAATGCGCATCACTCCCACACTGAGGGAAAGACCATTGACCCCGATATTTTTACGATAGATGAGAAAATTGACCAGAAAGAAGAGGCCGGTGATACATCCCAGTCCGATATCAAAGGGTGTAAGAAGATGAAATCCCCCAGAGGTTCTTGCCAGACTGAAGGCGGTGGCGGTAATGTAATTGCCCAAAAAGATGATGAAGATATCACTTTTGACATCTTGCATAAAGAGCATCAGCAGGTTTCCGATGAGCACCGAGGCGATGATGGAAAGCAGTAAATTGATCATTTACAATCCAATGAGTGCAAAGAGCCCAAAGAATTTGAGGCAGGCAATACTCACCGCAATGAGCAGAACCATCTTCACGAAGGATTCGCCATTTTTCACCGCCGATCTCACCCCCAGCCAGGCACCAAGGCTGTTACCGCAGGCAAGCACCAGTCCATGAATCCATAATATCTTACCGGCTGTGGCAAAGACGATAACGGCAAAGATGGTATAACTCATCACAATAAAGGTCTTCACGGCATTGGCCTGCACCAGGTTGTAGTGCTCGATGAGATTGAGGGCGGCCAAAAAGATAAAGCCAACCCCTGCCTGAATAAAACCACCGTAGAGCCCCACCCCAAAGAAAACAACACATTCCAGCCAACGGGGCAATGTCTTCATCGGTTTTTTAGATTTTGGTCGTAATACCAATATCAGGATCAAGATAAAAACAAAACCCAGAATTTTATCAAATAGGGCGGAGTTTATATTGACGGCAAAAAGTGAGCCCAGGATGGCACCGACAACAGCCGATACGGTGATATGTAATATCGGCTTCACCTCCAGTTTCCCAGCCTGATGAAAGCGCTGAACCGCTGTGACGTTTTGTAGCAAGATGGCCACGCGATTGGTGGCGTTTGCCACTGGCGAAGGGAGCCCTGCCAGAATGAGAATCGGCAACACCAGCAAAGAACCACCGCCAGCAAGGGTATTCATGAAGCCGGCAACAACGCCCACTCCAAACATCAGCAGATAGATCACGATTTGATCTCTTTGATATCCGGCCACAGGCGAGAAAAAGCAATATACAGAAGCCCGGCTACCGGGCCCATAACAAGTGCAAGAAGGATGCGGAAAAGATAAAATTTAAGGCCGAAAAATCCTATCTCAAAGGGAGCGCGGGCCGGGCCGATAATAGTTTGACCAGTGAGGAAGGCCACCAAAATGGCATTACTCACACCTTTGCGACGCAGTTCCAGCACAATGGGATAAATGGCGTAGACGGGGCCCGGGGTGAGAGTACCCAACAGGGTGGCATAAAAGAGATAGAGAAGACTGTTATTCTTGAGGTATTTTTCGGCAAAATCCACGGGCACAAGAAAATGGATAACAGTGGTAATAGCGATGGCTACCACCGTGAGGTACAAAATTTTGATGGTTAGTGCCAAATTGGTGATAAACAGCTGCTTCACATCCACAGAATAAAACAGCATCAATACACCGGAAATACCGATAAGCAGGATGGCAATCTTGATATCCGGACCGAGACTCTTCCACCACTTCAACATACAAACCCGCTCAGAGCCGCTGCTGCCATCCCTGCTAAAAAGGTAACGATGAGAGATACCACAAAACGCTTGATGGGAAATCGATACCCAAAGAAGCCCGCTTCCACCAAAAAGGTGGAAGGCTCGATAAGCACATGACCACTGATAAGAGCAATAATCACTCCCATATTCACCCCAAATTCCTGCAGTTTAATAAGGATAGGATACATAATGTACCGAGGCCCCGGAGAGATGAATCCCAGTAGCTCACCATAGATAATTTGTAGTGGCAAAGCCACTTTCTCCTGCAGGACGTCCACCGCTTCCAGACGTATAAGGCTACTGAGAGTAACCGCAAAGAGCACCCCTGCACCGACCAAAAACAGCGTTCGCCACAGTTGGCTCTGAAAGTATTTCAACATCGTAACAGCTTTTATCATATCCATCCCCGGTTTTTATATTTTCTTTTGCAGAGGAATATTCCCTGCTTTTCCACCAATTCCACCAATTCCACCAATTCAACTAATTCCACCAATTCAACTAATTCAACTTACTCAACTTATTAAATTTATTATATTAATCACCCCTCTCTTTATTGGAACGAAGGTTATAACGTCAATAAAAAAAATCTTTCTGTTTTGGTGAAAAGACTAACGCACTGATAAGTTTGATGATAGCTTGCGGGAAATTTATTTTACCACTGTCAATTATTTCTATTTCGAAAAAACAGTTTGACATATCATAACTATGCCACAATATTTGGAAATATATAGCATGAGAATATGAGGTATGAATGAAAACTTTAAAACAGCATTTGTTACTGTTTATCTCTTTGATCATTGTCTGGATATCTTTAGCTGGTGTACATGCGCAGGAGCTGATTGCAGGTGGGATAGTAGCCCTTATTATCACCCTTATTTTTGGTTCCAAAGCCCACATCTTTGCAGACATCAATCTGCACCCCAAAGCCATTTTTTTCTTTATTCTCTATATCTTTGTCTTTTTGTGGGAGCTCTTCAAGGCAAACCTCGATGTTGCCAGCCGGGTGCTATCCCCCTCCCTGCCCATTTCCCCGGGCATTGTAAAGGTGAAGACACGGTTGAAATCGAAAATGGGCCGAACAATCCTGGCAAATTCCATTACCCTCACCCCCGGCACCTTAACGGTGGATACCTGTGGTGAGTATTATTATATTCATTGGATCGACGTACGATCTGCAAACATTGAAGATGCCACGAATAAAATCGTGCACACCTTCGAAAAATATCTGGAGGTGATTTTTGGCTAATCTGCTTTATACTATCGCAGGAATCATCGCCTTTAGCGCGTTGCTCCTGCCACTTTTACGCATGATAAAGGGTCCAACTCCCGCCGACCGCGCAGTTGCTCTGGACGTAATGACCATCATTTCCATATCCCTTATTGCTCTCATAGCCGCCATGGCAGGACGCGCCATCTATCTGGATGTGGCTTTGGTCTATGCCCTCATCAGTTTTCTTGGTGTAATAGCCGTGGCTCGCTACATTGAAAGGGGGCTGTGATGCTGGCAGGATCCATCCTTACTCTCATCGGTTCACTGTTTTTGCTTTTAGGAGCATTAGGTATACTCCGTATGCCCGATGTGTACAATCGGATGCAGGCAGGCACCAAAGCCACCACCCTGGGTAGCATCCTGTTTTTAACGGGAATCGGCATAGGCTACTGCGGATGCGTGTGGAAAGTTACAATCCTGATTCTCTTTATACTCTTTACCAATCCACTATCGTCCCACGCTCTGGCCCGAGCTGCCCACCACATGAAGATAGCCCTCACCAACCGCACCGTGATAGATCGCCTTCGGGAAGACGAAGCAACCGAGGAGGACAAATGTTAAACACCGTTTTTATCATCATTTTAGGCAGTATAATGCTGGTGGCAGCTTTTCTTGCCGTGTACATCAAAAACCTGGTGTCATCGGTAATTGCAGCCGGAATCATCAGTTTGCTGGCCAGTCTCATCTATCTCCTTCTTGCTGCGCCGGATGTGGCGATGACTGAAGCCGCCATAGGCTCTGGTCTCACCACCGTTGTGTTTCTGTTGGCGCTAAAAAACATCAAACAAAAGGAGGAGGATACCGATGATTAAACAGGTATTGTCCTTGGTTGCTATTGTGCTGCTGGCCGCTCTCATCTTTGCGCCAATGCTTATCAATACGCCACTCCACACATCCCTCACTCCTCTGGCCAATTATTACGCTACTCAGGGAGCTGACGACCTTGGCGCCCCAAACCTGGTAACCGCCATCGTGGTAACCTACCGTGGTCTTGATACTCTGGGTGAGGTGACGGTACTCTTTATCGCCACGGCAGGTATCGGCTTTTTGATGGGTAAAAAGAAAAAACTCATCACCCCTAAGCGTCCTGCTTCGGAATTATTGCAAAACGGCGCATCCTTCCTGCTTCCCATCATCATCCTCTTTGGGGTGTACATCTTTATGCATGGTCACCTCACACCGGGAGGCGGATTTCAGGGCGGCGTGGTTATCGCTTCAGGCATCCTGTTCATGATGCTGATAAATCAGGATTGGAGCCACAATGTGTTTCTCTTTCTCGAATCATTTTCCGGCTTCTTTTATGTAACTATCGGGGCATTGGGAATAGTACTTGCCGGCGGATTTCTGGATAACCGCATCCTGCCGCTGGGCACCTTTGGCACCATCTTCAGTGCCGGCGCCATCCCGTTAATTTACAGTCTGATTGGTTTGAAAGTAGGAACAGAACTGGTAGGCATCCTGCATGCCATGAGGGGGGAAGAATGAACCTGGTAATGACATTGGGGTTTTTGCTGGTAATCATAGGCCTTTGGGCCATGCTCACCCAAAAAAACCTTATTAAAATCATCATCGGTTTTTCCATCATAGATACCGGCGTACACCTGATCATCGTCTCCATAGGCTATATAAAAGGGCGTACAGCACCTATCCTGGATGCATCCGTGAGTGTGGCAGACGCAGCAAATAAAATCGTTGATCCCATTCCATCTGCGTTGGTTCTTACCGCCATCGTCATCGGTCTGGCAGTAACAGCTTTGATGTTGACCTTTGTTATAAAATTATACCAAAAGAACAAATCGCTATCAATTGATGATTATCAGGAGTTAAAATGGTAAGCCCAATTTATATACTTATTCTTTCATTGGCGATTGGTTTCCTTTTATCTGTCATCGATAAAACAAACCGTAAATTTTCGCTGACAGCCTTTTATGGCGTACTCACCTTTAATGTACTTGTTATTGCAGATTGGTTTTATCGTTTCCTCTTTTTAGGTGTTCCCACCTTAACGATAAACACAGCTGGTTTTAGAGCACCCGTCTCAATTAATTTACAGCTTGGTGTGCAAGAGTCTTTTGTATTGCTTTTTACAAACCTCATTGGTCTGTTTGCAGCAATATTTCTGTATAAGAAATTTAAAGAGAGTAACATTTCTTCACTAACCTTATACCTTATTCTCATTATGGGGGTAAATGGTTTGGTGATGACGCGTGACCTTTTTAATATGTATGTATTTTTGGAAATTTTATCGATTTCCACCTATTCTCTCACCAGTTTTGGTAAAACAGGAAAATCTCTTTCCGCTGGTTTCAAGTATATGCTGGCCGGAGTGACTGCATCTACATTTTTCTTACTGGGAGTTGTCTTTATTTACTATTTCTCAGGAAATTTAAACATCGATTTTATTCAAGCATCACAATTTACAAATTATGGTTCAATAGCGCTGTTTTTGTTATCAATAGCGATATTTATAGAATTGAAACCCTTCCCTGCAAATGGTTGGGCTTTAGATGTTTATGAAGCGGTAGATTCGGGCATTGTTTCTGTGATTGCAGTGGTAAATTCAGCAGCAATTTTGTTTCTCTTTTATAAGATCATGCCAATCCTGCCAGAGCGCTTTTTGAATGTATTTGGAATCGCAGGAGTTATTACTTTCCTGTTTTCCAATATGTTAGCGTTAAAGCAAAAAAAAGCCAAACGGCTATTGGGATATTCATCTATTGGCCAGGTGGGATTATTGGTGGCAAGTTTAGTGTTCACGGCAAACGCTCCACAACATCTTATTTATCTGATAGTTGGTGGTTTTTTCATCAATCATCTTATCTCCAAAGCTGGGCTTTTCTGGCTTAGTGGGATTGTTAAACATGAGAATATCTCAGATTGGAATGTGTTAAGAGGAAATAGATCTCTGCTTATTCTCTTTGGCATATTTCTTTTTGCTTTAGCAGGTATTCCTCCTTTTGCCGGATTTTGGGCAAAGTGGGAGCTGGTGAAGCTATTGGTTCACAGCAAGATGCTTTTTGCGTTAAGCGCAATTTTGTTAGGTTCGTTATTTGAAATAATTTTCCTTTTCAGATGGTTCACTCTAACGGTAAAAAGTGATATTGCTGCAACAATACCTCGCTGGGATGCCAGTAAGATTTTCTCAACATCTTTTTTGGGTGTGATAGCTATTTTCTTTGCAGCTATGATAATGAAGGTATATTATGGATTTAGCCTTATTCATATTCTTCCCGTTTTAGCCGTTCTGGTAATTGACATTATAGATTTCTTACCTTCAAAGGTAAAAGGACTACTCTCTTTGTTAGCGGTACTTGCGTATGGATATTATATCTATCCCTTTGAAAGTAATATTCAGCTATTCTTCGGAATTATCTTTATTGTCGGAAGTGCTGTTAACATTATCAGCACCTTAAACAGAACAGGAAAAAGTGAAGGATTCTATGGCTTTTTGCTGATGATGATCTTCTCATTTGGGAACTTGATAATTGCCACAAATTATCTGGAATTTTTCTTAACCTGGGAATTCATGACAATTTCATCCTTCTTACTTATTCTCAGGGGTAAGCAGGCACAGAAGGCATCTCTTATGTATATGATTTTCTCAACTGCTGGTGCATATCTGATGATGGTTGGTTTTGCCTTTGCTCCACAACTCATGGGAAATTCACCACTGGTAATATCTTTGGCCAATGTTCAACTTCCCCTTATTTCTATCATACTTCTCTCAATTGGTTTTATGATAAAATCAGGTTCTCTTGGAGTTCATATTTGGTTGCCGGAAGCTCATGCCGAGGCAGAAGCTGATGTATCTTCCTTCATATCAGCCATCTTACTAAAAGCCGGTGTCTTTGGACTTCTGCTGGTTGGAATATCTTATGTGAAATTTGCCCCATCTTTTGATATTTTCTATTGGGTGGGCTGGATAGGAGTTCTTACCGCTATTGTGGGAGCTTTTCTGGCTTCATTTCAAGAGGATGCAAAACGATTACTGGCATATTCCAGTATGAGTCAGGTGGGATATATCGTAGCAGCTATTGCCATGGTCTCTCATTTAGGTTGGGTTTCTGCACTTTATCTGGCATTTAATCACATGATGTTCAAATCTGCTCTTTTTATTGCTGTGGCAGGAATCTATTATCGAACCCATACAAGAAATATGTACGAGATGGGCGGTTTGATAAAAAAAATGCCTCTGTCTTATATTACTGTTCTTATCTCTATTATTGCTGTTTCAGGTGTGCCGCCATTATCTGGTTTTGGTGCGAAATGGCTTATCTATACTGCATTCATCTCAAATGGCTGGTACTTACAAGCCGGTGTGTTATTCTTTGCATCAGCAGTTAGTTTCCTCTACCTTTACAGAATCATTCATTCGATATTCCTGGGGCAGTTGAAATATGAACATCAAGATATCAAAGAAGCACCCGTTTGGTTTATTATTCCACAATATATTTTCCTGGGTGGAATAATGGCTATCTCGGCTTTCCCAAACCTGATAATTAAACCGCTGAATAAAATTGCAATGCACTATTTTGGCTCCTCAATCAGGATAGATGGTTACTCCATTTTCAGTGAATTAGGACATTGGGATGGTCACGTAGTAATGCTTGTTACTATGGGTGCCTTTATTGTCCCATTGCTCATCTTATTGTTGCTGGTTGGAAAAACTCAAAAAGTAAAACAATTCAATATCGTATATGCCGCCGAAAGACCGGAGTCTCCTCAGACAACCCATGTTGCGCATAATATGTATGCTCATTATCGTAAAGCTCTGGGGGGTTGGGGTAAACCAAGAATCTGGAACTTCTGGCATTCAGCATCAGAATGGACACACAGTTTAGCAGACTATTTTCGACATATCTATACCGGAAATGGCCAAACATATGTACTGCATATCATCCTGTATGTTGTTGTGATATATATTGTTATGGGAGTGTAAAAGATGGACATCATAATTAGAATACTATATGCAGTAATATCTATCCTGGTTGCTACCGTTTGGGGCCTTACTTTAACCGGAATAGTGCGCAAGATTTATGCTCGCGTTCACGGCAGATTTGGACCTCCAGTTTGGCAACCCTTTTTAGATATCATTCAAACTCATAGCCGGCGAGTTGCCATCTCTCATGGATATATGTTTTTTCTTGGACCAGTATTTCGTTTTGCCGGCGGATTAGGAACATATCTTTTTATCCCTGTTATTTTAGGATCTACGGTTTTTGGGAATTTCTCAATGGGGGGAGATGTGTTACTGGTCATGTATTTTATATTCTTTGGTCAATTGGGAATGGCCTTAGGTGCAGGTGAGGGTGGACATCCTTATTCACCCATGGGAATCGCCAGAGGTTTATCTCAGATGTCAGCTTTTGAAGTCCCCTTTTCACTTGCGATAATCTCAGTTGCCATTCAATATCACTCCCTTAACATTACGACCATTGTACAAGCTCAGCAGGGTAGTATTCTCAATTGGACACTATTTACAAATCCCTTAGCAGTGATTGCTGCAATGATCTCTCTTTTGGGGATGAATGGGCATGCACCATTTAGCATTGTCATGGCACCTCAAGAAATCCCGATTGGACCTCCCATCGAGATGAATGGAAGCTTTTTGGGAATCTTGCAAACCAATCGTGGCCTTTTTGCCGCTGCAAAATTGATCCTTTTTATGAATCTGTTTTTCGGCGGTGCTGCACATCCGAATATCTTGGTTGCACTTCTTATTATGATGATAAAAACCTTCTTCATCTACATGTTCTCGGTATTTGTAGGAGCTTCATTCCCCCGTTTCAGACCGGAACAGTCTTTTAGATTCTTCCTGAAATGGCCTACTGCTATTGGAATTTTAGCGATACTGTATATCGCATATCTTTAAGGAGATATCATGGAAAAAAAAGATTTAAATGAAATAGAAAAAGAGATGAAACTGGCGAACGAAGGATTACCGGAAAAAGAACGCATTCTTTTTTCTGATGCAAGACCTTCTCGAGTTGAACCGCTAAACAAATACCTGGAACAATTTGTGAACTGGGCACGGGCAAGATCCCTTTGGCTACTTGCTTTTGGTACAGGATGCGGGGCAACGGAATTGCGTCCATTAATGACATCCCGTTTTGATGTTTCCCGCTTTGGAATTGCCGGAAGGCCAACACCTCGTCAAGCTTCGGTATTTATCATCGGCGGATATGCCTCCATTAAAACTATCAAACGTATTGTTCGCAGTTATGAGCAGATGCAAGGCCCAAAATATGTAATTGCTCTGGGAAGTTGTACCATAAACGGTGGTATGTACTATGATAGCTATAATACCATAAACAGGATTGATTATTACATCCCCGTAGATACCTATATCGCAGGATGCATGCCACGCCCGGAAGCTCTTATTGCCGGATTTAACCGATTGAAAGAGAAGATTCAAAAGGGTGAATGTGATGGTATGAACAAATATGCCGATAATTTCGATTGGTATAAGAAAAATCAGAAACAGATAATCAAAGATTGGAACATGCCGGATTATAACTGGTAGGAGAAAACATGAAAAATATTCTTAAAAGATTGAACGAAAAGATAGATGATCTTGTGGTTGTAAAGCAAAGAGATGATCTCTATTTCATCAAGGTAAAAAGAGAACATACCGATTTCATCTTGAGATATTTGAAACTGGACGAGAATTTCAAACATCTGGATTTTATGCAAGCTGTTGATTATATTGAAAATAATCAGTTTCAACTCACCTATATGCTCTATAATTATGAGATTAAAATCAACCTTGGCATTAATGTTATGATCGATCGGGAAAAAGCCGAGATGGATTCTATGCATAGGATTTGGCCTCATCTCTGGCAATACCAACGTGAAATCCATGAGATGTATGGCATTAACTTCCCCGGCTCTCCACGGGTAGATGAATCTTTTGTTCTGGAAGGTTGGGAAGAGATGCCTCCAATGCGAAGAGATTTTGATACGTTAGAATATTCCAAAAGAACATTCTATCCCCGCCCAGGCAGATCGACAAATGATCCAAAAGAATATATGAAAGAGAAATTGTATCATGATTTTGCAAAATCTCCTAAAATCAGGAGGGATGATGAATAGAGATTCTGAGAGTAAATATAAAGGCTTCGAAGCCGATAGATCTAAATATCCTCAAATGGAAAAGGATAAACCTGTTATCGATTTGGAATCACAAAAATTTATAAAAACATGGCAAGGCCCTCAACATCCCGGTGTAACGGGAAATATGTCTGTAGAGCTAATTATCAACGGTGATGAGATTGTTGATGCCAAAACTCATGTAGGCTATCTTCACCGTGGTTTTGAAAAACTTATGGAGCGGCGGAGATATATTCAATGCTTTCCAATCGTATGCAGAATTTGTGTTCCTGAACCTGATACAAATGAATATTGTGTATCGGCAGCGATGGAGGATTTGGCTGGGATAGTTGTTCCGGAAAAAGCACTTTGGTTGAGAACTTTAAATTTGGAAATGTCTCGTGTCGGAAGCTTTCTGATGTGGCTTGGTGGTCAAGCAGGCTCTCTTGGTATGGGTGCAATTGGTCAATGGACAATTGGAATGAGAGATTTCTGGTTAGATCTTTTCGAAGAGATGACCGGCGGTCGTGTTTACCATATGTATATGATTCCGGGTGGAGTTCGTAAAGATCTTCCGGAAGGATTCAGAGACAGAACCAGAGAACTTATTGTACGTACCAGAGCTCTTTTATTTGATATTGAAAAAACCTTTTTCAATAACGCTATTGTGAAAGCCAGGTTGAAAGGTTTGGGCGTTATCTCTCCGGAAATGGTAACAGAATATGGAATCGTTGGTCCATCTGCCAGGGCAAGTGGCATAGAGGATGACATCCGCATTAATAATCCCTATGGCAAATATGCTGAACTGGATATGAAAATGATAACTTCTGATGTTGGAGATGCCTATGCCAGAGCAGAAGTGAGATATCAAGAGCTTCATCAAAGTTTGGATTTGATCTCTCAAATAATGGACAAAATGCCGGAAGGTGGGAAGATTCAAGCTAAGCTTCCTAATGTACTGCATTGGAAAATCCCGGCTGGTCAAACCTATGTGAAAGCGGAATCTACCCGTGGTGAACATGGATTTTATATGGTTTCTGATGGAACAAAATATCCAAGACGTGTCTTTGCCCGTGGTGCCAGCTATACTCATGCAATTTCCGTATTAGAAAAATTGGCGGTAAATATATCAATCTCCGATTTAGCAGCTTTGATGGTTTCACTTCATACGTGTCCACCGGAAATAGAGAGGTAAAAATGAAATTAAAAGATATATTATCACCATTTAACGTTTGGGAAAGAGCAGCTAAGAAACCTTGGACAATTAAAGATCCAATTAATGATAGACCCGGAGCAGCTAATTATCGTGGTTTTCATAAAAATGATTTCGATAAATGTATTGGCTGCGGTAGCTGTGAAGAGATCTGCCAAAATGACGCAATCGATCTGGTACCCGTTGAAGGTCAGGAGACAAAAGAGGGCAATAGCGGGCTCAGACCAAGAATAGATTACGGTCGCTGTTGCTGGTGTGGACTCTGTGTAGATATTTGTCCTACAGGTGCACTTACAATGTCAAATGATTATACCTGGGTAGCAGATGACCCTGAGGATTATCGATTTATACCCGGTGCTGATAAAACAAAATGGCAAGATGCAACGAAAGGCTATAAACGCGACGAAGGGATAGCTCTTATCAATTATGATCGTGTGAAGATGAAAGAGATTGAGCCAGAAAACCGCGACAAATCTTTCATTGAAATAGTAAAAGGTTACAACAAAGATCAGGCCATGAAGGAAGCGGAGAGATGTCTGGAGTGTGGCATTTGTATTGCTACATGTCCGGCTCATATGGATATTCCGGCTTACATCGCTGCTATCCGGGATGATGATATAGAAAATGCCTTCAGAATCCTTTATGAAACAAATCCCCTTCCTGAAATATGCGGACGTATTTGTACCCATAAATGCGAAACTGTTTGCGCCTTGCATCACAATGGCGAGCCCCTTGCTATTCGCTGGCTAAAACGCTATATAGCTGATCAGATTCCTAAAGACAAATATATGGAAGTTCTGGGAACAGAACATCTTGCCGATCCCATCTTAGACAGAAAAGTGGCGATAATCGGAGCAGGGCCTGCAGGTATTTCGGCAGCATACTATCTGGCTATTATGGGATATCAGGTAAAAATATTTGAAGCCCTTCCCGATAGCGGTGGTATGACTCGTTATGGTATTCCCGAATATCGCTTACCCTATGATCAGATTGAAAAGGATTATGATTATATTAAATCTCTTGGTGTAGAGATGCAATTTAGCACTCGGGTTGGAGAAGATATCTCTTTAGAAGAGTTACATAGAGACTATGATGCAGTGTTTGCCGGAACCGGACTTCATCTTGGTCGTAGCACCAGAATTCCAGGTTCTGATAACAAGAGAGTTTACTTTGCCACCGACCTTCTGCGTGAAGTTTCTCTGGGAAATGAGATAGACGTAGCTGAGAAAATTGTGGTGATCGGTGGTGGAAATGTTGCCATGGATATTACCAGAACGTTAGCCCGATTGCAAAATATCAAATATGGTAAAGTGGATGTACTTACTACATCTCTGGAAACCGAAGATATTATGCCGGCAGATCGTGAAGAAGTGGTAGAAGCCCGTGAAGAAAAAGCAGTTATTGATCCTGGTTGGGGACCCAAAGAAATTGAAATTAGTGATGGGAAAATCAAGGGACTTCATGTTGTTAAGTGCCTTTCTGTGTTCGATGAAGATGGCAGATTTAACCCTAAATTTGACGATAACCAGAGAAAATTCTTCGAAGCTGATATGATCGTCGAATCTATCGGACAGGGGATGGATCTATCCTATCTTTCCGAAGAGATAAAATCCGGTCTGAAATTCGGGCCACGTGGTCGCATCCAAGTGAATAAGAACTTCCAATCTGACCTGAAATGGTTGTTTGTCGGTGGAGACATTATTCAAGGACCGGATGTGATCCATGGTGTTGCAAATGGTCATGTTGCGGCAAGAGCAATTGATCAATTCCTAAAGAAATGAATGATAAAAATCGGTAACAGCGAGGTGGAAATATGAGAGAGCTATCATTGAATGAAATTATTGAATATGCTGAGAAAATAGAATTGGAGAGTTTTGCTTTTTATTCAAAAGCAAAAGAAATTGTTCTTAATGAAACCGTTAAAGAGCTTCTTGCCAAACTTGCTGATGATGAAACAAATCACTATAATCATTTGAGAAGGCTAAGACAAAAAGGAGCTTTAACCGAAAAAGAATTATCCCAGAAGATTCCAGTGAATACAGACATGCTTTCTGTCATCATAAATACCGAAAATATAGAGAAGGATTTCACCAGCAAAGATGTTTTAAACATCGCCTTACAACGAGAGATAAAGACTGAACAAACCTATACCATGTTAACAACCCTTACTCAAATAAGTGACAATGTGTTAGATGTTTTTGAGCTATTAAGAAAACAGGAAAAAGGTCACGTAAGTAAGATACAAGATACCTTAAAAAAGGCATAAATGATGCCAAGACATTCATAACAGGTACAGTTTGTGAGAGGAAAGTAGCATGTTCCCATATTTGTAGAACCCCCGATCGGGGCGTGTCTGATTATTGTGGATTAGGAAGAATGAAATCTGTGACAATAAAGAAAATTCTCAAAGTTGACCATCCTCGCGGCAAGCCACGAGGAATCTTTTGATTGGAGTGAAAACATGAGAGAGTGACTACGAATGAGCACAACAGGCAGGGTATCGTCATCTCTCTCTGAGGGAATCTTCAGGAATCACTTGACGAAGGGTGGCAGAAAAGCCGCCCTTCAATGCATATTTCTCCGGTAATACTTTGCAGGTTGGGAAAAATCTACAGGGAGGCCGGAATGATAACCTTTATCAGCTTGTTCTATAACGGCTTTGCCGCATAGGACAAGCTTCGGGGGTTTCTTCATAACAGCAGCTCCTTCAAAGTTCTCTTGGGCACATGATGCACATGTCTCTCGTCACGCCAGTAATGAACATCATCGTCCTTGATATCATCGACAACGACGGTTTCTCCAGGCACGCCAAGGGCAATCGCCAGTATGATTTTGTAGGGTTTCAGGGCGGGAAAATACTGTGCCAGCTGCTCTCTGCGTATGGAGGCAAAGATACATCCGCCGTAACCATGTTCCGCTGCACTGAGCAAAATCGTCTGGGCAGCAATGCCGGCATCCCAATGAACTGCGGTACCAGCGTCGTCTTGTGCCGTCAAAATGATGTAACCACTGGGACGTTCTCCCGCATCCGGCCCTGGCCAATCGGTAAGATATCCTGCCCAACTGAGACATGAGAAGGCTTTCTCACAGGAAATTTCATCGCTGAGTGCCAGGTATCGCAAGGGTTGAAGGTTCCCGGCAGAAGCACAATAGCGGGTGTTTTCTATGAGCTCTTGCAAAAATATCCGGGGAATCCGCTGGCTTTGTTTAAATCGACGAATCGACCTGTTCTTGATCAGTAGTTCTCGCATTGGGCTCCTCCCTTATTACTTTTGGGTGATATAGGCCACAAACTGTCTGACGGCGTCAAGGATTCTCTGGTCTGGACACACTTCGCTGGCAGGACCACACAGGCGATGAAAAGCGATGACAATCTTCATTGGTCAGTTCATCCAAAGCGTTTTTTCAAGATGTCCAACGGTAATTGGCAGAGTAAAAAGTCATCCCATCATACCTGCTGATTGATGATCAGCACGCCCTCTTTGTCTTCGACAGTGAGGGGCGAATCAGCGGAACTCCTTGAGAGCCAACGGTTGAATGTTCCGTACAGCTTTTTTCAATTCACCTACGTTCGGGATAAGTGTTTCCATATATTTCCAGAAAAGAGCCCCGTGATTAGGCTCTTGCAAATGCACCAATTCATGAATCAGCACATAATCACGTAATTCTTCTGGCAGTCGCATCAGCATGATGTTCAGGCTGATGTGGCCTCGGTGTGAACAACTTCCCCAGCGGCTCCGCTGGTTCCGAATGGTAACACGGGTGACCTTGTTGACCACCGGTACATCATCAAAGGTGATTTTGTTTGCCCAATAAGAGAGGCGTTTTCCCAAGTATGCAATTGCCTGATCTTGGCTCATATGGGGATTATAGTTGTATTTTTGCGCCGTTTCGTCGTAGATTCGCCGCTGTTTATCGCACAGAGCGGTGATGGCTTTCTTGTGCTCTTTAAAAAATCTGCGTACGTCTTTGTCACAAAATTCTTGAGGCACATACAGTGCCGCCCTTCCTATATCTTGAGGTCGTAAGGAAATGCGGCGATAGCGCCTATGCCGATACACCGTTACTATGCCAAGTTCAGGATGCCGAAATATCATCTTTACTCTTTTTCCTTTTGGATGCAAGGGCATCCACGATTCCTGAGACAATCACATAGCCTAAAAGTCCACCAAATACAATGCTGGTCCACGCATTGCTCCATGCCCCTCAGCTACCTCCCAGACAGCTATACCAACGGGAGAAAAGCCAGCCACCGCCGGCACCCAAACCAAGACCCAACAGGGCCACAATCGTTTTAATAATAAATTGCTTCATAAATCAATATTGTCCATTTCCGCCGGTCTGAAAGACCTTGGCAGTTGTAATTTAAAAAAGATCGCCAGCAATCGCATGCCGGTAGTGAGAAACACCGTTCCCGTTACCTGCACCATCATTGGCAATTGCCAGAGGTGAGCAAGGTAGTAGAAGGCGCTTCCGGCCATTGCGGCGGTGGCATAGAGGTCTCTCAGCAGCAGTGATGGTATCTCTCGCACCAGTACATCACGAACGATGCCGCCACCGATAGCGGTAACCGTGCCAAGCAGGATTACTCCCACCGGACCCAAACCAAAGGCTGTGGCTTTGGCAGCACCAATGGCGGCAAACACCCCCAGCCCTACGGCATCCAGATACCGAATAATGTTATAATGTGCTGCGATGTATCGGGAGAGAAAAAACACCATCACTCCCGCCAGAAGGCAGAGAATGAGATAGAACTCATTGCGAAATACCACCGGGGGCACATCCCCCAGAATCACATCACGTATCACGCCACCAGTTACACCGGTAACCCCTGAAAGCACCAGCAATCCAAGAATGTCCAGCCGATGCCGGGTAGCTCGTAGTGCTCCTGATATGGCAAAGACGAAAGTACCAAAATAATCGAAAAACTTAAGCCACTCCATGAGCCTTACCTCTGTGATACCGCTTCGTACCCCGAATATTATCAAAAACGAAGATGGTCAGGGCTATCCAGATAACCACATAGCCTACCAGGCGATTGGAAGATAGTGTTTCTCCAAAGGCAATGATGCCTAAAGAAAATTGCAGGATCGGCGCTATAAATTGTAAAAACCCCAGTTGATTGAGAGGAATGCGTCGGGCAGCCATGGCAAAAAACATCAGTGGTAAGGCCGTAACGACACCGCTAAAGGCCAGAAGCAAACCGTCCTGTACCGAGGTGTGACCAAAACTGCCAACACCACGGGCATCCTGAAAAAGTAAAAATGCCGCTGCCGGCACAAAGAGTACTGCGGTTTCCAGTGTAAGCCCCTGCACCGAAGAGAGTTCTGAGCGCTTCTTTGCCAGGCCATAGATACCAAAGGAACCGGCCAGAGCCAGAGCAATGACGGGAACCCGGCCATGGATAATGGTGAGCCAGATAACGCCGACAAGAGCAATACCGATAGCTGCCCACTGCAATGGACGCGGCTTTTCGTGCAACACCACTACTCCCAGAAACACGCTGAACAAAGGATTGATAAAGTACCCCAAGCTAGCATCCAGCACATGGCCATGGGTGGTTGCCCAGATATACACAAACCAATTGATACTCAGCAATAGGGCGGTGAAGCCATAGGTGCCCAGCATGGACGGTTTGGCCCGTAACTGTTTCCACAGGGTTCGCTGGCCACTGAGAGCCAGCACGACCAGGCAAAATCCCAGGGACCACGTCATACGGTGAGCCAGGATTTCATGAGCAGGAATGTGGGCCAAGGCCTTCCAATAGAGAGGTAGAAGCCCCCACATCACGTAGCAAGCAATGGCAGCCCACAGGCCTCTATTCATGGGCAGTCCGCTGTGCCGCCGCTTCTTTCTGCAGCTGCGCTTCCACGCCATGAACTATCTGAGCAAGCACACCCCGATTGGTTGCCGACAAATGTTTGCTGGGGGAAATAACATTGAGCAGCATCGAAAATAAATAATGATGAGAATGCAGATTAAAATATTCCTTATCGATGGATTGGGATGCCTCAAAGGTTTGCTCCCGCTGTACGATCAACTCGGTAAGGCGCTTGATCTCTGTAACCAAAACCGAGCCAAACTTTGCCAAAAAGATGCGGTTCTCTTCGTCTTGCTCTGCCGTAACGGCATCATAACTGAAGGTTATACCGGGGTTCAGGGTTTCGATGATTTCCCGCACTCTGCTGACTCGCATAACCGGCGTATCTTTCTGTGCCTGCTGGATAATATTGCGCATCTGGCTGCATTCTATGGTATTATTCATCAGAAATTGCCGATATTCCGGCACCCCTTTGAGGGCGTCCATGCGGTCTGCACCGGCTTCAAAAGCACTCAACATGCGTATGGTGTTTATCAGGTTTTTATCTACGGCGCTTAAAAACGCCTGATTATCTGCATCCTGCTGCTCCGAAACAACATCGGCCCATCCAGCCAGAAAGGTAACCAGAAGCAGCGCCGTCACTATCCATTTTGTCATTATCTCTCCATTTATTGCGTAAGAATCAGCTTTGTCTGATAGCTCTTTTCTCCCGATTGAACCTGCAAAAAGTAAATTCCCGAGCCGACATCGGTCAGTGGCATCGTCTGGTTTTTTTGTTCGGGATGCAAACCCTGTTTCAACACCTGCTGCCCCTTTACATTATACAGTGTCACAGTGCCCCGTTGCACTCCCTGAGGCAGAGCAAAAAGTACTTCGCCACTGGCCAGCGAACAGGGGTTGGGATAGATGCTGAGACGCTGCGCCTCTACCTGCGGCTCTTGGGGCACACTTACACTTATCTCTACATCATAGGTATAATTTACCGCTACATCGGAATCATTGGAAAGAACCAGCACCACCTGTTGGTAAGCTGGGGCATTGGTGGTAACAACCTCACCCGATGCGGTGATGGGAAAGATTTCCACTTTGGGTAACTCGGTATCGGATACTTTGTAGATAAGTGTACCCGTAATGGGCGATGAGGCTGTAACATAAAAGTCCAGTTCGCTGTCTCCCGGATAGCACCGTATATAGTCAGCCGCCCAGGCTTTTACCGAACCGCTGCCTACTGCCGGGAAAGAATTGTGGTTGCCGGTAGCCAGAAACTGCGGCACATCCATGGTCTCGTAACCATACAATCCATCGGCGATTTGCAGATCGTTCAGATAGTTCGTCACCGTCCAATCCACAAAAATCTCTGCAAAATCCTTTGGGCTGTTGTTGGCTACCAGTTGCGTCTGGATGCCAGCAATGCCGTTTTGTGGTTCAAACACGATATCCTTCATGAGACTATCGCCGGGAACGGCATATTTTTCTGCCAGGTAACCAAAGAACAGCTGCACTTTTACGTAGTCCGCCCACTGCTGATTCCAGCTGTTCAGACTGTTATCAGATTGGTTAGGGAATACGGTTATAGGGTCTGGCATCCCAAAGGAAATCATGGCCAGCTCGGAGCATCCTTCATTTACCCAGGTATCTTCATTAATGTCACCGCCCCAGTGAATCATGTGTTGAAGTTCATGGGATAAAACTGAGATGCGGATTGGTTCTGTAGGATTAAGGGGATGGCAGGTCATGTAGATCATCTCACACTCGTTGCTATGCCCGGATGGATTCATCTGTTGGGCCTGCTGCTCGGTTACCTGATTGTAGCTACTGAAGTAACCGTCAAAACTGGTGCCATTAAAGGAGCCCAGAGCGGAATAAAAGATGATTACTTTGGGGTCGTTATCCAATTCGTCGGGTACCGGGCCAAAAATGGTTTCATCCATCTCGATAGCTCCATACTGGGTACTGGCAAAGGTCTCCTCTTCCAGGTACACCAGCACGGCATCCACATCGGCTTGATCCATGTGCAGGTTCCACTGGCTGTCTGCAACAAATACGTAGCAATGTTCTCCCACTGCCTTACAGGTGCCGGTTTCCTGTATCCAGGTGGGTGGCATCACCGAAAGATTCCAACGCCAAAAGGAACGACTGTCCCCCACTTCGTATTGGGTGGTAACTCGTGGAGTGGCAAAGAGATTTTCCTCGTGATATTGCTGCGATTGCAGCGTGATACTGCGGTTCAAGTCTTCCAGTTGTGCAGGCATCCTGGCCCACATACTCAGGCTGCATACCAGCAGTGCGGCAAAAATAATTTTTCTCATACTTCCCCTT
This sequence comes from Candidatus Cloacimonadota bacterium, assembly GCA_021157525.1. GTDB lineage: Bacteria > Cloacimonadota > Cloacimonadia > Cloacimonadales > TCS61 > JAGGWK01. Next base: position 8,596 of record JAGGWK010000021.1, on the reverse strand, counting down.
TTTAACAAAATTTAGATTATTTCAAATTCCTTCAGACTCTTCTGAGCCACTTCGAAAATGGTTTTGACCAGGAATACAACCGGTACACCCAGGAGCATACCCGAGATGCCAAAGGCATAGCCCCCGGCGATAACGGTGAGCAGCACCCACATAGGATGCATGTCCATGCTTTTCCCCACCAGCACAGGAAAGAGGATATTGCCATCCACCTGCTGCACGATCACGTACATTATGGCAGAGTAGAACACATACACATCGGGTGTGGGACCGAGCAAAATAACCAACATGGTGGGAACGGCACCAATAAAAGGGCCAAAGTACTTTATCGGATTTGCCAACCCGACGATAATCCCCAGAATCAAGGCATTGGGGATGCCCAGAATCAAGAGTCCGATGATACTCATCACCGCCACAATGACCGTTTCCAGGAGAATAGCGCGGAAGAATTTGCCAAAGCTCTCTTCGATGCGCTCCAGCAGATGCAGGGTAAATTCAAAGTAGCGGTTGCTGACATTGTTTATCACGCTCCGCAAAAAGATCCGTTCATCCTTGAGCATAAAGAAGACGATAACTGGCACCACCACCAGAAAAGCCAATATGTTTGCCACTCCTTTAAAGACCAGAGGCAGTTGATTCATGATATCAGTAAGGCGTCCACTATCAAAGAATTTTAAAACTTCCTCATCTACCTTCAGGGCGGGGAAAGTCTTTTCCAACATGTCTATCAATTGATCCAGAGCAGGAATGCCCAAGCTTCGCATGCTGAGCTTCTCCGGATTTTCCAGCACCGATTTAATGGTTTCAGAGAAATCAGCCAACTGCTGGATAATCTGCGGAATGATGTAGGTAAAGAAGATTGCCAGCAAAATGAGGATGATGACATAGACGATGATAATCGCCAGAGCGCGGCTGATATGGGAGCGCTCTGCGTAATTGATGATGGGGGACAGCAGATAGGATACCAGAAATCCCACTAACAAATACGAGATGATGGATTTGTAGTAGAGTATCGCCGCCACGCCCAACGCCAGGGACAAGATGGTGAGGATCAGGCGGATAACACGAGACCTGTTCATTAGTTAGCCCTCACTGATGCGATTGTTTGTTTTCAATATATTACGGCTGAGTAATTCACCGAATTTGTAGAGAATCTTGGTTCCTGCCCGGGGAAATTTGGCGATGAAATCTGCCAGGTCACGCTTTGATATGGCGATGAGCTTCGACTCTTCTATGGCTGCAATAGATGCGGTACGGTATTCTTCCAAAAAAAGTCCCATCTCACCAAAAAAGTCGAAGGAGTGCAACTTTGACAGCACTATCTCTCGGCCATCCTTTTCCAGATAGACCTTGAGCAGCCCCTCCTGCACAATGTAAAAAACCACATTGGGATACCCTTTTTTAAAGACCACCTCTCCCGGTTTGAAGGTGCGTAGATAGATGTACTTTTTCAGGTTCATCCGTTCCGATTTGGTAAGCTTGGAAAATATCGATATCTCCCCCATAAAACGAATGAATTCCTTCTCGTTACTCAAATCATACTTTTCTTTTTTCTGGGTTATGGCCATATACTTCTCCCTCATCCATTATTATGTAATTTCTTTACAGGATGCCTCTCCTGTCTGTCAAGTGCTTATTCACAAAAGCGCTGGTGTAACAATTGCACTGCGGTTTCCCGGTGTTTTTGATCTATCAGGCACGAGATAGTGGTGTGAGAATCGGTAACCAGAAGCAGCTGGATACCGGCATCCTGCAAAACTGCAACAACGGCGGCCATTACACCCGGGATACCCGTCATGCCGGTGCCAATAAGTGATACCTTTGCTACATCCCGCCGCAGGGTAAAATCCAGTTTCAGATTCTTCAATACTGTCGAAAGTGCTTCACCGCAGGATGCCTCTGTGACAAAACTGATAGAATCAGCCGTGACGGTGATAAAATCGGCACTGATCTGGGCCTGAGCAAGAGCGTCAAATAGCTGAGAAGAAGATGCCGCAGCGGGAATGGTAACAGCGATAATATCGCTTTTTGCAGTGATACCCGTAATTGGCCGATGATGATTGATCTGATGTATGATTGTTCCGTGGGATGCGTCACCCGGTGAAGAGATGCAAATAGGTACGCCCCTTCCCTGAGCAATATCCACAGCATGAGGATGCACAATCCTTGCACCTTCTGCGGCCAACTCGGCAGCTTCGGTATAATCCACTTCCCCGATAAGCTTAGCGGTTTTTACTACCCGCGGATCTGCGCTGAATAGTCCATGAACATCGGTGAATATTTCAATATATTCGCAATCGAAAGCCACCCCAAGAACAGCGGCAGTAGTATCTCCTCCACCTCGGGAAAAGGTAACCACATCGCCAGAATCCGCTTTCCCCTGAAAGCCGGCAACTACCGGCGTAATGCCGTATTGCAACAGGGTAGAAAGAGGATCGAGACACACGTGTTTTACGGTGGCGTTTCCATGATTGTTGTCGGTAACAATGCCAGCCTGGGCACCAGTGAGGGCCATGGCTTTGTGCCCCAAAATCTGAAGTTCATGGGCGATGAGGACGGCAGAAACAATCTCGCCGCAGGAGATAAGAAGATCTCTGTCCCGCGGTGCTATGGGCGACTGAGATTGATCTACCAGCGCCAGCAACGAGTCGGTGGCGTAGGGTTGACCCAGTCTGCCCGGAGCAGAAACCACTATGATAGGTCGCTTCCCGGCCTTCAGTGCGCCAGATATGCACCGGGCCACCTGTTTCCGCTGCTCTGCCGTAGCAAGAGAGGTGCCTCCGAATTTCTGGATAATGTATTTATCTGCCATTGTACAAAAGCTTGGCGATCTGCACCGCATTCAGAGCAGCGCCTTTTCGCAGATTATTGGCTACAATCCACAGACTCAGTCCGTTGTCAAATACCGGATCACGACGAATACGGCCCACCATCACATCATCGCAGGAAGCGCTGAGAATAGGCATGGGTTGCCTGTCAGCTCCATCGTCCAGCACCTGCATCCCCGGGGATGAATGGAGTAACATCCGCACTTCGTCGGGATCTGCCGGATGCAGCAACTCCAGGGTAACAGCTTCTGCATGACCCACAAATACGGGAACCCGCACCGTGGTAGCGCTCACCAGCAGCTCCGGGGCGGCAAGAATCTTCCGGGTTTCAAAACGCATTTTGTGCTCCTCTGAAGTAAATCCGTCTGGCTGCATCTCCCCGATGATGGGAATCACATTATTTAAGATCGGTTGGCCAAAATGAGAAGTATCAAAAAGGTCATTATCAGGGTAAAGCCCGATTTGTCGTTGCAATTCTGCACTGCCTCTGTGTCCGCTGCCAGACACCGCCTGGTAGGTGCTCACCACCACTCGTTTTATTCCCCAGCGTTTGTGGATGGGATGGAGAGCCACTACCATCTGAATGGTGGAGCAATTTGGATTTGCGATGATCCCCTGATGAGAAAACGCAGGATTTACCTCCGGCACCACCAGAGGCACGGATGCATCCTGCCGCCAGCAGCTGCTGTTGTCTATCACGATAGCTCCTTCGGCAACGGCCCGGGGGGCCACTTCCCGGCTCACGCTGCTGCCAGCGCTGAAGAGAGCAATGTCTATACCCCGAAAGCATCCCGGACAAAGAGGCTGAATGGTGAGATTCCCAAAGTCAGAAGACAGTTGCATCCCAACTGAACGAGGAGAAGCGAAAAGAGTGATTTTGGCGATGGGAAGCATACTCTGGTGGAGGGCACGGATCATTTCCCGGCCGACGGCGCCGGTGGCTCCCACTACTGCTACTGAGATATTTTTCATAGGCACCTGCCAAAAAAGGGAGAGAAGCCCGCATCCGAACTTCTCCCGAATATCGATGAATTACATAGTTTTTTTGATCGCTGTAGCCAGGCGTTTCACGCCTTCGACAATCTGATCTTTAGTTGCGTAGGAGAAGTTTATGCGCATGGTGTTTTTACCGCTTCCATCACAGTGGAATACATGACCGATAACGAAGGCCACTTTCTCTTTGAGAGCTTCCCTAAAGAGCTCTTCGGAGTCCATATGTTCGGGAAGGGTAAGGAAGAGGAAAAGACCGCCCTCGGGGCGCGTCCATGTAACCCCTTCGGGCATAAAGTCATCGAAGGCTTTCATCATCACTTCTTTTTTCTCTTTATACATGGCAATAGTCTTTACCAGATTTTCGGCATAGTATCCTTTTTCCAGATATTTTGCGGAAATCTTTTGTACGAAGGGAGATGTGCAGAGGTCGGTAGCCTGTTTTGCAACGATGAATTTATCGAGGATATCAGGGTGAGCAATCACCCAGCCGATGCGGAATCCGGGAACGAATATTTTTGAGAAGGTTCCCAGAGTAATCACGTGACCGGTGTTATCCAGGGCATAGAGAGATTTTTGATCCTCGCCTTCGAAGCGAAGCTCTTTGTATGGGCTGTCTTCTACGATGATTACATCATATTTTCGCGCCAGAGCGATGATCTCTTTACGACGGGATTCCGGCATGGTAATGCCGGCAGGATTTTGGAAATCGGGGATAACGTAGATGAATTTGGGTTTTTCACCCTTTTGTTTCATCTCTTCCAAAGCAGCTTCCAGAAGGTCTGCACGCATACCTTTATCGTCAAACTTAACACCGACAGGATCTGCACCGTAAGAATTGAACGCACTGAGTCCGCCTAAATAAGAAGGCAGGCCAACGATGATTTTATCACCTCTATTGACAAAGACTTTTGTCAGAAGATCAAGACCCTGCTGGGATGCAGTGGTGATCATCAGGTTATCTATAGTAATGTCAAAACCGGAAGCCCGGTAGTTTTCCACCAGCAATTCCCGCAGCCGCGTGTCCCCTTCGGTAGCGCCGTATTGCAGTGCTGAAGCACCATCTTCATCCAACACTTCATTCACGATCTCTTTCAATTGCTGAATAGGGAACGAATCCGGTGATGGCAAGCCGCCAGCAAAGGAAATAATCTCGGGATCTCCGGTTAATTTCAGCAATTCACGAATTGCAGAACGCTTCATACCTTTTACATTGGTAGATAGGATTTTTTGAAAATCACTAATCATCTTTTCATCCTCCATGTTTTTATTTATGAATATACTTCTTTAAATTAAAATCACTGATTTGTTTTTCTATGGCCGGATATAATTGTCTAGGAATTTTTACCGTTAAAATCGCTTCATGAGTCCTGGCATCATACTCCTCTGCCAGCACTTCCCCACTGCGTTTGATAAACCCTTTCAGATTAGTCATTTCAGCAGGAATCCGAATTTCCCGAGCCCGTCTTGTATGGCCGATAAACGTCACAATTTTGTTTTCCAGCTCATCCATTCCCTGGCCGGAAATTGCCGAAATCAGCACGTGATCCGGGTACATTTCAGCCAATTTCTTCTTGAGAAACAGGAAGTGAGTTCCCTCCATGCGATCAACCTTGTTAAAAACCATCAGCAGATCTTTGTCGTAAGCAGATATCTCCTGCAGCACATCATCCACCGACTGGATAAGCTCGAAGAGATTGGGGTGAGACACATCCACCACATGTAGCAGCAGGTCTGCATCCACCACTTCCTGCAACGTAGAATGAAAGGATGATATCAGTTTGTGGGGTAATTTTCTGATGAACCCGATGGTGTCTGTGAGTACCACGTCCTGGTTAAAATTGCCTGACAGGCGACGCGTCTTTGCATCCAGGGTGGCAAAAAGCTTGTCTGCGGTGTAGCGGTTTTCTTGGGTGAGCTGGTTAAAAAGGGTTGATTTGCCGGCATTTGTATAGCCCACCAGCGCCACCGAGATAAAGGAGCTGCGCCGTTTTCGCTTGGTCTGATTCACCTGGCCTATGGTTTTCAGTTTTTCTTTCAGGATGCCTATCCTGCGGCGGATCAGTCGTCTGTCAACCTCGATCTGCTTTTCACCGGGGCCTCGGAACCCGATACCCCCCTGGATGCGGGAAAGGTGTTTCCAGAGATTTTTCAGTTTGGTAAAGGAGTATTCCAATTGAGCCATTTCCACCTGCAGCTTGGCCTGTTTGGTACGGGCATGCTGGGCAAAGATATCCAAAATCAGCTCGGTACGATCCACCACATTGCAATGTGTGCTGTCGGAAATTTCCCGGGATTGGGTGGGTGAGAGATTGTTGTTAAAAATAAGGGTATGCGCGTGGCGATTTTTTGCTACGTTAGCTATTTCCCCGAGTTTTCCCTTGCCTACGTAGGTGGCCACATGGGGCTTTTTCAGATGTTGAACCAGAGAGTCAACCACAACAACGCCCGAAGTTGTGGCCAGTTGAGAAAGTTCTTCCATAGTCTCATCGAAGTGCTCACGAGTTTCCGAATCGGTATGCACTCCGATGAGTATCACTCTATATTCTGGATGCATGAAGGTTATGTTTCGTACACCAATACCTTTCGGTTATTTTTTCGCCACTCCCGATATTCTTCTTTGATTTCCATATGCCAGAGGGTCTCTTTGTTTTCGTTTTCAAAGGTGATGATATCGAGGTAATGCATGCGGTCATCCTTGCCTCTGAAACTCTTTTGTGGCAATTCGATAATCAGCTCGCTATCTTTGCGCAAGATGGTTACTTCGTTTAAAAATACGCCGGGTACGACCTCTATTATCGCCCTGGCTTCTACGATACCCGAGCTTACATCGCGAAATTTTATCTTCATCTTTACTCCTCCTTTTGTCCTATATCCTGCAGCATTTTTACAAACCATTGCTGCGTGATGTCAAAAGGCTTTCCACCCCTTATTCTGTCAAATTCTATGCAGGTGAGTTTATCATTGGCCTCTTCATCCAGGCCAATAACACCGCTCAGCCCTTCCTGGCCAAACTCCACAGCCAGATCACAGGATTTGAAAATCAGCTCCAGGTCTTTGCGATTGGGCGCTGCAGAACGGGCAAAATAGCCGCTTTTTTGTACCAGTATCTTTTCAGCTTTGAGCATGGCAGAAAACTGTTTGGCAAACCATTGACCAGGATTCACCTCATCCAGAGCAACATGACCAAAGGCATCCCGTGTGACGGAACCTCCCTGAGCTTCGATTTCCGCCACAATACTCTCCAGGCCGGCACCTTCGCTGAGGAAGATATTTACACAATCCTTCTCATCCATCACCTTCAGCAAACGTGCAGCTTCGTCTTTGATGTTCATCTCCATCTCAGGAACATATACCGCATCGATATCCCAGCGCCGCTGCTCCAGCAAAATATCCGGCAGGAAATGACGATTTTCCAGGCAGTTCCGATAGGCGTTGGCGGTAGCGGCAGTCAACCAACCGCAATTGCGTCCCATCACTTCATGGATAATCAGTTGTCGTGAGCTGGTGGTATTTTCGTTTGCCACGTTTTCAAAGAACAGCGCTCCCTGCTCTGCCGCCGTCCAGGCTCCCAGAGATTGGCGGATGGGATAAACGTCGTTATCCACTGTTTTTGGCAGCCCAAGGACGGTGAGCTCGTAACCACTTTTGTGCAGGTAAGATGCCAGTTCTCCAGCAGTGGTGTTTGTATCATCTCCGCCAATGGTATGCAGGATGGTCACCCGATCTTTGATGAGCTGTTTCGCCGCTACGTCAAAGGGATTTTGGCCTTTTTTGATATAGCCTTTTTTCACGCAATCGGCCACATTACTCAGCTTTACACGGCTGTTTCCCAACACGCTGCCACCGTATTGATAGAGTACTTCGGCGTGCTTCCGCACCTTGGGCGTAACGGTGATGCTCTCCCCGGTAAGCAAGCCTTTGTATCCGTGAAGATACCCGATGATTTCCGCGTCCGGGAGCTTTTCGGTATATTTCCGTATGAGCCGTCCAATAGATGCAGACAGGCAAGGGGCGATCCCTCCTGCAGTGAGAATTGCTATTTTTTGATATGCCACAGATCCTCCTTGGATGATTTTTTTCCAGGTAACAGGAGAAGAGCAAGGGAGATTTGACAAGTATTTTCTTGGTTCCCGCAGTATCAAGGGAGATTTTTTTCATCAGAAAAAAGGGTGGATGCCGATGCATCCACCCCACAGGAAATTCTGCTCAGATTATTTAAGCAGCATCATTTTGCGAACCTGGCTGAAAGAAGGTGAAGAGAGACGATAGAAATAGAGACCAGAGGCCTGAGCATCGGCATTCCATTCATACTCATGGTATCCGGGAGCAAATTTCTCTTTGAGAACCTGCTGACCTTTGGCATTGAAGATAGTCAGGGTAGCTTCTTCGTTTTCTTTCACACTAAATTTCAGCATTGTGCTGGGATTGAAGGGATTTGGGTAATTACCTTCCAGGCTGGTAACCTGAGGTAATTGTGGAGCAGGAGCACCTTCCAGGGTGATTTCCTGAGGTCCCCACTGATTTGTGGTTCCATCGGAGTTGATGCTTTCCAGCCAATAATTGTAAGTGTGTTCATATTCCAGTTCGGTATCGATGAAGGAATAGCTGTGACTGAATGGTGTGTTATCTGCATGAATCAGATCAGAAATGGCAACTGCCTGAGAATAATCGGTTTCAGAACGATAGACGTAGTAGCCGACGATGCCGCTTTCAGATTCCACCGTCCACTGGATATTGGCTGTTGTTTCCTGTGCCAGAGTTGCGGTGAAGGAAGTAAG
>JAGGWK010000004.1 GCA_021157525.1 Candidatus Cloacimonadota bacterium | reverse complement strand
TTGTGCAGCGACCTCCCGATGAGGGATGAAGAGTAGCGCTGTGACGAGGTATGAATCAAAAACGTCTCCCTGCATGCAGCAGAGCCGTTGTGGAATAAGCTGAGTTGCCCGGGAAATACCGCCTTGAAAGGCAGCTTTTCCGCCATCCTTCGTCATGTGTCTCTGTAAGAGTTTCTCGGGAAGACGGAGATATTGTGCTTCCGATCAATTCGTATCATTAGTGGTTTCTATCACTCCGGCTCGGTGTTTTCGGTGGCAGATAATCAAATGGCAATTCCTGGATGTTGGGAAAGCTGTTGTGCAATACTTCGGAATGAGAAAAATCTGCCATCCGAACTTACAAAATCCCATTTATTCCCCCTTTCCCTCTTCATTTCATTACGCCGCGACAGGTTGAGGGGGGGCGTGGATTATTTTATTCTTTCTCTGGCTTTCGTTTCCTTTTTGTGTTCATTCGTGGTTTCATTCTCCCCAACCTACAAACCTTCTTTAAAACAGCAAAGTCTCCAAATCATCTATCATGCGGATAGGCATTACGGAGTCTCGTTCAACCGTGGTTCTGTGGGAAACGATGATCTTGGTGAATCCCAATTTCTCGGCTTCTTTGATGCGTTTTTCCAGCTGAGATACGGGACGCACTTCGCCGCTGAGGCCCACTTCGCCCAATAGGACAGTATTGGCAGGTATCACTTTACCGTGAAAGCTGGAGAGAATAGCGCCAATGATAGCCAGATCAAGAGCCGGTTCATCTACCTTTATGCCACCAGCCAGATTGCAAAAGACATCGTTGTTCCGCAAATTGAGGCTCATACGTTTTTCAATGACCGCCAGAAGCAGGGCCAGCTTTCGCTGGTTCATGCCCAGAGCTACTCGTTGTGATGTGCCATAGCTGGCGGGAGAGACCAGAGTTTGAACTTCTACCAGAAAGGCGCGGGTGCCTTCCAACACGCATCCCAGAGCAGAGCCTGCATCCCGTACATCGCGGGTGAAAAAAAGTTGAGATGCATTTTCCACTTCCTGCAGACCGCTGGAAATCATTTCAAAAATACCTATCTCATTGGTTGATCCAAACCGGTTTTTGGTTGAACGCAGAATGCGATATTGGTGTTGGTTGTCCCCTTCAAAATAGAGGACCGTATCAACCATGTGTTCGATGATCTTTGGCCCCGCCACGGCGCCATTCTTGGTTACGTGGCCTATCAGGAAGATGGGGATTGCCAGTTGTTTGGCCAGCCGAACCAATAACGCTGTGGTTTCCCGCAGTTGCGAAACAGATCCCGGAGAACTTTCTATGGTTGCGCTGAATACGGATTGAATGGAATCGATAACCACCAAGGATGGTTGGGTTTGCTGTATGAAGCGCACAATATCATCTACATCGGGAGTGCAGAGTAACAGCAGGGAGTCGCTGCTGCAGTGAAGTCGCCGGGCTCTGAGAGTAATTTGTTCTTTACTCTCTTCGCCGGAAATATAAAGCACAGTACCTTGCAGCGACATTTTATGGCTTACCTGTAGCATCAATGTGGATTTACCGATGCCCGGTTCGCCCCCGATGAGCACTACCATTCCCGGCACGATTCCCCCTCCCAGTACGCCGTCAAATTCCCCTATGCCGATGACTTTGCGCCGATGGCTGTCAGGATTTATCTGGGTGATTGGTTCTGGCTTGATATCTTGCGAGATGATCGCCTGTTGTCGCTCTACGGATTTTGATTTTCCCACCACGCGGGAGGTTTCCCGCAGGCTGTTCCACGCGCCACAAGATGGGCATTTACCGCTCCACTTTGTGGTTTCAGCGCCACATTCGGTACAAAAAAAACCATTCATTTCTGCCTCTCACAAAAAAACTCTTCAGCCGCTTTTACATCGGCATGAATCTGAGAAATTAATGCATCCTTGGATGAGAAGAGCAATTCCTCCCGCAACTTCTTGTAAAAATAGAGCTCAAACTCTTCGCCATAGACCTGGGTATTGAAGTCCAGGATGTAGGTCTCTACTTCCTTGATGCCTGTGTTTTTGATGGTGGGACTGTAGCCCACATTGGTAAGTGCCTGATGCAGATGACCCTGGATCTCTACTTCGCAGATATACACCCCGATGTCCGGGATGAGGGAAAAGGGTGCCTGCATACTGAGATTCAGAGTTGGGAATCCTAACGTGCGACCGATTTTGTGTCCATCTACCACCGTTCCGCGGAGGGAATAGGGGCGACCCAGATATTGGGGAACAGCATTTACAGCGCCTTCTCGTATCAGGTCCCGAATGAAGCTGCTACTCACTATGCGGTTGTTGATTTCCAGCGGTGGGAGGATATCCAGCGGCAGGTTGTGCTGAATGCAGGCACGCCGGAGAAAGTCGATGTTTCCGCTGCGATTTTTGCCAAAATGGGTATCGTAGCCAACCACCAGTTCACGGGTGTGAAGCTCATCTATGAGGATGTTCTGGAAAAAATCTTCGGCATCCATGGCGGCCATCTGAGGGGTAAAATTGAGATAGAGCACGCAGTCGGCTCCCCACTTTTTAAGAAGGGCTTCTTTCTTTTTCTGAGGTGTAAGCAGGTATGGAAAAGTTTTGCGGTGAATGGTCTCCAGCGGATGATGCAGATAGGTTATTACCACCGCTTCTCCTCCGGTTTCATCTGCCCGTTGGCGAAGTTTTTTCAGCAGAGCCTGATGACCCAGATGCACGCCATCAAAGGTGCCCATGGTTACTATCGGATGAAAAAAAGTGCAGGGCTCAGAGAGGAAGGTCATGCCAATACCTTGCGAGGATGCAAAACACCATCGACGATATTTCCCAGACCAACCATGTGCGAGCGATGCAAAACCAGGCAGGTCTCAATATCCGGATGGAGTAGTGCAAAACGGCGTCCATGGACATAGTTTACCGACTGCTCATCATTGAGTTCAACGATGGGTAAATGGGCAAGAGCCGTTTCCAGGGGAACGACTTTCCGGGGCCAGTTGTCGGGAGTCAAGGCATCCAGGGCAACTGCATCCTGCACAGAAACCGAGCCAACTGCCAGACGACGCAATGCTGTGGTGGTTGCCACTGATCCCAGCTGTGAGGCAAAGGTTTCGCTGAGAGTGCGGATGTAAGTGCCTTTGCTCACGGTAGCGCGATAGGTGATGTGGGGAAGAGCTACGTGGGTGATGGAAAAATTCAGGATGGCAACGGGTCGCGGTGGCAGAGTGAATTTCACACCCTGTCGAGCCAGTTCGTAGGCTCGTTTGCCCTTTACTTTGACGGCAGAGTAACGGGGCGGAACCTGAGAGGTGATGGTGACGCAAAAGGCTGCTGCATCTTGAATTTGCTGCTGGCTGATTTCCGGGATCTCCTGCTGTGCAATAGTGGCGCCGGTGATGTCGCCGGTATCGGTTTTGATGCCAAGGCGCAGGGTTGCTTCGTAGGTTTTGTCGGCAAAGGTGATATAATCGGCATAGCGGGTGGCATCGCCAAAACAGATGGGGAGAAGGCCGGTGGCGAAGGGATCGAGGGTGCCGGTGTGGCCAACCCGTCTCAGACTCAAAATCTTTCTCATTGCCCGTACCACGTCAAAGGATGTTATGCCGGCGGGTTTATCGATATAAAGCACACCCCTGTTGATCATGCTAACTGTTTTCTGATATCTGCTAAAATTTGGTTTTTTATCGTGTTCAGGGTTCCGGTCATGGAGCAGCCGGAAGCCTTAATGTGACCGCCACCCCCATGTTTCACGGCAATGGTGTTTACATTTATAACATTCGAGCGCAGTGAAAGACGGTAGGAATTTTCTGCTGCTTCACGGAAATAAACGATGACCTTTACGTTTTTCAGTCCCTTTACCCAGCGGGTCATTTTGCTGGTGGCTTCATCGGTTACGTTATTACGTTCCATCATATCGATAGTAGAATCGATAAACAGCACGGCATCATTGTCGATGGTTTCTATGGTAGAGAGTACTTCGCCGATGAAGCGCATTTCGTCCGGACGGCGGTTGTTGAAGAATTTTTCCACGATGTATCCGGGATTAATTCCCAGATCCATCAGGTGGGATGCTATGGTAAAGACCTCGGTTGTCACATTGGCATTGATGAAGTTATCGGTATCGTTGAGGATTGTGGTGTAGATGCAGGAGGCAACGTAGAGAGCAGGCTCTTTGGGTAATGCAAGAATTTCATCATGAAACAGATCGAAGAGGATGGCACCGGCACTTACGGTGCTGGTATTGATGTACATATGGGAACCGGTAATCTCTTCTGCCAGTTCATGATGGTCTATTACGATGATCTCCCGGGCTGGATCAAGGAGGGCAGCGCAGGCTCCTACCCGCCGTGCCTCATGGGTATCCAGGATAAAGATGAGATCGTAGGTAAGATGCCGATGATAGGTTATAGAGCGTTTGCGTCCCTGTAAAAAGTCGTATTGTTCCGAGATGTCTTCTTCCAGCACGATGTCTGATTCCAGGCCACGGTTGCGGAGGTATTCCTGCAGAGCCAGAGCTGCACAAAAGCCGTCTCCATCGGGATGTACATGGGTGATGATACCAATGCTTTCATAGTTTTTCAGGGCAGTATTGATCACGTGTTTCAGATCATTCAGTGTGGGGAGCAGGGGCATCGTCTTCCTCTTTTTCCTTAGCATGCAGAGATGCAAAAATGTTATCAAGGCGCTGTGCATTTTCTTCCAGTTTATCGTAAGCAAAGCGCAGGTCAGGAATCGACCGCATCAGATGTGCGGCCGCAATTTCCTTCTTTATAAAGCCTGAGCTTCGGGTGAGTGCTTTCTCTGTCTCTACCGGATCTGATGTATCCAGTTGCGTGAAATAGATCCGCGCCACACTAAAATCATTGGTAAGTCGTACGGCTGTGATTGAGATCATCGAGAGTCGCTGATCTCGGAGCTTGAAATTCACGGTATTACTGATTAACCGCATCAGCTCTTTTTCCAGTCGTTGTACTCGTATGCGAGACATTGTTACCTCTTTTGGTTTATATCACCGTGCGAGAAACTTCTTCGATGCGATAGCATTCGATGGAATCGCCATCTTTGATATCGTTGAAGTTCTCAATACCGATACCACATTCAGAGCCGGCTTTTACCTCTTTCACATCCTGAGAGAAATGTTTGAGAGAGCTTATGGTGCCGTCATGAACCAGAATATTGTTGCGGAAGAGGCGAATTTTGCAATCGCTTTTGATAGAACCTTTATCCACAAAACAGCCAGCAATGGTGCCCAGCTTTTTGATGCGGAAGGCTTGGCGCACTTCTGCCGATCCCACAAATACTTCTTTCAGTTCCGGAGCCAGCATGCCCACCATGGCTTTCTGCAGGTCTTCTATCGCTTCATAGATGATATGGTAGATTTTAAGTTCTACCCCTTCGTCTTCAGCCAGTTTACGAGAGGCGCTACTGGGGCGCACATGGAAGCCGATGATAAAGGCATCCGAGGCTGAGGCCATATTTACATCTGCTTCGGTTATGCCCCCCACCCCTTTGTGGATGATGCTTACCTGCACCTCTTCGTTGCTGAGCTTCTGGAAGGAGTCGCACAGAGCTTCCACCGAACCGTCGGTGTCACCTTTCACGATCATCTTAATCTCGGCAAGTTCCTGATCTTTTATCTTTTGGAAGAGGTTATCCAGATTTGTTTTGGTTTGGTATTTTTCTCGTTCTTTACGTATATGCATCCGCTCGGCACTTATCTGCCGTGCGTCTTTTTCGTTTTCTACCTTGTTCAGGATGTCACCAGCTTTGGGCACTTCATTCAGTCCGTAGATTATGGCGACATCGGAAGGATTAAGTTTGGATATTTCTTTACCCCGCTCGTCTTCCATTTTTCTCACACGGCCATAGGTTGCACCACATACCACCGAGTCACCTTTGACAATAGAGCCTTGTTGCAACAGGATAGTGGCCACGGTACCCATGCGGGGATCCAGGCGTGCTTCTATCACGATGCCCTTCCCGTGGATATCTGCAGCAGCTTTGAGCTCAAGCACTTCGGAGGAAAGGACAATAGCATCCAGAAGGTCTTCTATGCCTTCGCCTGTACGAGCCGAGCAGGGTATCCATTGAATATCCCCACCGTAACCTTCCAGATACACACCCTGTTTCATCAGGTCGTTTATGGTGTGGTCTATGTTTGCATCTTTGAGATCAATTTTGTTGATGGCTATAATGATGGTAACGTTGGCAGCCCGTGCATGGTCTATGGCTTCGATGGTTTGTTTTTTCACCCCTTCGTTGGCAGCTACCACAATGACGGCAATGTCTGTGACATTGGCACCACGGGCGCGCATGGCGGCAAAGGCTTCGTGGCCTGGAGTATCCAGGAAGGTGATCTTCGCATCGTTATAGAGCACCTGGTAGGCTCCGATGTGCTGAGTGATTCCGCCGGATTCTCCAGCGATAATATTGGATGAACGGATACGGTCGAGGATGGATGTCTTACCATGATCCACATGCCCCATCACCGTTACGATGGGTGGGCGCGGGGTCAGGTTGGCTTCACTCAATTCTTGATCTGCTGCATCTTGCAACATATCAGAACCGTATTCATCATGGAATTCAACGTCAAATTCAAATTCACTGCAGATCATCTCCAGAGAATCTTTGTCCAGACGTTGGTTGATGGTAACCATCTGGCCCATCATGAAGAATTTGGTAATTATTTCGGTGGGATTTACATCCATCATCTTAGCCAATTCACTTACGGAAGTAAATTCACTGATAGAGATTTTGGCATCTTCCCGAACGAACTGTTTATCTTCTTTTTTGTATTTTTTCCTCTTGGTTTTAGTGGCCATGGTTTTACGAATGTTCTTCGTAATTTCAGCCTGTTCTTCTTCGGTAGGAGTGAATTTCTTTTTCCTGCCACCCTTTTTCAGATGCCTTACCTTAGCCTTGAGATGCTTTTTCTTATCATCGGGAACCACTTTTTTCTTTGCAGCGGCTTCTTTTTGTGCAGCAAGAACAGCGGTAAGAGGAATTTTATCATCGTCCTTTTTTCCCTGGCGAGAAGGCCGTGTTGGCGGAGCAGTGCGTGGAGGTCTTGGGGTGTAACCAGAACGTTTTGGCTGAGACCGGGATGTAGTGTGGGAAGTATGGTGAGCGGACGAAGTGCGGGTTGGTTTGGATGACTGTTCCGATCTCGTCTGATTTGGCTTTGCAGTAGTCCTTTGTCCTGTTTGAGATGCAGCAGTGCGACTGGTTGAAGCGGGTGCCTTTTTTATGGGCTTTTCTACGAAGGTTTTAACTCCTTCTTTTTTCCGTTTCTCAGCATCACGCTTTGCCTGTTCCAATTTGGGTTGAATCCGTTTGATCAGGTCTGTCTTCTGATGTGATTGTTCAATCCGTTTATGGTAGCGCTTGCGATCTCTTTCCCGCTGTTTTATCGCTTCCGTTTCTTCCTTAAACTTATTTCGTATCTTTGCTACAATCTCATCATCGACTGGACTCATATGGCTCTTCACCGTAACGCCCATGTCATGCAGATGCTTCTTTAGCGCCGCAGTTGAGATGCGAAATTCTTTAGCCAGTTCATGAACCCTTATTGTCATAACTCCTCCGCCTCCGTCAGTACTCTTAGTATCCCTTTAACAAAATTCCGATCATCCACGCACAAAATGCCTACATCGCGGATATTGAACGATTCTCCAAAAAGTGCCTTATGACCGAGCTCAACACATTGAATTCCGGTCTCTTTTATCAGGTAATCCAGTTTTCGCCTGGATGATTTGGAAATATCTTCAGCTGCAATAATTAACAGAGCTTTCCCGGCATAACAGGCCCGTTCTACCGCGTTGAAACCAATCTCCATCCTGCCTGCTTTTCTTGCAAAATGCAGGATGTTGATGACTTTCTGTTCCTTATCCATGCTTTCTCCTTGAACGTTTCTTCAGCCACCGAGTCAGTTTTTCCAGACAGCTGTTTGCATCGCACACATACCATCCTCTGCCGGGGAGTGAATCATCTATATCAAAAACTGCCTTGTGCCCCAAAAGCACAAATCTGATCAACTGGTGGCGGGCTGTTTTTCTCCGACAAATCACGCAGGTGCGCTGCGGAACGTGTCCCGCCGAAGATGATCGGTTTGGCATTAAAAATACTTTGCCGATTCCTTGATCTTCTCGGCTGTCTTTTTGCCCAGACCTTCCATGTTACACAGCTCTTCGATGGTGGAATCAAAGATGTCCTGCACCGATGTGTAGCCATGTTCTTTCAGGATGTCTGCAATCTTTGTGGATACGCCATCCAGATCACTGATGTGGCTGGTGATGCGACGTTCTTCTGATATTTTTTCTTCAAATTCTTCTTCGGTATAAATATCCAGTTTGAAGTCTGTGAGCTTGGCAGCCAGCTTCACGTTTTTGCCTTTTTTGCCGATGGCCAGGTTTTTGTTATTTTCCTGCACAATGATGCGGGCAAATTTGCCCCGCTCTGCCAGATAAACCTTTTCTACCAGGTCTGGTCCGATGGCATTTGCAATGAGCTGTTCCGGAGATTCATCCCACAACACGATGTCGATGAACTCGCCATTGAGCTCTTTGCGGATTTGCTCGATGCGGATACCTTTGGGACCCAGACAGGCAGCCATGGCGTCAATGCCTTTACTGAGAGATGCTACCGCAACCTTGGTACGGATGCCTGGTTCCCGGACGATTTTCTTCACTTCCACTTCTTTGTTGGTTATTTCGGGTATTTCGCTTTCAAAGAGTTTCATCACAAATTCTGGCCGGGTACGGGAGAGGATGACGATAACATCGGTTTTGCGCTTGCGAATGTTGATCACAAAAGCGCGGATGATATCTCCCGGTTTATAATACTCTTCATCAACCTGCTCTTCCAGAGGAAGCAGAGCATCTGCATAGCCGATATCTACCACGTAACCATTAAATTCATTTTTCCGTACTTTCCCGGAAACCACCTGAAACTTTTGCTTTTCATAATCGAACATGATGCGGTCTTCTTCCAGACCTTTGATCCGTTCCAGAATTGCTTTCCTGGCGATTTTAATCACTTTCGGTTCAAAATCGGTGATGGGAATTTCCACTGCAATTTTATCACCCAGCTCTGCCTGGGCATCGTATTTGCTTCGGGCTTCTGCCAGAGATATCTGGCCCAGCTCAAAATCCTGCTCGACCACAATGCGATAAAATTGGGCAACAATCTTGTTGGATTCGAAATTTGTAACGATTTTTAATTCGTTTTCTTCATGTAATTTCTTTGAGATCGCATGGAAGAGTCCATCCTGAATAATCTGTTGCAACTGAGTTTTATCCAGCTGTTTCAGGTTGGCAAGGGCGGCAAGACTTCCGATCAGGTTTCCGCTCATATCTGCTCCTCTTTCTTATAATCAAAATAGGTTCTGGCTTTTTTTATGTGACTGAAGGGGATGTCAAAAAGTTCCTCGTGTATCTCAATCACAACTTCGTCGGGTCGTACTTCCCGCAGAATACCGATGACGGTGACGGTTTTACCGTCGTCGTTATGAAAACTGATTTTGGTCGTTTCATTGATAGCGCTTTTATATTGCTTCTTCAGCTTGAGATCCCGTTCCAGTCCAGGTGAAGAGACTTCCAGAAAATAACGTGATTCTATGAGGTCTTCTTCATCCAATACGGCACTGATCTTTTTGCTTACGGTGCGGCAGTCTTCCACGGTTACGCCGTTTATCCGCGTGATATAAACGATGATAACCAGCCCTTTGGCTGCGGTTTTCATCTCTACGTCATACAAAGCTACGCCACTGGTGCTGCATGCATCCTGTGCTATTTCCTCTATTCTTTTTATCATACTCCACCTATAATATGTTGAAACCACTGTAGAACAGTGGTGTCAATTTCAACCAAAAAAAAGACTGACTTCAAGTCAGCTTTCCTTTATCCAAGCCTTTTTCAAAATACTATACAGAAAAAAAATCACACCCGCTTTCTGTCAAGGCTTAATTCCCCCACCGAATAGCTATGTAATTGCAGCAAAAATCATTGTACCTAACAGATGTGGATAAGGGGTTGACAGAATTTCTTATAAAAATCAAATGCTATAAAAAAATGGAGGATATCTAATGTATCGCGTTGGCCTGTGTCAGTTTGCATCAAAACTCTTGAACGTGGAAGATAATCTTATTCACATGCGGCAGTTGCTGGAAACTCAATCTGCAGACCTGGTAGTGTTACCCGAGTTGGCAACGTCGGGATATGTGTTTTCTTGCATCCAGGAGGTAAAAAGTGTGGCCGAACCTGCTGAGACGGGGCCCACAGCGAGCCTTTTCCGTGAGTTGGCGGCTGAGAGGAACACCAGTTATGTGGTGGGATTTGTTGAGAAAGACGGTGATGCCCTGTATAATGCTTCGATGCTGGTAAATCCCGATGGGAAGGTGTATGTGTATCGCAAGACTCATCTCTTTTATGAAGAGAAGAAGTGGTTTTCACCGGGGAATAGCGGATTCAACGTCTTTGCTGCCAAGGGTGGCGTGAAGGTGGGGATGATGATCTGCTTTGATTGGCTGTTTCCCGAATCGGCCCGCACACTGGCGCTGAAAGGTGCTCAAATTCTGGCCCATTCTGCAAATCTGGTATTGCCTTGGTGTCAAAAGGCGATGCTTACCCGATCGCTGGAAAACCGGGTTTTCAGCATCACTTCAAATCGTTTTGGCACCGAAAGAAACGGCGGGAAGGAGCTGTTTTTTACCGGCATGAGCCAGATCGTGGATACCCATGGTGATATTCTGCATCGGTGCGGCGAACAGGAAGAGGGGCTTTTTGTGGTGGGTATCCATCCCGAAGATGCCGACAATAAGATGATAACAGAACTGAACGACGCCTTTACAGACCGTCGCCCCGAGCTCTATATCACCTGATGGCTTCAACTGTTTGCATCCTGTAAATGAACGAAAAAAAAGAAGCGTGAAAAAAAGCTTGTACAAAAAAATGATAAAACGAATCTCTGACTCATTGATGTAGAGAGATAACTAATGCTTACGAACAAAGGAGTTTATATGAAACGTGTATGTGTTGCGATTTTCCTGTTTTCCCTTCTTTTTGTGAACGCTCTGGAATTCAGTCAAATTGAGTTCCGTGAGGTGGCATCAGATTTTACGGCTCAACGAAAACCCGTGATGGACCTGGATATGAAATACTGTTCCATGCTGAAGGTTGAGTTGTTGAAACCTGCAAATGTAACTTTGAAACAACGGGTATATAAAGCCGAAAAAACCAACAATGGCATGGCATTTTACTTCGCATCATCAGAAGCAGTGCTCACGGTTACTGCTCCGGGATACGTTCCCTTCACCATCGCCGCACCCGGTGGCGGGTTCAAACCGGGAGCGGTTTATTATCTGCGGCTGGATGCAAAATCCGATACCTTCGTAACGATTCGTTGCACCCCAGCGGCACCTATAATGGTAGATGGCAAGGATTGGCTTCTCTATGGCAATCGTCTCTCTGTGGGAAGCCATCAACTGCGCATCGAGAAAGAAGGGTATCAGACTATCGAAGAAACTATTAGCGTGGGTGAGGCCGAAACCGTTTTTCAATATCAATTGAATCCTGAACAGACTGTGGCTGCAGATGTACCGGTTAGCGCAGCGCTACCTACCGTGATAACGGTTGATGGCAGTCATGGCTTGCGAGGTGAATATTACAATCTGCCTCCATGGGAAGATGACGAAGGGCCTCGCACAGTTCCATCCGGCACACCTATTTTCACACAGATAGATCCTACTATCACGTTCCACTGGGGCGATCGTAGTCCTGCACCCAATGTAAGTTCAGACTATTTTTATATTCGGTGGACAGGGAAGATCGAGATTCCTGTGGATGGTACCTACCGCTTTGCGCTGGGTGGCTACAATCAGGGAACCTGGAAGGGGCATGACAAGCAATATTGGGGTTGGCGATGGAAAGATGATGGCTTTTTGGGAAAAGATACCGGCGTGGGCTTCCGGCTCTATGTAAATGGTGCACCGGTGCTGTCGGAGTGGAAACACGGAGATAACTGGGAAGAAGAAAAAGTTACCGGAGAGATTTTCCTCAATGGCGGCCAGCGGTACGACATCAAGCTGGAAGTCTTTGATAAAACCGGAGCAGCTCACTGTTACCTCATGTGGATTCCACCGGGAAAAAGCGAATATGAATTTGTTCCGGAAACCGTGTTAACTCCACAATAAAGGAGACCAATTATGCGATCGCCCTTACAATCAAACGTAACGGGGAAGCATATGCTCTTTTTGCTCATCTTTTTTGGAGTGACCTTTTACCTGGCTTTCAGTCAAGAGAGTAGTGTGACCGGGATTTCTCAAAACAGTGGGATGAGTGATGTTATTGGCAATTTCCAAAATTATTTTCTGATTCAATCTGCTATCGTTTTCATCAGTTTTATGACGTTTTTCTTGATGATGAAAACCCTGATCAATCACTGTGCTTTTGAAGGGGATGGATTGCAGTTCCACGGAAATCTTCTCTCCTTTTTCTTTTTGAACCTGGCATGGCTTTTTCTTACCATCATCACCTTGGGATTGTACAGTCCCTGGTATATACGTAATATCTATCAGTACATTGCAAAACACACGACATACAAGGATGCATCCTTTGCCTTTGAATCTCATGGCAGTGAACTGTTTCTGATCTTTTTTGGTTTTATAGTGTCTCTCTTTGCCGGCGGATATATTACCAGCATGATAGAAACGCAAAATGGTGATTCTCTGGTAGCCACCATCCTGCTTGTGCTGCTGTTTTTTATGTCTATCATCTTCTATTTTCTCTTTATCAGGTGGATGGTGAATTACTCTATAGGAGATGTTCATCTGAAATTGAATGATACCTTCTGGCACGGGGTGGGCTTTTTTGCCACCCAGTTTGTCTTGGTAATCATAACTCTGGGCATTTATATCTTTGCCGCCTACGTGCACGTCTATCGATATATCTGCGATAATTGCGAAGTGCACAATAATACCACCGGCGACGTATATCAACTGGGATTTAGCGGAGAATCGGGAAAAGGATTTCTGTACCTGTTGGGACAGTTTGCCCTAACCTTGATTACTGCAGGATTGTACGTCCCCCGGTTTTATGCCAACGTATTCAATTGGTTTATAAACCAGACCTATGTTGATGGCAGACCAGAGCCGGTGAATTATATTGCCCCGGAAATGGTGAAAACCGTGGATTGATAGAAATCTTAGGTAGAAAAAAGGCTCCTGATTTCAGGAGCCCTTTTTTATTGATTGAGGAATTTCTTCATCGCTTCCATAGAGCGATGAGCAAAAGCCTCTTTCTTTTTGCGTTTATCTCGGATGGGAGTTTCCAGCGCCGGCAGAAGACCAAAGTTAGCATTCATCGGCTGAAAGTTATTCTTTGGCAGAATCAAGTGGCGCCATAATTGACCGGTGATGGTAACTTCCGGCGGCATTGCACTGTTTCCATTCAGACATTGTGCCACCAGCATCCCACTGAGAATTGACTCTACATAGCCTTCCACACCAGCCAGCTGTCCTGCGATGAACAGCTCAGGATTGAGTTTCAGGGAAAAGTCAGGATTGAAGATGTGGGGTCCGTTGAGGAAGGTGTTGCGGTGGATAGAACCATAGCGCAAAAACACGGCATTTTCCAGTCCGGGAAGGGTGCGGAGGATGCGCTTTTGCTCGCCGTATGTGAGCATGGTTTGGCAGCCAACCAGATTGTATGCGGTTTTATCGGTGTTTTCGGCACGTAACTGCAAAGCAGCGTAGGGTTTTTCACCGGTGATAGGATTTTCCAGACCAACGCCTCGCATCACGCCATAGCGCAAGGTCTCTCTGCCACGGCGGGCAAGCTCTTCAATGGGAGTGCAGTTTTCATAAAATTGAAACCGGATATCGTCAAAGAAATCCGATTCAAATTCATGGGCTTCATGCTTTTGCCCGGCATTGAGGGCTTCTACAAAGACGTCGTACTGCTGGCGATTGAGAGGGATATTGAGGTAATCGGGATTCCCTTTGTCGTACCGGGTTTTTTCATAAATCACATTGCGGTCAATGCTGTCTGCACTCACGATGGGCGCAATGGCATCAAAGAAATAGAGCTGCTCATTGCCCACCGTTTGAAGCAAGGTGGCGGTGAGGCCATCTGAAGTGAGAGGGCCGGTGGCGATGATCACTTTGCCGGCAGGCAAAGAGGTGATTTCTTTACGAACAAAGGTAATTCGGGGATGGCTTTCAATGCGCCGGGTCACCGCCTTGCCAAAGGCAGCGCGGTCTATGGCCAGAGCATTCCCTGCCGGCACCCGGTGCTGTTGGGCTATCGGTAACAGTGCGCATCCCATAGCCTGCATCTCCTGCTTTAACAGGCCTCCGGCGGTGGTCGGTAATTCACTTTTGAAAGAATTGCTGCACACGACTTCAGCGCAAAAGTCGGTTTCATGGGCAGGTGTCATCTTCCGGGGACGCATCTCGTACAGGGTAACATTCCAGCCCTTGTCTGCCAGTTGCAGGGCGGCTTCCGAACCGGCCAGGCCGGCTCCGATAATAGTTATGTTTTTCATAGAGGCCACTGAGATTTTGCCCTCACCATTGACAAGGCTAATCTTTGCCGATCTTCACGAAGCCAATGATTGTGGTGGGATATTTGTCTGTGGCAAGGATGGCAAATTCATCATTCACCAAAGCAATGGCTTCCCAGTTGCGGCTCTCGCCATCGGCGCGCAATTGCAGATACACCGGCTCTCCAACTGTTACCGCAGAACCACCTGCATCCATAGTAAGGGGCAAAAGTCGCTCCACTCCCTGGCCGGATGCATGTGATGCAGGCAAACCCCAGGTGGCGGCTATCTGGTCTGGTGCAGGATTGTAGCTCTGCAGGTCTCCTGGCCAGAAATAGTTGATCAGCCACAGCTGCTGAGGATCTTGCGTCATGGGCTGCGAAGCATCGGTGATACGATATTCCACTACCGGCATATCAGGCTGAATTCCACTGGGCTGAAGTTGGGTTGAGTAACGTACAATGGTGGGGTGAGGATTGTTGTTGGCACCATTTGCCTCGTACCACAGGAAGATGGTATCGTTATGCAAGCTCATGCTTTCGTAGCCGGCATTGGCAACTTCAGCCGGAAGCGCTATGGGTGTCAGACTGGATGCATCCAGGTTAGCGGCGCTCATGTCGCTGGCGATAGTCCCCTTGATGAGGTATCCCACATCAGAATGTGCTTCGATGGTGAGAAACATAGTGGTATCCTGAAATACGATGGCTTCAAAGCCTTCAAAATTCTGGATGCCCGTAACGGCGTTCTGATAAGAAAAGGGGATTTTCACAGGCGTAATGGCGTTTTCTCCCCCTATGGCAGCCAGGATGTTCTCTCGGGAAACGCCGTAAAGCCAACTGCCCGAACCGGCAAAATCGGGATATTGCGGCAGGAAAATCAGCCAGTCGCCACACCAGCTCATACCGGAAATTTCGGCATTTCTCTGGCTTAACTCACCAATAACTTCAAAAGGACTCATGGCTTCTTCCCGGGGCTTTAACTTCGGGGAAGAGACGGTGGCGCATCCTGCCAACAGCGCCAATAGGCTCAATAAAAAGTTCTTTTTCATGTTCACCTCTCTTAATTGCATCTGCCCAGGTATGATAATATCGTCAAGAGTGAAAACCTGCAGAACTGGAGTTGCAATATCTTGTCGCGGTGTAACGTAGTGAAGACGGAAGCACAGCAATGGTGACTTGAAGGCTGTATGGCCAAGATCGTTGTCATGGTATATTGACGTCATGGAATAAGAGGATAATGTAAAATAAGGGAAATGGAAGGGATAAAGCTCTTCGTGCCACAGGATTACGAATCCGTTCGTAATGTTGAGCCCCCTTCCACATTTCGACTAATCCGGCGGTAGCCAAAGCACGAAAACTTGTGCGGCGACCTGTCGCAGGCATGGAGAGCAGAGGTCTCAGTTTTTCGGTTGTGGGACAGCTCCCCGTTTTTTAGAGCAATATTTACTTAGATGGCCGATAGTGCGGACGGATGTAGGGCGTTATTGTTGCCCAGTCCAGCACCACGATGATGGCACCTTCTGCGTAGCAGGCTACTTCGTAGGGATTGTAATAAAGCACCAATCCCTCGGTTGTGAGACCTTTGGAATTGCTCAGATGAAAGGTGTTGTCTTTGAACCAAAATCCTGCGTCTTCCAGAGACTTTTGATGCGGGATGGCTTTTTGCCTGCGAAACACCGGTTCTGCTAGGGTCGTGACGGTATCCAGGCCACCGGGAAGAAATAGTTGGTCGATATCGATGATGGAATCCTGCTGAATATCGTAATGAAAATAGAGCTTGATGCTGTTACCATGGGCGCCACCGGTAAACCAGTAATCTGCCATGGAAAAGGTAAAAAGCGGTGGAGCTGCGTATTCCAGGGTGATCACCCGCTGCACCATCCAGTGTGTGGTATAGTCTGGAAAATCTGATTTCACCTGGTCATAATCATCGGTGAGATTGGCAAACCAGGTGCGTAAATCTGCAGCTTCGTCTGCCTGCATCCCGGGTGAAAACAGCAACTTCTGGGTGATCAGATTCAGTTTGCCGATGGGGGCTTCGGCAGAAGGTGCATCCTGAGAAAAGAGCGGATACGAAAAGATACCCGTCACCGGAAAGGCCCCGTCCGTCTGCATCTTGCCATGATGAAGTGTGTCTTGCACCGTGGTGTAGTCAGGCTCTTTTGCCTGGATGCAAACAATCCAGAGGGTAAGCAGAATCCACCACGTGATCAGCTTTTTCATGGATTATTCCTTTTCCAAAAGGGCTTCCCAAAAATCAAAGCCACGGCGGATATGGGGGATAGTGATGCTGCCGCCCACGATGAGTCCCACAGAAAAAACCTCTTCGATTTCGGCGGTGGAAAGACCCTGATTTTTGCACTCTCCCAAGTGGCAGGCAATGCAATCATCACAACGTAATACCAGCGATGCTACCAGTCCCGACATCTCTTTGGTTTTGCGAGGCGGCACATCATCGCGATACACCGGGCCATCTAAACTGAAAAAACGCTGTATTTCTTTATCGGCATGCTTTAATACCAATTGGTTCAGTCGTTCCCGTTCACTGTTAAATTCATCTACGTTGTTGCTCATTTGCTCCTTCATGAAATTACTTTTGAGCAAAGAATTACCGGTGGGGAATAGGTGTCAATCTGTCTCTGGAAAATCGTTTCGGCCTCCAGGCAGGTTCGGTTGTTTACCGCTAAGCACGCCAGGACGCCAAGTGGTAGTGGGGTTGTCTCACAACCAAAAGAAAAGCAAGAAAACCGAGATGCGAGTTCAAATCTTTGTTTTGAGCCTCTCTCCAAGTCGCTGTCACCTCGACCACGGGGAGCGCCGGGACGAGATGAAGAGGCGAAAGGTTACTGTATAAAGATATACAATGAATCAAACACATCGAAAGCGATGTTTCCCAACGTCGCCGGAGCAGATACTTCACCAAATGACGTTTCGTATCATCATTGTGCTGATTTGTGCACATTCGTGGTTTCCCTCCGCCAAAAGTCGTTTCCTCGTTGACAGAATTTCCCACCTTTGCAATCTACCAAACCATAGAAGAAAATATGGTGGTTAATATGAAAATAGATGCAATCAAGCCCTTTCTGAAGGACACTTTTTGTGGTGATATCACCTACCAATCACCTTTGGCTGATGCCACCTGGTATCGCATTGGTGGCCCCGCCGATGTGCTGTGCAGTCCCGAAGACGAAGAGAGTCTCATCGGCCTTATCGCTGCCTGCAACGCAGCATCCGTGCCTTATCTATTGCTGGGCGATGGTGCTAATATGCTGGTTCATGATGACGGTTTCCGTGGCGTAGTGATCTCCCTCAAGGAATATTTTTCCAAAGCCTTTGTGCGGGGAAACAAACTTTTTGCTCAAGCTGGCACCTACCTCAACGACGTGCTCCTTCTGGCTATGGACAATGGCCTCTCTGGCCTGGAATATCTCTCCGGCATCCCCGGAACCATTGGCGGTGCACTCTACATGAATGCCGGAATCGACCAAGGGACCATTGGCGATGTTGTCTTCAGCATTTCGGTATTGGATGCCAATCTGCAGATACGCAGCGTCCCCGCCTCGGAGCTGGATTTTCTCTATCGCCGGGTTCCACAGTTGCAGGATGCCATTATTCTGGGCGGGACATTTGACCTCCAGCCTAAAGCCGAAGCTGATATCCGCGCTGTTCGTACCGATCTTTTACAGCGCCGCGCCGCCAGACAACCCCTCGATCACCCATCCTGCGGAAGTGTGTTTAAACGCCCCGAAGGTCATTTCGTCGGTAAGATGATTCAAGATCTGGGACTGAAAGGTCTGATCCATGGAGGTGCTCGGATCTCCGAGCGACATGCCGGATTTATCATTAATACCGGCACCGCCACCGCCGCAGATGTCCTGTGGCTCATCCAATACATCGAAGAGCAGGTACAAAAAGCCTATGATGTCACGCTGGAGCGAGAAGTGAAACTGGTGGGATTTGCTGAGAATTACTGATTTCGAAAGACGAATTGATAATTGTCAATTGTGAATTGAAAATTGATAACCCGCCAGTCACGGGCATATCGCCAATGATCTATTCACCAAATCATGATTTGCAGGGTCAGCATCAAGTCGTGGTTTTTTCCTCTTCAACGGGTTTTTCTACGTGATATTTCTTTTGCAATCCCATGAAGAAATTACGTAAAACCTGGTCTTGGCAGCTTCGATATTGCCGCGCTCCCTTTTTGCGGAAGAAGGAACTGAGCTCAGATTTCCCCAATGTAAAATTTGCCAGAGAAAGCACTTCCAGAATGTCTTCGGCTTTCATGTTCAGCGCTATCTTCAGTTTGATGAATACGATGTTGTTGTTCAGCCGTTCTTCCGGTTCAGGCAGTGCGCCGTCCCGTTTGCCACGGTTTTTGATGATGAGTCCGTTGAGAAACTGTGCCAGATCTCTGTCAGGGATTTGCTTAAAGTTGGGGTCATCGTCTCGTTTCAGCCAGTCGCTTATCTCTGCGCGGGATGCAGGTCGCTCTGCATGGGCAAAGATTTCCATCATCTGTGTATCGCTAAAATCGAAGATGTAGCGGATGCGCCTGAAAATATCGTTATTATGCATGAGCCATCCTTTTCTTTTTTCTAAAACTCATTGTTTTGCAGTTCCTACATTTGGCAAATGCTGTCAAGTGAGGAAATCACAAAAGAACCGCTCCCGATTTCTCGGGAGCGGTTCGAATTATCTGTCTGTTCAGCTTATTATTTGCAGTTTGTGCAAGATCAATCTTCCAGAGCAGCTTGAGCAGCGGCCAGGCGTGCAATTGGTACACGATATGGTGAGCAGCTCACGTAGTTCATGCCGACTTTGTGGCAGAATTTCACGGATTTTGGTTCACCGCCATGCTCGCCGCAGATGCCTACTTTGAGGTCTGGGTTTACTGAGCGGCCTTTTACTATTCCCATCTCAATCAATTGGCCGACGCCACTCTGGTCGAGAACCTGGAAGGGATCTTCTTTCAGGATGCCTTTTTCCAGATAGATGGGCAGGAATTTGCCAGCATCGTCACGGCTGTAGCCAAAGGTCATCTGGGTGAGGTCGTTTGTTCCGAAGCTGAAGAATTGAGCTTCTTTACCTACCAGGTCTGCTGTGAGGGCAGCCCGTGGAATCTCGATCATGGTGCCTACCAGGTATTCAATCGAAGAACCGGTTTCTTCAAATACCTTTTTGGCGGTAGCATTGATGATCTCAGCCTGAAGCCGGTACTCTTCCACGGTTCCGATGAGAGGAACCATGATCTCCGGTTTGGGATCAAATCCGGCTTTTTTCACATTGATAGCAGCTTCGATAATTGCACGAGCCTGCATCTCAGTGATTTCCGGATAGGTGTTTCCCAGACGGCAGCCGCGATGTCCCAGCATGGGATTGAATTCTTGCAGAGCTTCAACCTTATTTTTGATATCTTGCACAGAAATGCCCATTTCAGTAGCCATTTCCTGCTGATTTTTATCTTCATGAGGTACAAATTCATGGAGCGGTGGATCCAGCAGACGCACGGTAACGCCGAAGCCGTTCATGGCTTTGAAGATACCTTCAAAGTCAGCACGCTGGTAGGGAAGAATCTTTTTCAGAGCTTCACGACGTCCTGCTTCGTCATCTGCCAAAATCATTTCCCGCATCGCTTTGATGCGTTCCCCTTCGAAGAACATGTGCTCAGTACGGCACAGCCCGATACCTTGAGCGCCAAAGTTGCGAGCAACTTCTGCATCGTGAGGTGTGTCGGCATTGGTGCGAACGTACATGCGGGTGTATTTGTCTGCCAAGTTCATCAGCTTGCCAAAGTTCCCGGAAAGTACGGGATCTATGGTGTCGATTTTGCCTTCATACACTTCGCCGGTAGAGCCATTCAGGGATATCCAATCTCCTTCTTTGAGCTCTTTTCCCCCGGCAATCATGATGCGGGTTTTATAATTGATCTTGATGCCGCCAGCACCGGAAACACAGCACTTACCCATACCACGGGCAACCACTGCTGCGTGGGATGTCATCCCACCACGAGCGGTGAGGATGCCGTTTGCCACGTTCATGCCTTCCAGGTCTTCGGGAGAGGTTTCGATGCGGGCCAGAATGCTATTTTCAAATTTGTCTGCTTCATCGGCAAAGAAAACCAGCTGGCCGGTAGCTGCGCCGGGTGATGCGGGAAGTCCTTTTGCCAGAACCACAGCTTTCTTGATGGCTTTGCCGTCAAATACCGGGTGAAGCAATTCATCAAGCTTGTTGGGCTCAACTCGTTTCACAGCGGTTTTTTCATCGATGAACCCTTCTTCCAGCATCTCCATAGCCATGCGAACCATGGCAGAGCCGGTACGTTTGCCGGTACGGGTTTGCAGCAACCACATGCGTCCATCCTGAATGGTGAACTCCAGGTCCTGCATATCGTTGTAATGGTTTTCCAGTTTGGTCTCTATATCACTCAGCTCTTTGTAAAGCTCGGGCATCGATTCTTCCAGGGATGGGAAGTTCCTGGCGCGTTCTTCTTCGGATACGCCAGCAAGGGCTGCCCAGCGTTTGGACCCTTCCAGGGTGATTTGCTGCGGTGTTCTGATACCGGCAACAACGTCTTCGCCCTGGGCATTGATCAGGTATTCACCGTTGAAGATGTTTTCTCCGGTACCTGCATCCCGCGTGAAGGCAACGCCGGTAGCGGAGTTGGATCCCATGTTTCCATAGACCATGGCCTGCACGCTTACGGCAGTTCCCCAGTCGTGGGAAATTTTATTCATATTGCGGTAATAGATGGCGCGGGGATTGTTCCAGCTGCCAAAGACAGCACCGATTGCGCCCCAGAGCTGTTCCCACGGATCGGTAGGGAAGTCGTGTCCGGTTACTTCTTTCACCGCTTTTTTAAAACGGGTAACCATCACTTTTAAATCTTCGGTGGTAAGATCGGTGTCGTTTTCCACACCTTTCTCTTTTTTTATCGCTTCAATGATCTCTTCAAAAGGATCGATATCTTCTTTGCTCTGGGGTTTCATCTCTAAAACCACATCACCATACATCTGTACAAAGCGACGATAGGAATCCCAGGCAAAACGGTCGTTTCCGGATTTTTTTGCCAGCCCTTCCACAGCTTCGTCATTCAGACCAAGGTTTAAAACGGTGTCCATCATCCCGGGCATAGAAACCCGTGCGCCGGAACGAACTGATACCAGCAGTGGATTTTCTTTGTCGCCAAATTTGGCGTTCATAATGTTTTCGATATGTTTGATGCCGTTGCCAACCTCATCCCAGAGAAGCTTCATCACCCGTTCTTTACCCATTTTATACCACTCGTTGCATACCTCTGTGGTAATGGTGAAACCGGCAGGCACCGGAACACCGATCAAGTTCATTTCAGCAAGGTTTGCACCTTTGCCGCCCAGAAGATCTTTCATCTCCGCTTTACCTTCCGCTGCACCGTTTCCAAAAAGATAAACTCTCTTTTTGCCCATTGTTATCTCCTTTTCAAGATTTTACTCTTATTATTATCACTTAAGCACACAAAGCAAAGCCGTCAGATGGTGATATCTGTCAATGAAAAAGTTAGACAACAAATGCCTCATTCTACCCATTGAACCCATAATAAATTTTTTGAGTTGTCTATGCGCTATTTCTCATATTCTCAATGTTCTAGCCCTCGTCAGGGAAAGGGGGAAAAAGTGATGACTTCCCTTTTGCAATTTTGTGATGAAACCCAGCTCCTCGCCGCGTCGGTTTCTGGCATCGGCGTGAA
Source organism: Candidatus Cloacimonadota bacterium (assembly GCA_021157525.1). Taxonomy (GTDB): domain Bacteria; phylum Cloacimonadota; class Cloacimonadia; order Cloacimonadales; family TCS61; genus JAGGWK01. Next base: position 7,750 of record JAGGWK010000004.1, on the reverse strand, counting down.
AAAGGATGTTACTCCGGGATTCTTTGATCCCGCATCCAAAACTTATCATGCTTCCCGGATGCAGGAGAATTTCGAGATCGCATTTCTCTCCGGCTCAGTGTTTTCAGTGTCTTTGGTGGCTAAGAAATCAAATGGTACTTCTCAGGTTTATGGAAACATGCCAGGTTTCTCTCCTCAACCCGATTCCCCGATTTACTAATTCACCAACCCTCCAACCCACAAATGAAAAAATACGGTAAAAAAAAAGAGCAGCTTTCGCTGCTCGTTATCTTGTGCCAAATACGATGTAACGAGTCCCAAAGAGGCTTCGTGAGCTATCAATAATAAGCATTTTATAGGTGGAAAGGGTTGATTCTTCCAGTCCGAAGGAAAAGTCTTCATGTTTTACCCGCGTGTGAGTATTGGTGACAGGTGCGAACCGCATCTGAAATTGTGGCCCTCAGCATCCCTGCAAGTCATCTATCATGATAACGGTATCATCATCGTATTTTGCCAGCTCTTTGCGTAAGGCCTTGGCGGCATGTTCTGTAATTTTAAAATCCATAGTATATTTCCTTTTTTGTTTTTGTGCAAAAAATTGAGGGTGGTGAAACCGTCAAGAATTCATTTGACCAAGGTAAAATAGTGTCTTTTGTTTCGAAAAATACAAGTCACAGAACCTTGCAAAATGGGCAAAAGGGTATCCTCACCCTGAAATCTTTGCAGCACGCAAAAAAATTGTCGATAAAAGCATGCTGATGGCTTACGGCAATTTCATGCCCAACATCTCGGTGGGCTTCTCCAAAACCAACCACACAAACAACATCTATCAATTTATCAGCGTAAAACCTTCGTTGATGAATCTCCCAGGGCTGGAAGATGAAAAAACGAAACCTTGAATCTTTGAAAAAATGGGTGATGAATGAACTATTTCGAAACATAATCATCGGCTTATCGGTTGTCGCTCTTACTGGATGCGGTGGCAGACCGGATGCATCCAGTGCAAAGAAGTCCGGTGCAAAGGGTGTTGCCGAGGGGGAAGTCCCGATGATATCCGTACTGCATCACGAGATCGATGCCCTATGGCGGTGAGTATTGACTTTTCATGGGTCTTCGCAACTTTGTTGACATTCTTCGTGGTGCCGGTGGTTTATCCACCGGTGGATTCTCTCTTTGGCGCACCCAAACTCATCAGCTTCAAAGATTATAGAAAATACAACCAATACGTGGCTGAAGACTAAAACGTAATAAGTTACAACCGGCGGCAGGTGCAAATCTGTCGTTTTTTATTTTGCGGGATGCATCCAACTTTTCCGTGGGAATGAATATTGCACACGTACGTGGTTTATAATGTTAAAATTAAATCGAGGGGGAATACATGAAGTATCGTTTTTTGCTATTGATAATGATTATTAGCGTGGGTCTTTTTGCAACAGGATGGCGGCCTGATGAAATGGAAGTTCGGGTGCAATTACCCAGTCAACAGGCCTATGAGACGCTGTATAATCTGCATCTGGATGGCGATGTCTTTGCCAACGGATCAGCATTACTCTACCTTATACCTTCCGAGCGGTCTCGCCTGGATGCATCCGGTCTGAGCTATGAAGTAACTATACCCGACCTTAATGCTTACAGTGAGAGCTTCTGGAATACCGATGTTCCCAATGGCTACTATGAAGCTGTGGAAATCACCGCTATTGCAGACAGTTTACTTGCTACCTTTCCAAATATCGTGAGCAAACACGTTTTCGGGAGCACACCTCAGGGCTATGAACTTGCTGCCCTGAAGATCAGCGATAATCCCAATGACGACGAAAACGAAGCGGAGGTGATGTTTGACGCTGGCATCCATGGTGATGAAATAGGTGGCCCGGAAAACGTGATTCGCTTTGCCCGGTACCTGTGCACCTCCTACGGGAGCAATACCACTATTACAAACCTTATAAATAACCGCGAAATCTGGCTTTATTACATGGTAAACCCCTATGGCCGCAATCATATGACACGCTACAATTCTGCTGGTGTAGACCTCAATCGCGACTGGGGCTATATGTGGGATGGCGAAGGTGGAAGTTCAGGCCCCTATTCTCAGCCGGAAGCCAGAGCGCTTCGGAATTGTGTATATAACCGCAGCTTTGTGGTGCATACCACCTACCACAGTGGGACTGAATATATTTCATGTCCTTGGAGTTACCGTCCGTCCCAGTGTCCAGACTTTGGACACATCATCCAATTAGCCGGGGTTTATTCATCTACCTCGACCTATGCAAATCTGGAGTATGGCCAGGGATGCACGGGAATGTACCCTATCAACGGTAGTTCCAAAGATAGCAATTACGGCGCCTGGGGTGCCATCAGCTGGTCTATGGAGATATCCAACAGCAAACAGCCCCCTGCATCTCAGGTAGCGACATACTACAATCGTAATGTCCCTGCAATGATGGCCATGATCGAATATGCCGGCTATGGTCTGCAGGGAACCATTACCGATGCGACCACCGGCGACCCCGTAACCGGTGTGGTTTTTGTCGATGATTTTATGCCCTGCTACGCCGATGGAGCCGCCGGAGATTATCATAAATATGTACTTCCCGGCACCTACTCCATTACGGTAATGGCAAACGGATACGCTTCTCAAACCATAAACAACGTGGTTGTGACGGCAAACAGTGCTACTACCACAGATTTTCAGCTGCAACCGGAAGATGGGCAATTTGCCTACAAAGTAGTATCTTGTCGCATCCCCGGTAACAACAACGCTGACGAAGGGGATACTCCCGGCATCATTGGTGCACCAGACAGCCGTAATTATTCTATCGGGAAAAACGGCTACATCGTTTTTGACATGGAAACACCCATCCCTGACGGCCCGGGAAATGACGTCAAAGTCTTTGAAGGCGATGCTTCAGCCGAAGGATTTACCCTCTACGCTGGAGAATCCATGGACGGCCCTTGGCACAGCCTGGGAACCGGCACCGGGACCTCAGAATTTGATATTGCCCTCAGCTCTATGATCGAAGCCCGATTCTTTAAAGTACTGGATGACGGTGATGGCGCCGCCAGTGTAGCCGATGCCGGATTTGATCTGGATGCAATTGGCGCTCTGGAATCGGTGAGCGGCGTGTACATCGGCCTGATGGGTGTCGTGATAGACGACAGTGGTGCAAACGGCAACGGCCGCATCGATCCCGGTGAAACCGTGGATCTGCAGGTGACTCTTCGCAACAATGGTGACATTGCTGCCGAGGCAACGTCGGGAATTATCAGTACCGCATCACCCTATATTACCCTGGTTTCCGCTACCGCATCTTACGGACAACTGGCACCTGGCGCTACCGCCACAGCCACCTTCACTCTTACCGCACTGGATACCACTCCCGCCGGTGAGGATATAGAAATTGTGCTGGATGTATCGGCTAATGCCGGCGCCTACACAAATTCCTTTACCATGGAATTTTCTGTCGGTGGCTATCTGTTGGAAGAGTATTTTGATTCTTTCCCTCCTACCGACTGGACAACCACCGGCGGAACCAACTGGCAAGGTGGTAGCAGCAACAATGCAGGCGGCACCGCACCAGAAGCAGAATTCAACTGGTCACCTTCCACCACTGCTACCCAGCGCCTGGTTTCACCGGTAATAAACACAACCGGTTCCAGCTCTCTGGATTTACAATTTATGCACATGGTAAATGACTATAATGGCGATTACGAACTTCGGATAGAAACCACCAGCGACGGCACCAACTGGAATACTGCATGGTCTCTGATTCCCAACGCAAATGTTGGCCCCGAACAGATCAACGAAACCATTACAACCCCGGACGTTGGCTCTGCTACATTCCAGATCGCCTGGGTCTTTGTGGGCAATTCCTTCAATATCAATTACTGGTATGTGGATGACATCCTCTTAGGCGGCTCTGCGGCAACTACCGGCATCATCTCGGGCATTGTTACCCTGGATGGCGGTACTGGCACCGTGACAGATGTTACGGTTACCTGCGACGGCGTTATCACCAGCCCGGCAGCAAACGGCGCATTCAGCTTCATTCTGGATCCGGGCACGTACAGCGTCACCGCATCCCTGGATGGCTATGACGATGCAACTCTTAACAATCTGGTCGTTACTGCCGGACAAACCACCTCTGCCGATCTCACCCTTACCTGGTTGGGGGGAAATACCAATCCACCCCAAAATCTCACTGCTTCGGTAGTTGAATACAACAGCGTAAATCTGGCCTGGGATGCACCTGCTGCAGAACCCTCAGCCTCTGCCTTCTCTGCATCCATACAAAAGACGGCAAAGGATGCAGCCGAAAACACCCGCGCCCTCACCGGTTACAAACTTTATCGCGATGGCAGCATGATTCAGGAAATCACCAATCCGGGAACTCTTTCTTATCAGGATGCAGCACTGGATGCCGGTGACTACAGTTACTACGTCATTGCTGTGTACGACGATGGTGAATCTGATCCATCCAATACAGAGAGCGTAACTATCACTTTGCCTGCACCGGTGAATTTCAATGCGGTATCTCAGGGTCCCGCATCTTCCAGCGTATTGTGCAGTTGGAGTGCACCCGCAGCTACCCGAAACATCACCGGCTACAAAATCTATCGGGATGGTGTGGAAATAGGCACTGCATCCGGCCTGAGCTATGAAGACACCAATGTTGCCAGTGGCCAATATACCTACCACGCAACCACCATTTTCAGCGGTGGATTTGAATCGGTGGCATCAAACAGCGTAACAGTGCAGCATACTGATGCGCCTTCGCCCCTGGTTCCATCGGAAACCGCACTGAATGGTAACTATCCCAACCCCTTTAACCCGACAACCCAGATACAGTTTAGTCTGGCCCAGGCTGCCAATGTGCGCATCGACATCTTCAACATCAAAGGAGAAGTGGTGAAAACCCTGGTTAACGGTAATCTGGATGCAGCGTATCACAGCATCACGTGGAATGGTGAAGACAACAGTGGATGTACTGTTGGCAGCGGCATCTATTTTTATAAGATGCGTGCCGGTAAATTTACTTCCACCAGGAAAATGATTTTAATGAAATAAATGCGGGGGAGGGCATGCTCTCCCCTTTTTTATAAAGAAAAGGAGAAAATATGAAAAAATGTGTTTTGAGTCTAATGATTATCTCTCTGTTTTTGTTACTTGGTGCAACCGAAGGATGGGTGAACCTGACCGGAACCGGGGAACCGCAACTGGAAGTAATGCAGAGTGACGCATCTGGGCTAACCATCCAAGTAAACGTACCCGGCTTTTATCAGACATCGATAACTCAGCAGGGTAAAACCTACCAGAAAATTCGCTTTTCCAACGAAGCAACAACCCAAGATATCGGAAAGCCTGCGCTGCCAACTCTCAATGCAATTGTTGGTGTACCAGACAATCAGCAGTTCCGCTATCACCTTACAAACGTAGAAACCGCCACCGTTTCCAATATGCTCATCTATCCCTATCAAACGCCGGAAAAAGATGTGGCTGGCGGAAAATCTGAAGAATTCATGATGGATAAACGCTTTTACGATACAAACAGCCAATATCCTGTGCAATTTGCATCCATGGATAAACCCGGCATCTGGCGTGACGTGGTAATAAGTGGCTTGCATGTGGTTCCATTCCAATACAATCCGGCAACCCGGCAGCTGGAGGTTATCACTTCCTGCACCGTCGAAATCGAATTTTATGGTTATGATGCAGATACCGCTATCAATCGCGATAAAGCCATTTCCCCCATGTTTTACAACATGTATCAGGCAGCTCTGATAAACTTTGATGCGGAAAATTTTACCCGCGACCTTACCGATGAAGCTACGACCAAGTATCTCATCATCACAAATACAGAAGCTCTGACGACCATTCAGCCCTTTGTTGACTGGAAAAACCAGCAGGGTTTCAAAACCGAAGTCCGCACTCTGGAAGCCGGTTTCAATACATCGCAAAATTTCAAAGATTACATCACGCAGCTTTATGCTTCAGACAATCTGGAGTATGTGCTGATGGTTGGGGATGCCTATCCCAACGGTGGAAACCCTCCTGCATCCAATGATGTACCTATGTACTGGTGGGCTCCGGCAGGGGAAGATGCAACCTATTCCGATGCCTGGTACACCTGTCTCGATGGTCCGGACGACCACTATGCCGACTTGGCAATTGGCCGTTTTACCTATGACAATCTTCAGGAACTGGATGACCAGCTGCAGAAAACTCTGGATCATTATCAAAATCCCGATGTCTCTACAAACTGGGCCGAAAACTCTTTATTGGTAGCTCATGAGCAGGATTATCCCGGCAAATATACCCAATGTAAAGAAGAGATACGGACCTTCAATTATGCAGATCAAACTCCTCTCTTTACCACCTGCTACGGTGGAGCCGGAGCAACAAACGATGACATTATTAACTTTGTGAATAACACTTCCTGCGGTATTTTCAATTACCGTGGACATGGCTCTGCTACCGAGTTTTGGCAGTGGGGTGCTTCGGGCAGTTTTACCCAAACCCATGTAAATCAACTGACAAACGACAATCGTCTCTTTGTGCTTTTTGACGTATGCTGTGACAACATGGACATCGTTGCCCATCCTGGTGACTGCCTGTGCGAAAGCTTTATGAAGCATGATGCCGGTGCTGTGGCCATAAACGGTGCTATCATCCCATCTTACACCATCCCAAATCATGACTATGATAAAGAGATGTACAAAGCCGTGTTTGATGAAGGAATCCATAATATTGGATACGTTTCTAACTTCGCAAACGTTACCGTGCTCAACGTACATGGAACCATTGGCCGTTCAAACGTTCGTACCTACCTCTGGCTGGGAGATAGCTCTCTGGAGCCATGGACGCTGCAACCTCAAACTCTTACCGTTAGCCATGATGCACAGCTCTTCCTGGGCTTTACGCAGTTTGCCGTAAACGTCCTCGGCCCCGACGGCCCGGTGGGAGATGCCCGCGTGTGCGTTTCAAATGCTGATGACACCATCTATGCCGTTGCTTTCACTGATGCTGCCGGTATCGCCCAAGTGCAATTTGACAGCCCTGTAACGGTTCCCGGCGATGTCACCGTTACCGTTACCGCTCACAACTTCATGGCCTATCAGCAGATCATTCCCGTGATTCCGGCTTCCGGTCCCTATTGCGTGTACGAAAGTTCTGTTATCAATGATGCTTCCGGCAATAATGACGGCATCCTGGACTATGGCGAATCGGTAACGTTGAGCATGACCATGGAAAATGTTGGTATCGCTCAAGCCGATAATGTAACGGTAACAATCAGCTCCTCCGATGCCTACGTAACCATTACCGACGATACGGAAAACTGGGGAAACATTGGCGCCAACCAAACCATTGAGATTGCCGATGCTTTTGCCTTTGATGTCGATACATCAGTGCCGGATGGCCACTATATTCTCTTCGATGTCTCTGCTACCGACGGTACCGATACCTGGGCAAGCAATTTCTCCCTGGAAGCCCATGCTCCAGTGCTGGAATTTCTTTCCTTCCAGGTAAATGATACAGCCAGTGGAAACGGTGATTTCATGTGGGATCCGGGCGAGCAAGTGAACCTGGAAGTAACCCTTACCAACGTAGGGACGTCTGCTGCTGCAAATGTAACCGGCAGCCTGACTTCTTCAGACCCCTATGTAACCCTGAACACTACAGGCGCTCAGCCTTTCGGCAATATCGCCGCAGCCGGTACCGCCATGATGGCTTTCAATGCCACATCCGACGCTAACACACCGGAAGCACACCTTG
>JAGGWK010000012.1 GCA_021157525.1 Candidatus Cloacimonadota bacterium | reverse complement strand
TTTTGGAAAAGTAAGCAGAGGAAAAAACATGGGATTTAATCTCCTATTTGATATTGGTAACAGCAACATTGTGGGTGCTCTATATCAAGACAAAAACCGTATTCATCAGTGGCGCATGACCACAGATCCTACACAGGAAGCGGCTACCTATTGTCGCGTCATCATGCAGCAGTTGCAGCCCTTCAAATTTCCTGGAAACCATATTTCCCGGATTGTGTTTTCCTCGGTCGTACCCGCCCTCTCCCGGATATTTTCCCGGCTTTGCAGCTCCTGTTTTTCTGCATCCTGGATGGAAGTAACCTACGCCACGCCGTTGGGTTTGCGCTTTTCTGCAGATCCTTCCTATCTGGGTGCCGATCTCATCGTAAATGCCTATGCCGCCAGAGAGTTGTACCAGCGAGATTGCATCGTGACAGACTTGGGAACCGCTACCACCATCCAGCTGGTAGGCAAAGATGGCGACTTCTTTGGCACAGCCATCCTGCCTGGCGTAAAAACAGGCTGCGACAGCATTACCCAACGAGCAGCAAAATTGCAAAACATCACCCTGCGACAACCCCGGCATCTGCTGGGTCTTAACACCGAAGACGCCTTACTTTCCGGCAGTATTACCGGTCATCGCCTGCTTTTAGATGGCTTTATAAGAGAGATAAAAGCAGCATACCCCACCCGTTCCATCTACACCGTTGCCACTGGTGGCCTGGCCCCTCTGATCTGTGCCAACGCTCAGGAAATTGACACCATTAATCCCGATCTTATGATAGAAGGACTATTGAAGATTTGCATCGAAAAACTATGAAAAGACTACTACTCATCGCAGCGTCTCTGGCCTGTTTTGCGCTGGCTATGGCTACCGATTTTACGCCAGACTTCACCCTTACCGGCGTTACCAAGCTGAAATTTATAACGGCGGATTTTTATCATCAGCCGTCCGGCTACAACTTCACCAGCCAGCGCCGTACCATACCGATGCCCTTTAAACCAACTCAAACCGTGCAATTCGATTTTGATGCGCAGATAGTGAAAATCGAGATTCTCATGCTCAATAGCTACCCCCTCATCACGCCGATCTATATGGATATGCAAAGATACCAGGAACTGGCCCTCTATCAGGCATTTAAAGATAAACTCTATGAAAACGTACGGGCCGAACTGGATAAAACCGACCGCTCAACCGGCCAGGGTCTCATCCCGGAAATCGTGATCGACTTGCCAAAATCGGCACTCCCTAAAGCAGTACGAAAATTTATGGGAAACAAAGCCGGACGGCTGAATCTGGATGGAAGCGAGAAAATCACCATCGGTGGTACCAGCTCTCACCGGAGCAGTAGTCAGGATGAAGGTGATCAGAATAACGACTTTGACCTTGATTTTCGCCAAGACCTTAATCTACGCCTTAACGGCACCATCGGCGAAAAAGTACATGTAAACGTAACCCACCAATCCAGCTCAGAAGACAGCTTTGTATCCAATCCCAGCACTATCCAGATAAACTATCAGGGCACCGAAGATGAGATCGTGAAAATGATAGAAGGGGGAAACCTCTCCCTCTCTCTTACCGGTTCAAAATTCATCAGTTACAGCGTCTCTTCCGAAGGTATGTTTGGAATCAAAGGAGATTTTGAAGCGGGCAATATAAAGATGACCGCCATCTTTGGACGGGATGAAGCAAAAAAAGATACGAAAAAATACAAGGGTAGCGCCGAAGCAGACTCCTCTGCCATCTATAGCAAAAGTTATGTAAGGCGAACCCATTACTTTATCGATGATCCCTATCAGCTTTATGATATTTATACCGAAGCGGAAGTCGCCGCTGATCCGCTGTTGCCCGCCAGTTATGCCAATAACGCCATCAAGGTGGGAGACAACGGTGGCTGGACCATCAAAAACAGCTATCTCCTGCCAGACCGGGAAAAAGACTTCATCCTCTATTACGATGATGGTCTGGCAAACAACAACAATCTCACCTTCGAAGGTACCGAAATCGGGCATCCTGAAACAACCTACTTCTTTGAAACCCGGGTGATAGGTACCGACTATGTGGTGGATTGGGATAACGGGATTGTGATCCTGAACGAAACCGTGGACAAACGGGCAACCATCGGTATTATCTATACCCGGCTGGACGGAGTGAAAATAGGGAACGACGCCACAAAAGAAGTGAAACTGCTGCGTAAAAGCAATCAGGAGCTGGAAACTGATCCCCAGTACTGGAAGCTGCAGATGCGAAACGTCTATTATCTGGGGATGGAAAATGTCGATCGCGACGGCTTCTTGCTGAATGTCTTTGATGAAAATCAGGATAAATCGAAAAACTATACCGTCCCTGACAGCGTAGCATCCGGCATGACCTTTAATGAATATCTGCGACTGGACACCAACGGGAGCGGCACCATAAACGATGACGATGCCACGGTTGATCTGGCCTCCGGCTATGTCTATTTCTCACTGCTGGAACCCTTTAAAAACCTTGGCGATGCCAACATTTATTCCAAAGATATCGACTATATCACCTTCGAAGATTATCATATGATCATTGGCGTGAAGGGTAAAATTGGGCGAGAAACCATCAATCTGGGATTGAACATCCTTCCCGGAAGTGTGGTGGTGCGGGTGGGCACCAGCAAACGCAAGCTCACCGAAAACATCGACTACATTGTGGATTATGATTTTGGCCTCGTTACCCTGCTTTCCGCTGATGCCAAAGACCCAAATCAAGGCATCGAAATCGACTATCAGTACAAGCCGATCTTTGCCGTGGACAGCAAAACCCTGGTAGGCACCCGCGCCGACTGGCAGATTACTGACAACCTGCAGCTGGGGGGAACCTTTATCTATCAATCGGAAACGGTAAAAGAAGACCGCCCCAAGCTGGGCAATGAAAACCGTAGTGTGATATTGGCAGACTTGGATGGCGAACTGGAATATGAAGCTCCTTTCCTCACCCGGGCTGTCGATTTTCTGCCTCTCATCCGCACTGACGAAGATTCCAATCTGCGGCTCACCGGCGAAGTGGCCCTCAGTGCGCCAAACATCTACGGTGACAAAGATCAGGCTGATATCAACGAAGCCTATATCGACGATATGGAATCTACGCTGGATGCCTTTAATCTGGGCACCACCCGTTCTCTCTGGATGCCGGCAAGCACGCCCTGCAATACATCCTATCCCAAAGCCCACGTAAACTGGTATAATCCGCAAAATATTTACTTCAAAGACGTCTTTGACCCTGCATCGCTTACCCAGAAAGAAGAAGAAGAAAAAGTACAGGTGCTCACTTTTAAACTCACCGATCCCGATGTGAATCTGCCGGGAACCACCGATCGCTATTGGGGCGGCGTGATGAAGTACATCGGCGATAATCTCGACTTTACTGACAAAAAGTACATCGAAGTCCTGGCAAAAGTAGATGACGCAAACGGCGTGACTCCCGAAGTTGTGATGCACATAAACCTGGGAAAACTGTCCGAAGACTTTTACCGTCCCGGAGAAAACGATAAACCCGACACTGAAGACAAAAACTCTGATGGTAAACTGGATGCTGACGAAGATTACGGGCTGGACAATATTCGCACCGGCAAGCCGGGAGATGACCCCGATGACGACTATGATAACAAAAAAGTTACCGTGGGCAATGAGGAAGAATATCCGGAAATAAACGGTATGGAAGGAAACGACCGATTGGACAGTGAAGACCTGGATAACAACGGAACCCTGAATACATCGGAAGTCTATCTGGACTACACCATCTCTCTCAATTCAGACAATTATATGGAAAGTCAGTACAACGGATGGCGGCTCTATCGCATTCCCCTCAGCGACGATATGGCCTATAATGTGATCAGTGATAATCCGTCACTGAAACCCAGCCTGAGCAAAGTGAACTTTGCCCGTGTGTGGTTTGAAGCCGAACAGACCAGTCGGATAAAGCTGGTAACCCTGGACATCGTGGGAAACAAATGGGAAGATAACCTCATAAAAGACGACAACGGAAACATTTATAATGACGACAACGAAGTCGTTCAGGCCGGTGTGGCAGATAATCAGAAGGATCAGCATTACACCTCTGCGCCGGGTACCGAGATAAAGAAAGATGGGGAAATAACCTTGGAGCAATCTTTGGCTGTGGATTTTTTAAACATCAAAGAATCCCACAATGCCACGGTTACCCAAAACTTCAAACAGGATCCTCTCAATCTGCTTTCTTACAGTAAAATACGTTTCTGGGTCTATCCGGAAAAAGCCAAAACCGATCCATCCGCAACACCCTACGATCAGACCCTGATCATTCGTCTGGGAGCAGACTCCCTTACCTATTATGAAGTGCGCACACCCATCACCTTTACACCCTATGCTACCAGCATGAATAAAGATAACTGGAAGGAAATCAGCATCGAATTTTCTGACCTCACCAAACTGAAGACCCAACCGGATACCCTCCTCATCACCGAAAAAGACGGTATGAAATCCTACACTACAGACAACATAACTTACAGCATGATCTACAGAAATGTGGCACCGGTACTTACCAATATCAAAGAAATAACCCTGGGTGTGCATGCCGACAGTGATTTCCATGGACGCATCTATTTTGACGACATCCGGGTGGCAGATCCCTACGAAGATGTAGGCTATGCGTCGAATGTCTCTTTCCACAGTACATTGGCAGACTTCGCCACCGTTGATGTATCCTATGAATGGAAAACTGCCAACTTCCAAAATTCTGGTTCTCGCGATACCGACCTCTCCAACAATCAGGAGACCAGGCACCTCAGCGCCAGCACCCAGATCAAGCTCAACAAATTTTTCCCCTCTGAATGGGGACTGAGTATGCCGTTGAACCTCAATTATCAACTCAATAACGGTACACCTCTCTATCAATCCAATTCCGATATCTTGCGGAAAGACCTGGAAAAAGATGAGAAAAAACGACAAAAAAGCTCATCCAAGACGCAGCGTGCCGATATCTCCTTTAGTCAGACCAGGGTGCCCAAGAACAAAATCCTGGAATATCTGGTAAAAAACACCACCCTCAGCACCTCCTTGGAAAAGCGCGAAACCCTCTCTGCCGTTAGCCGAGACACAACCTTAAGCTATTCCATGAAACATGTGTATAAACTATCCATCCCAAAAGATAACGTTGGACTACGCCTCTTTGGCGAATATAAATTTTATTACCTCCCCAATACCTTCAATAACACCATTAACTTCCAGGCATCCGAGCCACGGCGCTGGCGCTACGATGCCTATAACGACAGTTTGAACCCATGGACGCCGGTGGCACAAACCACAGACACCCGCACCATAAATACCGATTCATACGTGAAATACGACATCTTCAGCGACGTGGAATCCAGTTACAAACTGACGACCAAGCGAGACCTGACTCTGAAGAATTACCTGAAGGACGTGAATATCGGGGAAGAAAAGGAACGAAGACAGGATATCTCACTGGACTATAATCCTTCATACCTGGATAAATACTTTACCTTCAACGTTGATACATCGGTGAAATACAACGAGCAGCATCTGCAATCGGGAACCGTGGACACCCTTCATTACAAGGGCAATGTGAAACGAAATATATCGGGACGTTTAACCTTGAAAAACAAAGATCTTTTGCAGGGTCTTGTTCGAAATCTTGAAACAAAACATAAAGTCACTGTGAAAAAAGAACAGCCAGAGACCACCCCACAATACATGCTTGATGACTTTACCAATCTGAGCAGCAAAGATGATCTTACCGAAGAGGAAAAGGAGAAGTTACTCTCTCTCCGATCTACCATCAATCCAGAGGCCAGGAAAATGGAAGAGCTGGAGAAGCGCCGCGCCGAGAGGAAAAAACAGGAAGAGCCCATGGAGCCTGAAGAATTCGTTGAGCCTGAGGAACCCGGGGAACCCTCACCTGAAGAAACCGGAGAGAAGTTGATTCCTCAGCCCGATGAAACCGCTATCGCTGACACCTCTGCATCCCTGCCACAAGAGCCGGAAGAAGAAACCCATCTGTTACTGGATGTGATAAATTACCTCAGTCGCCTGGATAATATTACCTTCAATTATTCAAATACCTACTCCACCAATTACGATGACCTGGATGATCGCCCCAGCTTCCTCTATCAGATAGGTTCACCTCACGAAATCGATCAGGAATTCATCAGTCTCAAAACGGTGGTAAATAAATATTCTGCATCCACTGGCCTCCTGTTACTCAAAAATCTTACAACCAGCTGGAACTACTCTCTGGATATAAATAAAAAGTACGGTAATGTGAAACAGATGACTGTATCTACCGTATTCCCCAGTGTTTCCGTCACATTAAGTGAAGTGGAAAAACTACTTCATGCCGAGAAGGTTCTCACCAGTTCCCGCCTTTCCGGCTCCTATTCCATCACCCGAATTGAAGATGGAGACATCGATTTCACAACCCCAAAATCTGAACAAATCCGGGTAAACCTGGCTCCGTTGGTTTCGTGGAATGGTAACTGGGCAAACAATATCATCACCACCATCAGCACAAACTACATGGATAACAAGCGCATTACCAATAACACATCCGGGAAAATAACGGTTAGCAACAATACTTGGTCGGCATCGGCTAATATCTCCTATACCTTCACAGCAGAGCGGGGTATCAAGATGCCTTTTACCACGCGGAAAGTAAAGTTCAGCAACGAACTCACCGCCGACCTGGGACTGAGCTATGAAGACAGCTACAGCACTACAGACAACTCATCCGACGATAAGAAGGCCACCGTGGACATCGATAAGGTACGTTTTTCCATCTCTCCCAGTGCTAACTACAAATTTTCCAAGAACATCACCGGCGGTCTTATCTGCAGTTATGACAAAACCAATGATAAGAAGAGAGAAGATACCATTTCTACTTTCCAGCTTTCATTTTTTGTAGAAGTTTTCTTCTAATCTTTCTACGTCAGGCTTTTTGCTTGACACCAAGTTCTTGAAAATCTCTTTTTGGAGCTCAAGGAGTGATAATGGTAACAAAGGCGCAAAAATTTCGGTTGGGAATCTTTATCTCGGTTTTTTCCGTTCTCCTTATCGGCCTTATCGTGATGGTAGTGGGCAACAAGCTTATGGAAAAACAAGACATCTACTACATTCATTATACAGACACATCGGTGGGCGGCCTGAAGATAGGCGGAGCTGTAAACTACCATGGTATCGATATCGGGCGAGTTGATCACATCGACATTGCCCGAGATAACGTTCAAAAAGTAGTGGTAACGGTGAGTATAAACGCCGGCACTCCTATCAAGCAGGATGTCCTGGCCACCCTCTCCCCGGTGGGCATTACCGGCCTGATGAAGATCGAACTCATTGGCGGCACGAACGAATCGCCACTACTGAAACCCGGCGACGTTATTACGTCCGGGAAATCAACTCTGGCAAACCTTTCAGGCAAAGCCGATATCATTGCGGATAAAATTGAGCTGGCACTCAATAACATCATACAGATGACAAACAGCGATAACCGGAAAAAACTCTCTGACATCCTGACCAATGCAGATACTTTGCTGGCTCAAAACAAAGTGTCCATCACTAACAGTCTCACCAACCTCGATTCCGTCACCTACTATCTGGCAGATGTTGCTCGGAATACCAGAAAAATCACCAGCCGCATTGATACCCTCCTGGCATCGGGAAAAATAGATTCCATTCTCACCAATACACAAATGGTCACCGCCGACCTGGCAGCGGCAGATTTATCCAAGCTGTTAGACGACCTCAATACCACCATCAACGAAGCACAATCCACCATCCAAGACGTGGACATCACCGTGCTGAACAGCCGTCAGGATCTCTGGGATACCATTAATTCTCTCAAAGAAACCATCGAATATCTCAACGAGTTTTCCCGGATGATCTCCGAAGACCCAAGTCTGCTGTTACGATCAAGACGCAAATAAGGAAGCATTATGAAACGATTGATCCCATGGATTATTATCTCTCTTATTTTCTTGGCTGGATGCAGTTCTACCGAGTTGCTCACCAGAAATTATTACATTCTCGAGTATTATCCCCACTCCGAGGATGCGGACCTCAAACAAACCAAGCCCTTGGATATCACTGCGGTATTGCTGGATACACAGATCCGCAACGCTTACAATCGCAAACAGATCGTGGTACGCAATTTTGGACCCCGTATCACATACCTCGATAATGACCTGTGGGGCGTAAAACTCAATACCATTATCCCAGACCTTTGCTCTAAACGGCTGATAGCCTACAACCTCTTCAGTAAAGTTCATCGGCAATACACCAAAGAGCCGGGACGGGTATGGGAAATCGGTACCCGACTAAATAATATCGAGCTCTATCAATCGGAATTTGAACAGCAGGCACACGTAAACATCGATTTTTCTGTGAAGGAAAATGGAGCAGAAATCCTGGCTCATACGGTAAATGTAGAACGGCAATTACCCGATGACAGCGTGGATATGTTTGTGCAGACGGTAAACGAGATCATCTTGGATGCGGCAGATGAATTTGCCCGGGAAGTTGTGCGTTTTAGCGCCAACGAAGATGGCTATTGCCCCATCAACCCCGAAGAAAATGCGCCATTAGATAACGTGAACATCCAGCCTCTGGCAGAAGCAGAAAATACCGAAAAAGGCTACGGCATTCTGTTGGTTCCAGCCCTTACTCACAGTGATAACGAGCCCTATTTCATCGTCAAAAATGAACGGGGTGAGCAGGTGGCCAGTGAACCAATGGGTACCGACGTAGCTCTTCCCGCCGGACGCTACAGTGTGCTTTACGGTTCAGGGAGCCTTAACCAGATGATCATGAAAACCAACATCATCATCAGACCTCGCTATAAAACCGTAGTTGAGCCAGACTGGGGCTGCCTGATAGTGGACGTGATGGATGAATCGCGGAACTATGCCAAAGTACGCTTTGAGATATGGGACATGGAAACCGGTGAATCCTTCGGCAGCGAATTTCCTGCTGAAAAGGAAATCGGCGAGCAACCAGTGGTGTGGGCTCTGCGTCCTGGCCTGTATAAAGTAACCATAAACAACGAGCCCTTTAATACCCTGCGGGATTTCACCACCGTATTTGTAGAGCCCAATGATGTGCAGGAGCTGCGCATTGTGGTGGATGTGGATGAAGATGGGAACCCTCTGAGTTTAGTGGGAAGTGGCGTGTTGGAAGACTCTGAGCGGACATCAGGAGACCAGCGACTCAAGATAAACAGTGCCATCCATGGAAATGTGAATTTCAACAGCAGTAACGAATTGGATGAGAATAACCCGGAATACACCATAACCCTCAATACCCAGCTGGAAACCCAGTTAACCTACAATATCAACCGGTTTCATTATACCTTGAAAAACGTGGTTGATATGGGAACTACCAAAAAAACCGATACCGATTTCCAGATTTCTTCCGATAGTTTTGACTGGAAAAACACTCTGGTCTATTATTTCATAAAAAACCTGGGTTTTTATTCCCGCTTTGACCTGCTTACCCACTTCCTCAACGAATACAGCTACAGCACCACCGAGTTCAATTACAAAAAATACAACAACTCCGGGGAATTGATATCTACAGAAATCGGAAAAGATAAAATACAGGTGAAAAAATCTCTTTTACCCCTTAATCTCAAAGAGGGAATCGGACTCAATTTCCGGCTGTTCGACAGCAGCAAAGCAACCCTTAATATCCGTAGTGGATTGGGACTACGTCAGGATATTTATAACGACGTTTATGGCTATGAAACAACGATTCACGATACATTACCCGATCTTTCGGTGGTGGATTATCGCATCTATAAAGAGCTGGAATCCACCGATAAATTAGGTACCGAGATGTCGCTGGTGGGTAATTTTAAGGTTCTGAAAAATCTCACCTATTCCACAACAGCCGATGTACTCTTTCCCTTTAATAAAGAGGACGACGTTACCATAGAGTGGGAAAATTCCTTTAATATGAAGCTTGTTAAACATATTTCGCTGGATTATAAATTGAATCTCCGCAAGACGGGTGACAGCTCTATCATTCGTGATGACACCCTTTTCCTGCGGGTCACCTACTTCCTGCGGTAGCCATGAAACAGGAAAATAATACACTCTTTCTGGATGGCGCCGTTACAAAAGTCACCGTCCCTGCGCTTTTTGCCGAGCAAAAAAACCTCGATCTCAACTCAATTACCAGTATTGATGGCAAAAATATCACCGAGTTGGACAGCGCTGGCGTCGCCTTTATAGACGGTGTTCTTCTTCAGGCGAAGCTTACATCCTCAGCCCTGGTGCATCTCACTTCAGATCATCGGGAGCAGTATCACACCTTCTCATCGCTTGCGCTGGATGCAGCTCCTCATGTGCAGAGTGTACCCGTTTTTCAACAGATAGGCGAAGGTGTATTGCAGTGGGTTTCTTCACTTCAGGATGCCCTCTATCTCACTGCCGATATTGCCTTCTGGTCTGTGGTTGGACTTTTCAATCACAAGGGCCAGCGTAAAGGCGCAGTGGAACAGCAGAGTTTGCTGATCGGTGTGAATGCGGTAGGTATCGTGGGATTGCTCTCTCTGGTACTGGGCCTTATCCTGGCATTGCAGTCTGCAGCACAGCTGCGTCAGTTTGGCGCCAATATCTATGTTGCCGATCTCATCGCCATCTCGATGGTGCGGGAGATGGGCCCCATAATCACTGCCATCCTGCTGGCTGGCCGCAGCGGTAGTGCTATCGCCTCAGAGATCGCATCCATGAAGGTTTCCGAGGAAATCGATGCACTGAAAATGATGGCGATAAATCCTATTCGTTACATTGTGGTTCCCAAATTCCACGCCATCACCATCTGCATGCCGTTGCTGGTAACTCTCAGCAACTTAGTAGGGATATTGGGTGGCCTGATCATCGGAATTACCTACCTGGATCTCAGTCCCACAGCATTCCTCAATGAAGTGCTGAATGTGCTGGTTTTGCGAGACATCGTCATCAGCCTGGCAAAGAGTGAGATATTTGCCTGGGCCATCGTTATTATCGGCAGCTATTTTGGATTTCATGTAAAAGGCGGCGCCG
Source organism: Candidatus Cloacimonadota bacterium (assembly GCA_021157525.1). Lineage (GTDB taxonomy): Bacteria > Cloacimonadota > Cloacimonadia > Cloacimonadales > TCS61 > JAGGWK01. Next base: position 4,205 of record JAGGWK010000012.1, on the reverse strand, counting down.
AAGGCGTGGGCCGTGCCACCACAAATTCCGTGGTAGCATCGATTTTCGCCATCATTCTGGTGGATGCCATTTTCAGTTTGGTCTTCTATTTTTAGGTAATCTATGGAAAAAAAACCAATCATTCGGGTGCGAAACATGGTGGCCAAATATGGCGAAAATACCATCCTCCAAGATATCAATGCGGACTTTTATCCTCAGCAGGTCACCGTAATTTTAGGTAGCAGCGGCTGCGGGAAAACCACCCTCCTGAAAAATATTTTGCGCCTCTATCAGCCGGAGTCAGGCTCCATCGAGATGTTTGGCGTAGAAACCATGGGCATGGAAGAAACGGCCTTTGAAGCTCTACTGGGACGGATGGGTATGCTCTTCCAAAATGGCGCGCTCCTCAATTCTCTGCCGGTGTATGACAACATTGCCATCCCTCTGGAACAACACACCTGTCTGCCACCGGAAATTATCCGCCGTATCATCGAAGTAAAACTGAACCTGGTTAACCTCAGTCACGCCATAAATATGCTGCCATCCGAGCTTTCCGGAGGGATGCGCAAACGTGCTGCCCTGGCCCGCGCCATCGCTCTGGATCCGGAAATACTCTTTTGCGACGAACCTTCCTCCGGCCTGGATCCTCTCACCAGCGCTGCCATGGACAATCTCATTCTCAAACTCAAAAACCAGTTGAAAATGTCCATCGTCATCGTTACGCATGAACTTGCCAGTATCCATCGCATAGCAGACCGCATTATCTTTCTTGACCAGGGGAAGGCGGTTTTTTCTGGTACTCTGCAAGAGGCAATGAATTGTAACATTCCAGCGGTTCTCACGTTTTTTGAAGTTGGAAAGTTTTAGTTCGACACTATTTTGTACATTTGTGGCGCTCCCTTGGGGAGCGTTTTAATTGAATAAGGAGGTACAATGTTTTGGTATGATCCCACTTTTGTCCTGATCATCCCGGTGTTTATTTTGGCGCTCTACGCCCAAAACAAGGTACAAAGCAATTACAAACGGTTTCAAAAAATCGCCAATGGCAGCGGCATGAGCGGCAAGGAAATTGCCCGGTTTATCCTGCAGCGCAACGGTTTATATGACGTGCCGGTGAAGCCGGTCTCCGGCGAACTTACAGACCACTATGATCCCAAGAGTCGGGAAGTGCACCTTTCCGAAGAAATTTTCTATGGTCGTTCCATCTCCTCTGCCGGCATCGCAGCCCACGAAGTTGGTCATGCATTGCAACACGCCAGCAGTTACCTGCCACTGACGGTGCGGTCGGGAATTTTCCCCATCGCCAATATCGGCTCTACCATGGCATTTCCTCTCTTTATTATCGGGATGCTTCTCCGCACACCCCTGCTCATGGATCTGGGCATTTACTTTTTCGCCGGGGCGCTGGTGTTTCATGTGGTCACCTTGCCGGTAGAATTTAATGCATCCCGGAGAGCTCTGGCGCAGCTGGGTGACGGCATCTTGATGCAGCCCGAAGATATGAAAGGTGCCAAGGCGGTGCTGGACGCTGCAGCACTCACCTATGTTGCATCCACACTGATGGCGCTGGTACAATTTTTGCGCCTTCTGATACTCCGAGGATCTCGAAATTGAGACGTCCACGCTTTTTACTGCGGGATAATCTTGGACGCCTGGCCCGGTGGCTACGCATCCTGGGCTATGATGCCGTGGTGATGAAGGCCATCCCTTTCTCCACCATTATTTCCCGTGCTACCAAAGAACGGCGCATCTTTTTGTCTCGCTGTGCCAAAGAGATGAAGCTTCCTGCCGGAGTAGCACACCAGCTTATTCGGTCAGATAACCACCTGAAGCAGCTTCGGGAGCTACTTCCTCTGCTGGTGCTGGATGAGTCGATGCTCTTTACCCGCTGCATTCGGTGCAATCGCTTGCTTACCACTATCGATCCAGCCAGGATGCAGGACCGCATCCCTGCCTATGTAGCCCAAACCCACAAGCACTTTACCCTGTGCAGACATTGCGGGAAAGTGTATTGGCAAGGTACGCATTATGCCGACATGAAACGGACCCTGACCGACATCTTTCAAACAAATGAGGAAACATCATGAGAAGAAACATCAATTACAGCAGCATGATAAACAACTATGCCACGGTAATGGACGGGAAAACGGAGAAGCTCTCCATTTTTACACAGATAAATAAGATGCATCCAGAGGTATGACAATGGCCAAGAATTTATTCATAGCTGCTACAGGCAAGGATGTGGGAAAATCCACTATCTCTTTTGCCCTTATCGACGCACTGAAAAAACATGGCAAACGGGTGGGTTTTATGAAACCCGTGGGCCAGCGCTGGCTTCCTACGCAGTGGGGAGAGGTGGAAGAAGATGTGATTTTAATGAAGGAACATTTTGGCTTTGGCGAAGCACCATTGGACATGAATCCGGTGGTGATAAAACGCGGCTATACCGAAGAATACCTCAACAAAGTGATTAAGCCGGATCTGAGCAGTTCTATTATAAGGGGTTACCAGAAAGTGGCAAAAGATAAGGATTACGTCGTCATCGAAGGCACCGGCCATGCAGGAGTGGGATCTGTATTGAACAAATCCAACGCTGATGTGGCTCGATTGCTCAATGCCAAAGTAGTACTTTTGGTAAAAGGCGGCATCGGCAGTGCTATCGATCGACTGGAGCTTAATCGGGTATTTTTTGAGCAACAGGGTGTGCGGGTGCTGGGGGTAATTGCAAACAAAGTAATTCCCACCAAATACGACAAAGTGAAACGGGCGCTGGAACAGTATTGTGCTGCCAAAAAACTCAAGCTCTACGGCGTGATTCCCTATTCTTCCATCCTGAGCAACCCCACCCTGGGACAGGTAATCGAAGAACTGAAACCAACCGTGCTCCACGATACCAACGAACATGACGCGGTCATCGATAGCTTTACCGTGGGTGCATCCAGCCTCGATGAATTTATTGAATTTGTAAAACAGAAAGAAGGGAACATGCTCCTGATCTTCCCCACATCCCGTACAGACATTACCTTCGCTATTCCAAATCTGAAAAAGTGCATAGATATGAGCAATAAGCGTACTCTCACTATTCTCTTTTCTGGACGCAACAAACCATCTGATGCTGCGGTGACTATCCTTAAAGATGAGAATGTTACCGTGCTGTGGAAAAAGGGTGATACCTTTTCGTTGATCTCCTCACTCTCATCAATCTCAATCAAAACCCGGCCAAAAGACAATTTCAAGATCGACGAAATTAAACGCATGGTGATGAAGAACATCCAATATAAGCAGATTCTCTCTCGTCTTACCACGGTTCCCATTCAGCATGGCAGGATGCATTCTATCAAGGAGCGGGTCCGTAATCTGCTACATTTTAATTGATTTTCGGTGAGATTCCATTTTGCTTCACTTGCCGCCGATTAGTCTCTTCTATCGCCGGATCTATCGTCTTCCTGCTTATTTCTCAGCTTATCCCATAACGGCTTCGCCGCATATGACAGGCTTCGGGCTTGCCCGGTTCCCCAATACCCACAAAGTGCCATTTCTCTTTAGCCACCGAAACCGCTGAATCCATCCGCTTTCTCCAGCAATTCCCGAATATACAGCGACAGGCCGAATGACTGGAAATTGCGGCACCCTCACATGAAAAAACAACCCAACCGTCTCAACGGTTTACCTCATACTGTATCCGGCCACATCCTTCTTCACTGCTGACGAAACTCACCGTAACGACACCAAAACTCATATCCGACAGAAAATAAAGTTGACACTCATTTCCAAAAACCAATTGTTGGCGATGATGTTACCCAAACCGAGGAGATGCTATGAGAATTGGATTGGAAGATTGCGTTACAGATGAACACAGGAGTACTGCATTGCAATTCCCATATAATGAGGATATCAGCGGGTTGGTTAAAACGATACCAGACAGGAAGTGGTCTGCATCCGATAAATTCATCCCCTACACCGAAGATGCAATGCAGAAACTGAATAAACACTTTGAAGCGAAGCCCGAAAAGCAATTCGGCAGAAGAGTTACTCAAAGGATTTTCAAAGAAGCAGTTCAAAAAGCTGGAGTGAAAAAGAAAGCAACCGTTCATACTCTTCGTCACAGTTTTGCAACTCATTTGTTAGAAAAAGGAGAAGATTTGAGGTATATACAGAATATTCTGTGGCATAAAAACCTAAAAACAACAGAGATTTATACCCATGTAACACATGCAGCAAAAAAT
>JAGGWK010000082.1 GCA_021157525.1 Candidatus Cloacimonadota bacterium | reverse complement strand
GGTAATGCTTACCGCAGGTAACGAATACTGGATTGGCTACTCCATCAGTGCAACCGGTGATCATCCAGCTGCAGTTGATTCCGGCCCAATGTATCCCGACAAGGGAGCCTGGATGTACTTTAGTGGTTCATGGAGCCTGCTGCCCGAACTGGGTGCAACTCTGGACTACAACTGGTGTATCGAAGGAATCGTTGGTGCTGGTGACAATGCTGTGGCTCTCGGCCGCAACGCAAAATCTCCAGGCACACCCTTCAAAGCATCCTATAGCGATGGTACTCTCAGCGCAGATCGTCAAACTGTAGTTCATGCCTTTGTTCCCGCTGCTCCGGTAGAAAATACCCGCGCACTGATGGGCTACAAGGTATATCGTGATGGCACAATGCTGAGCGAAATCACCGATCCTAACACAACAACATATGATGACCTTGCACTGGATGCAGGTTCCTATGAATACTATGTAACTGCTGTATATGATACGGGTGATTCTGAGCCTTCAAACGTTGTTCCCGTTGATGTAACCCTACCGGTTGCTATCAATTTCCATGCCGTTTCTCAAGGTCCTGCTCAGCCAAATATCATGTGCACATGGACTGCTCCAAGCGCAGGCCGTGATCTTGTTCAATATCATATTTTCCAGGATGGTACAGAGGTTGGTACTTCAACGAGCACCTTCTTTGTACACACAGGTGTACCTACTGGTGAATATGAATACTGGGTAGTTGTAGAATATGACGGTGGATTTATGTCTGGTGAGTCGAATCACGTGACCGTGATCCATGTACCAGCCAACAATCCGGCAGTTCCCACGGTTACCGAACTTACCGGTAACTATCCGAACCCATTCAATCCTACAACAGCAGTGAAATTCAGCCTGAGTCAGCCTACAAACGTTCGCATTGATGTGTATAACATCAAGGGTGAAAAGGTAAAGACTCTGGTTAATGAAGAACTTGATGCTGCTTATCATACCATCATTTGGAATGGTGACGATGCCTACGGACGCAACGTTGGTAGTGGTGTTTACTTCTACAAAATGCGTGCCGGCAAATATACGTCGACTAAGAAAATGATCCTTATGAAATAAGGGAATTTCGCCCCGATGCGTGAGCGTCGGGGCAACCTTTCCTTCCTTATGAAATAAGGGAATTTCGCCCCGATGCGTGAGTGTCGGGGCAACTTTTCTTTCCTTGAAATAAGGGAATTTCGCCCCGATGCGTGAGTGTCGGGGCAACTTTTTCTTTCCTTGAAATAAGGGAATTTCGCCCCGATGCGTGAGCGTCGGGGCAACTTTTTTTTCCTTGAAATAAGGGGGAGTGTACAATTAATTGGGTCTGGGAGGATACCTAATTAGTTTTGACAAAGAAAGTTACAAGGTATTTTCTGCCTGTCATGCGGAAAATGAAAAAAAAGATGTCCGATTTGTGGCAGCCTGAAGACGAAACGCAAAGGATTTTCACGATGAACAATACGAACAAGTCGTGGTAATATATCGACAAAAATCCAGCGTTATTATTGCCATCAATGCAAGCATAACTTTACGTCTCAGGAGTATAATCGACGTAGCCATTTCAGCAAGGATATCCTTAAGAAAGTTGTTCTCGATTACGTACTAACAAAAAGCTCTCTTTCGGAAACGGGATCACGATATGGGGTTAGTCGAAGCAGTATTTTGAACTGGATGAGAGCAATTGGCAAAGAATATCCAATAATGAATGATTTACCTATGAATCAACCAGTAAATTTCTACGCCTTCTGAAATCAAAATATCCAACGACAGCTAAAGGAGCTATCAGCGATTTCGGCAGAGGTCGATGCTTCATAAAACCATTCAGGGAGATGTTTCCTACTGCTTTACATCAAATATGCATAGTACATTATCTGCGATACCTCAATTTGTTTCTCCCCAAAACCAGGAAAAGTCAGTATTTTTTGAGGAATAAGTTAATGAAAACACTAATCCTGAACATGTTATATTCATCTGATCGCAGCGAATCGGAATTTTGGTTAATGATGTTTCAGCACTTTACTCTTTTCTTCAAGGCGGATTATCATAAAAGATCTATGTAGCACAACTTGCTAAGTTGTGTGAAGAATCAAACTGGCAGCTTGTTCTACAATGAAAGTTCTCTCACTCGTCCCATGTGCTCTGCGCTTGGACGCATCTCTGGTCACACGCAGACTTGTACGCACGTTGAGTGCGCTCAATGGGAGTTGTGTTGCGACCAGATAAAACTCTCCGGCACCCCAATTCACCAAACCTGCTAACATAGAATTCGTTATGGGATAAGCTGATAAAAAAACGCCCGACAACTGCCGGGCGCTCTTTTTATATGGGATACCTGATTATTTCATCACGATCATTTTCTTCACGCTGATGAAATCGGTATTGCTGCTGTTTCGCATGTTAAATTTACTGAAGTACACGCCGCTTCCCACGGTAATGCCATCGTCGTTGGCTCCGTCCCACATTACCGTGTGAGATCCTGCATCCATGGCTTGGTTTACCAATGTGCGCACCTTCTCGCCTTTGGCGTTATACACATTTATGGTAACGTGGCCAGCTGATGCCAGGGAGTAACAGATATTTGTAGTGGGATTGAAAGGATTGGGGTAATTGCCCTGCAATCCGGTGAATGGAACGGGTGAATTAGTGGCTGATGAGAGAAGTGTGTCGTCAAAATGAAGTTCCACATCTTCGTTGCCCAAGGTGGTCTCGATGTCCAGGAAATCGATGAGAATATCATCGGTGATATTGGTAACAGGAAGTCCCACCATCACGGTAAAAGTCATTTCTTCACCGGGATCCATGGTGTAGGGAAGGGTAATGGTGAACCCATCAATAAACCAGGGAGCATTGCCAAAATTACCCTCATTTTCCAAGAGTGTGATGTCCAGAGCCACATCGGCATTGTTTGTGATGGTAAAATCAAGGCCGTCTGAGCAGTTTTCATAGGTGAGGAATTCCAGCAATTGTGGCTCCACGGTAAGGCCACTCAGATTCATTACGTCGTTGGCATCACGGGGCTCGATCTTGAAGAAATCGAAGGAGAAATTCACCGGGCCGGTTACCTGATAGGTATTTCCCAAAACAGGCTCGTAAAGGTAGCCCAGGTCGTTTACACGAATAGAACCGCTGCCGTCATTTATCGACCATTCGTTATAGTCTTCAGGATCGTCGGGATTTTCATTGTCGCACTCTGCGGTGCAGGTTACCAATACCCCTTCCCAGGGTTCGGTTCCTGCATCGGCGGTGGTGAGCGCTTCGGCCTCTGGCACTGTGCCGGCTCCGGTTATTTCAACACCGGTTTGCTGTATCAGGGTAAGGGCGTCAGAGTATTCCCGAGCGTAGCCAATCACCGTTACGTTGTCTCCCAGGCTCACGCCATCACCTTCTACCCAGATGCCGGAGTATTCGCCGGTTCCGTCCTGGATGGTGTAATAGCTTTGATATACGGCGGTTACCACGCCGGAAGTCTGCACATATTCGTCGGTATGAACTTCGCTCTGTAATTGATAGATGGTGTAAATAACAGGAGTGATTCCTCCTGTATTGGGTTGGCCGGGAGTACCTTGGACAGGTGTCATCTGGCCACTGATTGCCCAATTTGCCGGGTCTGTACCACTGGCGGTAGGCTCCGATTTTTCGTACACGGTAGAGTTCCAGGCCACTTCGCTGGTGGTGATATCGACAGTGGCGCCGGTATTGGATTCAAAAGAAAAATAGTAGTTATCTGCGATATACACGCCTGTGCCGGAAGTAGAGGCAGGGATGGGCACGATGGTGGAATCTACGTAGGTGCCATAATCTTCCAGGAAGTGTGAGCGGCTGCGGGTGATGATGAGAAACGTCCCTGCATCCATGGTGGTGCCTGCGGGAAGTGTGAATGATGATGTTGATCTACCGGTAACTTCGATGCTGTGTACGATGCAATCTGACACGTCGATGAGGTGATCTGTGGTGTTGAAGAGTTCCAGGTAACTGGAATAATAGGTGTTTGGCATCTCGTAGGGTTCTCCGACTTCGTTTATCACGATGTCACCTTCTTCCAGAGCTGCCGTGTATGCAAAATCGAAGCTGGCATCTTCGATGGGATTTCCTGCCAGGTCTTCTACGCCGTTCACCAGAATGGTGTAGTTATTTACAGCCATCTCACTAACGGTAAGGGTAACGTTGCTGCCACCTGCATCCAGCACTACTGCTGAAGGATTGCCGATGCCATTGTTGATGAAATAGTTGTTTGTGGTTGTGGCCGTGGTTTCGTCCAGCGGCTCGTTAAATTCCACAATGACCGTGGTAGCATTTTGGGTATAGACGTTGGTGATTTCAGGAGGTGTGAGGTCGTTACCCATGGTGTGAGCGCCGATGTAATCAAAGGTATCCACGGGGTAAACAATCCATTCGGAATCATCAGGGGTGGTTCCAAAGGAGGCCAGGATGCCGGGATTTCCATTTTGGATAGTAGGTTTACGCACCAGGGTGTGGTCTTTAGTGGCGTTCGTTATGCCGGCCACATCCCAGGCAGAGCCGGGGTCGTTATCGGGGTCACCAATACAATCGATATCTATCCAAGTAATGCCGCCGTCGTCTGTGCGCTGCAGCATACGGGCGTCATCGCCATTGAAATGGCACACGCTGGGGTATTCCAAAGATTCATCGGCCACAGCTTGAATGATAGGAGATGCTTCGTCGGTGGTAAGCACCCACACGTCGCCATCGGCGATAGTTGCGCCAGCGGGGAAGGTGTGATAAAATTCCCAGCCGCCACCGTTTCTAGCCTGAGCTATCTGATAGTTATCCAGGGAGACAGAATCTCCGGTGCCGTTATAGATTTCCAGCGCTTTGTTCTGGCTGGAACCTTCGATGTATTCCGAGAAAAACAAATCGGCAGCCTGGCCGACAAGCATGGCGACGGAAATCACCATTACAAAAATAAAACCTACTTTTCTCATTAAATCCTCCTTACAATTTTTACAAAATTTTCACGAAAAATAGATGAATTTCCCATCCAGAAGTTATGAAGGAATATCTACCATCCCTGAATGTTCACCTGCTGCAGAATAGATCCCAGTTTATTGGCTGCGATCGCTTGGTATTGTTTTACCGATTCCTGAAAACGGTACCAGGCCTTTTGGGTATAGTTGTCGGCAAAATGATATGTTTCTCCATCGGTAAGGATGCAGTCATTTGTCCATTTATCTTTTTCATATACCGAGTCTGCATTCACTTCCGCCAACAGCGCGCGGTAGGACAGGATGCGTTTTTCTGTGTTATCTACGGCCAATTGTAGCGCGTCTTCGGTGATGGGCTCAGAGAGGACTGTAAGCAGTTTTTGTTTCAATTTGCCCCAGCTGCTTTGTTCGGCGGTGAGCATCAGGAAGTTGGTATAGAGTTTTTGGGCAGCCATCAGTGTGCGCTCGATGTTATTGATCTGGGCATTTTTCGCAGGCAATCGTGGATCGTACCACATCAGAATCGGGATGTCGGGTTTGTACCCCGCATCTTCATGGCCGATGAAGGGCTTGAGAGGTGTACCTGCCGGCTGGATATTATTCATCTCATCCCGTATGCCAATAAAGTTTTGATGGGAAACCGAATCCGCCAGCATATGGGCGGCGATTCCCAGCTTATAGAGGTCTTCTCCTTTGGTGGTATCAAAGAAAATTTCCTGAGCATGCTGGCTCACCGGTGTGGTCATCAATGAATGCATCTTACCATCATCCCGCCGCACCTTGGAATTGGTTGGATTTCCCGGTAAATAGTGGTGTAACAAATTGATGCGAAGCTTCTCTGCAGGAGGAGCTGTAATGTCTTTGTACTGGGTTGTAAGGTTTGTGTAGGTATCGCCATCAGGCTGTTCAACAGTATATACCTGATTGTTGTCATCTACAAATTGAGATGCATAGGCTACAATCTCGGCTTCGTCAGGCATCAGACCTGCTTCAACGGCTACGAGTTTCGTGATGTAATAGTGAAATTCAATGTTCATATAATTCCCCTGCTCTTTTCTTATACATGGTATATTCACCCTTTCTAAACAACTGTCTAAACCACAAATACATAGAGTCGTTTAGCAGTTGATACTTGAAATTTCAAGGCTGAAGTGTCAATGAAAAATACAATATATGCCATTCTGAGTTCCGGATAAACACATTCTTTTCATGAGGTTTACTGGGTGGGGGAAGGGCTACCGTTACTTGAGGTTTGTTTTTTCTGGTAGTCTGGATGCAGGGATGCATCAACTTTCGGCGTGGTTTGCCAACTTTCGCAATACATAGCTGCACGCCCACATCCCCATGATTGCTGGCATATAAACTACCGAACCCAGAGTTCCTCGTTTGCGGCCCCGGCCACCTTCCCATTCCTGGGCGCTGCCCATGTCGTGATCAAATTGCGGGATGGGTTCTTCGATGGAGTAGAGTACCGGGATGCCACTGAAAATCCCTCGGCGGTGGAGATATTTGCGGATTTTTCGTGCCAGTGGGCAGGTGTGGGTTTTGGCGATATCTGCCAGTTGGATTTTCGACGGATCAAAGCGACTGGCAGCGCCAAATATGGTGATGATAGGAATCTTTCGTCGATAACAGGCTTCCATCAGGGCGGCCTTAGGGCCCAGGCTGTCTATGGCATCCACCACAAAATCGATATCTGCCAGTAGCGCATCCTGGGTATCCTGGGCAAAAAAACTGTGCTGTACATCCAGCTGTATTTGAGGGTTGATATCCAGAAGTCGCTGGGCCATCACGGTGGTCTTTTCCATTCCCACCGTGCTGTGCAGGGCTGGCAGCTGTCGGTTGATATTGGTAAGGCTTACCGTGTCGAAATCTACGATGCGCAAAAAGCCAATGCCGCTACGGGCCAGCCCTTCTGCGGCGTAGGAACCTACGCCACCCAGCCCCATCACGGTCACCCGGCTGGATGCAAAGGCGGTTATCGCTTCTTTACCAAAAAGAAGCTCTGTTCGTTGAAATTGATCTATCATGAGGTCTCCAAAAATCCTAAGCTGTGCAGGGTGGCTTTCTGCCTGTGCAGGATGGCCTGCTGGCTAAGGCCGCTTCGGGTCGTTATTCCCGCTATGGCAATGGGCAGTTGATTGAGGTGGTTCAGCGGCTTCATATTGTCGGTGGCCTTTTGGAAGGGGGTGTCTGTTTCTACGCAAAACAATCCACGAGCAGTGATGAAAGCCACCGCCTTTGCCGATGGAGACTTGCATCCTAACGAAAATCCCAGATTGAAACGGCTGTATGCTTCGGCAGCTTCAGGGGAAGAATCAAAGCCATGAACGATCCCATGGACGCCGGGAAAATTGCGTTTCAAAAGCCTGATGAGCTCATAATGCCAGCGCACCACATGAAATACCACCGGCAATCCATACATGCGTGCCAAATCCAGCTGAGGCAAAAGCAGCTTTATCTGGGTTTCCATATCCCCATTCCTGCCATCCAACCCAATCTCGCCAATACCGCAGATGTCACCCTTTTGGCACAGGGTGGCGATGGCATCCAGAGTGATCTCTTTTCCCGCGGGATAAAAGGGATGCATCCCGGCTACCCATGCTATTGCCGGATCCAGGTGACTTTGATGCCACAAAATTTCTGCCGGTGAAAGGGCGCAGGAAATCACTTTCTGCACATTTTCCGCAGCGGCTTCCTCCAGCTCCTTGCGCCAATCCAATCGACTATCTGCCAGGTGGCAATGGGCATCGATAAAAAAGTCACCTTGCGATAAATCCTCGCAAGGTGGCTGCAATATACTGTTCAAAAACTTAGAATCTGAATTCAACGCTGATAGAGGTTGTTTTGATGGTTTCATCGGATCCTTTGATTTTGCCGTCGCCGTTGACATCATCATAACGCTCTTGGTAACGGGCTACCAGTTCGGTGTTTGGACTGAGAGAATATCCCAGTTTGCCATCGATGAGAGCTGATGGAGACTTGAGTTTTTTGATCTTCGGCACACGAACCTGGGAATAGGCGATGCGGGCGGTGCTGAGTTTGGGAATCATTTCGGTATTGAACTCGATATTTCCCCAGATGGATTTCATGTCGTCATCATCTTTACCGTCTGCATACATATCTTCATAGGCCGCAGTGATGTAAATCAGGTCGCGGATATTTGACGTGAGACTGCCGTACCAGCCCTGGGTCTGAACGGCGTTTTCCAAGATCGATTCCTTTACCCGCACCGTGTCGTCATAGACGCTGGCACGATCCTGATCGTAGAGGTTATCGAAGTAGCCGGGCAGGAAGTCATCCTGATAAAAACGATATTCCAGATTCATGTTAAAAATGAGGAACTTGGCGTAGAAGCCGGGGAAGATGAAGCCCATGTTGTGGTCAACGATTTGTGCCATCTCGCCATAATGCCCCAAATTGAAGTTGTCGCCTTCGATGAGGGGTAGATCGTAATCCACACTCCAGATGGAAATATCGTCTTCATCAAAACTGATGGTGGGTTCTTCTTCTATCTCGGCGTAGCCATTGGTTATCAGCAAATCCACCGCTTCCTGGCTGAGACCGTAGTTTAGCAGAGCCTGTGCGCCAGGGATGCCGTTGCCATTCCAGTCGCTTCCTTCCATTATTTTGGCCAGGATGTCGTCTTCTTCCTGATCTGTGATGCCCTTGTACTGGTCGCGGTCTGTGGCGAAACTTCCGCCTAAGATCAACTTACTGAGGATGGGCATTTCCACGCTTTGCAGCGGGCGGAGGGTTACGCGGCCAGCGAGGATGTCGTTGTTGTACACGTTAGAGCTAAAAGCTTCTACCGAAAAATCTGACATTGATTTGATGCGGAAACCCACCTGAGCACCGATTTGACGATATTCCGGGTACTTGAGCATATTGGTGTAATTGCGCATCACCAGACCATGGCTGAGGGTGTAATCGGTAAAACCTCCCACTTTGAAGAAGAAAGGAGCACCCCTCTGAGCATAGCGGATGTAATACACCTTGTTGATGTAGTCTTCCAACTCATCCCAATCTTCTTCCCGGGCATTGCCTTCATCGTCTATCATCAGGTCAAAATCAAAACCGATGCCTACTTGGCCAAAACGAACTTCCGGCATAAAACGGATGCTGGTATAGGTTTTTCCATCCAGAATAACCGAGCCAACTCCGCCACCCAGGCTAAGACCTTCATTGCTCTCTTCACCGGTTGCATCCTGTGCGAAGAGCAAAAGCGGTAACAAAAGTAAAAACAAAATTGCAAATTTCTTTATCATGTGAATCCTCCTTACTCAATGTATGCACTGAAAACTGAAAATGTTGGGGTTGCGTGTCAAGGAATAAGTGACAAATGAATCCGATGCTTGACGAAAAAGCTGTGGTTGAGGAATTTTCCAATAAAGTAAAAGCAGAAGGATGGGGAATGCAATATTCGTATTTGGCAAATTGGGCGAAGGACGCCTGGCCTGGTTCCCGGGAGTTTAAGGCACTAGAGCGGTATGAAGATATGTACCGTATCAGCTTCAAGAAAAATCGAGCGGCGTTGATGATTCTCCTCACGTCCCGGGAGTGTTTCTGCTTTTGGCAAGATGGTCAGGGGACCATTCCCTTTGCCGAAGCGAAAGGTCTCAACCTTATGCAGGATGCGTTACGAGGGACGCGACTGGGAGGTGTGGAGATTATGCCCGGTGAGCGCATTGTGGTGTTGATTTTTGAAAAGACAGACATATACAATCAAAACATATTGCTACATCTGGTGCTGGAGCTTATCCCCCGCTACCAAAACCTCATCCTCACCAAAGTAACCGACACCTCCGAACAGATTCTCGATGCGGTGCGCAAAGTGAGTTTTGCCGAAAACCGTCATCGGCAGATTTTACCGGGGATGCCTTATGTGCCGCCCCCTTCCAGCTATCAAAATGTAGAAGCACCTGTTAACTGGCCAGTATTGGCCACAGTTGCTGGCATCCGGGAAAATGCAGATGTTGGAGATGCAGACATGAATACCGTTTTTGCCCGCTATTTTGCCGTCCTGATGCAGCTGCGGGAAAAGCGTCTGAAAGCCGATGCGCGGAAAAAAATAGAAAAACAGATAAAGAAACTGGAGCGGAAACGGCAAAATCTGGAAAGTGATTTATTTGAGACTCAGGGGAAAAAACAGTATCAGCGGTGGGCGGAATTACTGAAAAGTCAGGTTCACACTCTGCGCAAAGGGATGGCATCTGCTGTGGTGACCGACTACTTTTCTGAAGATCTCAGCACAGTAGAAATTCCTCTGAACCAGAAACTGAGTCCCCATGAAAATGTGCAATTTTACTTCAAAAAATATCGCAAAGCACGGGATGGAAAGATGCGCATTCTGGAGCAGATCGCGGTTACCGACGAGGCTCTGGAGCACAAACAGCGGGAGCTCTTTGATGTGGAAGATATGGATGTCTACGCGATAAAAAAGCAGAAGAAAAATGCGGCATCCGATGGCAGGCGAGGCTATAAATCGGTAAAATTTGATGGAGCCTGGGAGCTGTGCGTGGGGCGCACATCCAAAGAAAATGACGAACTCACCACCCGCTATGCAAAGCCCGGTGATATGTGGTTTCACACCCGTGTGTTTCGAGGAACCCATGTGATTTTGCGTAATTTTAAAAAGCAGGAAGTCCCCGAATGGCTTATCATTCTCAGTGCTCAAGTGGCGGCCTATTTTTCCAAAGCAAAAAAATCTACCAACGTCCCGGTGGATTATACCCAGATTCGCTACGTGCGCAAACCCCACGGAAGCGCCGCCGGCTTTGTTACCTACACCCACCAAAAAACCCTTTATGTCGATCCCCGCTCATTTCGTGATGCCGTGCATGCCATCACCCGGCGCGGTCTGACGTTACAGGAGTAATGTTATGCTGGGATTACCCTCCGGTACTGTAAAGCTGATGTCCTATTCCCCTTCGTGGCGTGACGAATTTCGTCGGGAAGCCGAGGTTATTTTAGCCGTTACGCCGGATGCAGTGGCGGTTCAGCACATCGGCAGCACCGCCATCGTGGGACTTGATGCCAAGCCTATCATCGACCTTTTGGTTGGCATTCCTCAGGATGGCATCACCTTAGCCATGACCCGGCGGGAAGCTGTTATTAGCCATTTTCAGCACATCGGCTATACCTACAGTTCACGGGGCAGCACCGATAGGCGGATCTTCTTTTTCCGCGGCGATGCCCAGATTAAAACTCATCACCTCCATGTGGTTGCCATGGAGAGCCAAGAGTGGATGAATCTATTGCTGTTCCGGGATTATCTCCGGTATCATCGGGATGCCAGGGATGCCTATGCCCGATTGAAGAAGCAGCTGGCACAGCAATTCAGTAACGATCGTGAAGCCTATACCGCTGCAAAATCGGTATTTATAGAAGCTGTTTTGGATCAGGCAGGGAGAGAAAATGCTCACCATCTATCCTTGTAATTTATGCCCGCGGCAGTGCGGCGTCCATCGGGATATTGCCCTGGGATGGTGTCGCAGCGGAAGCAAAATGCACATTAATACCTGGCAGCTGCATCATGGGGAAGAGCCGGTGATCTCCGGCATCCAGGGCAGCGGTACGATATTTTTCAGCCACTGCAATCTTCGCTGTGTTTATTGTCAGAATTTCCCCATCAGTCAAGGAGGTCTGGGAAGTGATTATACCGTGGAAGAGGTGGCGGATATCATGTTGCAATTGCAGGATGCCGGTGCTCACAACATTAATCTGGTCACCCCCACCCACTTTTCAGCGCAGTTGCAACAGTGTATTATCAGCGCAAAAGCTCATGGACTCAGCATTCCGATAGTGTGGAATACAAGCAGCTATGAACGGCCGAAAGTACTGGCGGAACTGGAGGGGCTGGTGGATATATATCTGGCAGACCTGAGATATTGTGATGGCCGGATAAGTGACCGCTACTCTGCAGCCCCGGATTATCCACCGGTAGCACGTGCTGCCATCCGTGAAATGATGCGGCAGGTGGGCAACTTGAAGATTGATGATAACGGTATGGCCCGACGAGGTGTACTTATCCGTCTGTTGATGCTTCCGGGAAATATCAACCATGTTGAAAAGTCGCTGCAATGGATTGCAGATGAACTGGGACCCACCACGCCTGTGAGTCTGTTGGCCCAATATTACCCGGCGGGGGAAGCCTGTTTGCATCCTGAACTGAACCGGGGGATAACGGCTGAAGAATATGCCATCGCCACCGACAAACTGGAGGAGCTGGGGATGACCGAGGGCTTTGTACAGGAAGTGGCCATGAGTCCGGAATGGACACCGGATTTTGTGCAAAAGGAGAAAAAATGACCCAGGGAATAGTGTTGGTAAGTGGCGGGATGGACAGCCTGGTAACGGCGGCCATCGCCCAGAATGAGTGTGATGCGGTGTATTATCTGCATGTGAATTATGGGCAAAAAACCCAGGCCCGGGAGTTGATGGCTTTTGAGGGCATTTGTGATCATTATCATCCGGCTGACGTGCTGGAGGCAGATGTAACCTATCTGGCAAAGATCGGCGGATCAAGCCTTACCGACAGCGCTCTGACGATAGATGATCACAGTGATAAAGAGGAAGTTCCAAATACCTACGTTCCCTTTCGTAATGCCCACCTCATCGCCATTGCCACCAGTTGGGCAGAGGTAATTGGAGCCCAACGAATCTACATCGGTGCCGTGGAAGAAGACAGTTCAGGATATCCCGATTGCCGGGAACGTTTTTATACAGCCCTCGAGCGTGCCATCGATGAAGGTACCAAAGATGAGACAAAGATACAACTTTGCACCCCCATCATTCACAAAAGCAAAGCTGAAATCGTGAAGCTGGGGATGCAACTTGGTGCACCGCTGGAACTCAGCTGGAGCTGTTATCGTAACGATGACGTGGCTTGCGGCACCTGCGATAGTTGCATTTTACGGATTCGGGCGTTTCAAAATGCCGGAGTCAAAGATCCTATTCCATATGCCATTGAGGTGAAATGGGACGCCGACTCAATGTGAAATGGGAAATGGGAGAAGGAAATGGAAAATGGAAAAGTGTGCCCCGTCATTCAAACGTGAATCGTAGCGACAGCTTTACGTAGGGACGATGAATAATGCCGGAACCTCACCCCGTCTGCCGCCTCGCCGGATCCACTCCTCTCCTGCAAGGAGAGGGTACATACATGGTACCTCTATTGATAACACAAAACATTGATTTTTTTTAAAGAGTCTCGTTCCGAACACTCTGCGCCGGGACGAGAGAAAAATGGTGGCTTCGGCGATTAAAAAATCAAATGGCACTTTTCTGATTAATGGAAACATACCGGATTTTCTCTTCAAACCACAAACCCGAAGTCGTTATGGGATAAGCTGAGGCAAGGAAGATCTGCGTAGCAAATCAGAGGGGTTTTCTCACCCCATCCATTCTCCAGTTGACACAGTGGCGGGATTACCATTATTAGGCTCTGTCTTTGTGATATCCACATTGACGCATTATGAGGTATAGGATAACAATGGGAAACATTAGGATATTAACAGAGGAAGTAGCTAACAGGATTGCTGCTGGCGAGGTGATTGAGCGCCCTGCATCCGTGGTAAAAGAGCTGGTGGAAAACGCCATAGATGCGGGAGCTACCAGGATAACCGTCGCTATCGAAAAGGGTGGGAAACAGCTGATTCAGGTAAGCGATAACGGGTGCGGGATGCGTGAAGACGATGCCCTGCAGTGCTTTGAACGCCATGCAACCAGCAAGATAAACACCGTGCAGGATATCTTCAGCATCCATACATTGGGATTTCGGGGTGAAGCGTTGCCCAGCATTGCATCGGTAAGCAAACTTCAACTCATCACCAAAATTCCCGAAGATGACGTGGCAACCGTTGTGGAGTTTGATGGCGGCCGTCTGAGCAACATGAGCAAAACCTCGGCAAATTCTGGTACCACCATCACCGTTCGCCGTCTCTTCAGCAATGTGCCTGCTCGCAGGAAATTTCTCAAAACCGACCAGGTGGAGTTTAAGCACATCCTTAATTACTTACACTATCAGTCGATTTTGTACCCTCACATCAATTTTACCTTTATTTCAAACAACACAACCAAGTTGAATTATCCGGCTGTAAATACATCGCAAGACCGCTTGCTGGCTGTATTCGGCACGGATTTCCTTAAAAAAGATATTATCGAAATCGAAGCCTCTGGCCGCAATATGAATGTGACCGGCTACATCGGTGGACTGGAAGAAGATCAGGCGACTATAGCTGACTACAAATACCTCTTTGTCAATGGGCGCTACATTAAAGACAAAGTGGTGTTTCACAGCATAAAGACAGCGTACGAGCCTTTTATCAAAAAACTGAGAATCTTTCAAAATGGTTCCACGCCCCCTTACATACTCTTCCTCAATGTAGATGCCGACAAGGTGGATTTTAACGTGCATCCTGCCAAGCTGGAGCTCCGTTTCACCGATCCTCACAGCGTTCACAGCTTTATTAAAACCACTATCACCAACGCACTTCTGGACTATGAGGATGCCAAATATCGGCAAATAAAGCAGACTCTTTCCAGCGTGATACAAACCAATCAGACCTCGCAGCTGGAGCAAAAAATATTTACGCGTAAAACCGATCAACGGCGGTTCAGCGAATACAAAAAGGAACTGGAAAAGGTCTATCAACCAGACCTCTTTCGTACCGAAGATCCACAGGATAAGCTCATCGAAGAAAGGATGATCCAGCCCGAGATTATCGTTAAACCCGAAGAAGAAATCATAAATCCCTGGCAACTTCACCAAAGTTACATCTTTGTGCAAACCGACGACGGTCTGTTGGTGATAGACCAGCACGCAGCCCACGAGCGTGTACTTTATGAAAAGATTCTACAGCGCATCCATGGCGCGTCAGCCCAAACCCAAAAACTTCTCTTTCCCATCGTTATCGATCTGCCAAATCACCTGACCCATATCATCCCCGAGCTTATTGAGCACAATCTGGAAATCTTTACCAGGGTGGGCTTTTCCCTGAAATCGTTCAGCGGAAATTCCATCGTTATCGACGAAATTCCCGCGGAGCTGGAAGAGTGGGACGGCGGCGAGATATTTATCGACATCCTTCGGCAATTGCAGGAAGAATATGGCGAAACTGAAGATTTCCGGGACAGCATGGCAAAATCGGTATCCTGTAAAGCGGCTATCAAGGCTGGACGCAAAATGACTAAGCGGGAGATGGTGGTGCTTATCAACGATCTATTTGCCTGCCAGGTTCCCTATTTCTGCCCTCACGGTCGTCCCCTGATGATAAAACTTTCACTTACCTATTTCGAGAAAAAATTCAAGAGAATCGAGTCGTGAGCACCATTCCCATCATCACCATCGAAGGACCCACCGCAGTTGGAAAAAGCACTCTGGCATTGGATTTGGCCGAGGCGATGAACAGTGAGATCATCTCTGCCGATTCCCGTCAGGTATATCGTTTTTTAAACATCGGAACCGCCAAGCCTACTCCTGCGGAAACCGCCCGCATTCCCCACCACCTCATAGACATAGTAAATCCCGACCAGCAATACACAGCCGGCCAGTTTTGCAGGGACGCAGCAGCACATATTTCCCGTTTGGATGCCAGGGGCATAATCCCTATAGTAGCTGGTGGTACCGGATTTTATATAAAATCCCTGTTGGAAGGCCTTGCATCCATCCCGCCTATAGCACCGGAAATCCGGGAAGAATTGCGCAACGTTGCCCGCCTGCAGGGGGAAGAAGCATTGCGCAAGCGGCTGCTGGAGGCAGATCCGGCATCGGCACGGCGGATAAACAGCGGAGATATACAAAAGATGCTGCGAGCGCTGGAGGTAT
Source organism: Candidatus Cloacimonadota bacterium (assembly GCA_021157525.1). GTDB lineage: Bacteria > Cloacimonadota > Cloacimonadia > Cloacimonadales > TCS61 > JAGGWK01. Next base: position 35,117 of record JAGGWK010000082.1, on the reverse strand, counting down.
ATGAAAGCACGGGAAAAACCATCACACAACATTGGCAGGAACAAAAGGACAGTCCGCCCTATGCACCTTTTAAAATTCTGTTTACTGCAGACCGAGCTGAGCTCTATTCACGCATAAATGCCAGGATGGATGCCATGATAGAAATGGGCTTACTCAAGGAGATCGATAATCTGTTGCAGCAGTATCAGATGGATGATCCGGGGATGATAACCGTTGGGTACCGCGAGTTTTATCCCTACTTCCGGGGAGAAAAGCCGTTGGCATCCTGCCTGGAAATGGCAAAACAAAACAGCCGGAACTACGCCAAACGACAGCTTACTTGGTATCGCAAACAGTTTTTCGATTTGACAATCACCAATAAAACGGTTATTTTTTCAGAATTAGTAGAGCAAATAGATTGCCGGATAAATAAAGGAGATTGAAAACATGTATGTAGCAACGGTAAATGGCTATCGCATTTCGACGATGGAATACCAGGCTGAGCTGGAGCGAATAAAGGAGTGTATGCACCTTCAGCAGGCGTCTGCTGAGCTGAAACAGCGGGCTCTGGAACAATTGATAGATGCCAGCCTGCTCTTGAACAAAGCTTCCGAAAGTGATATTACTGTTGAAAATGACGACATCGATAACTGTGTTGTTGATTTTATGCTGCAATTTGACTCCGAAGAAGAATTTCATACGATGCTTCAAAATAACCATGTTACACTGAATGATCTCCGGACTAAAATTAGAAACGAACTCCTTATCAAGGCCTATATCAAAGAACAATTCCCGCCCAAAGATGCTATCTCTGCCGATCAATTGCAAGAGATGTACCTTGAAAATAAAGAAGCTTTCATCACACAGGAAAAAGTACGCGCTTCCCACATCCTGATAAAGGGCAACACCCCGGTAAGCTACGCCAAAGCAATGAAGATTCGTGCAGACATCCATTCTGTCGAAGATTTCCAGCGCCATGCCAGTACCTGCTCTGATTGCCCCAGTGGCTGCAATTGCGGAGACTTGGGTTTTTTTCCCCGCGGTAAGATGGTAAAGGCTTTTGATGACGTCGTATTTAACATGAAGATCAATGAAATCAGCAATCCGATACAAACAGAGTTTGGTTGCCACATCATCATGGTTACAGACAAACAGCCCAGCAAAGTGGCAAGCTTTGACGAGGTGAAAGATGCTTTGAAAAATCGTTTGCAACAGATAGATTCCGAACTGCAACTCATCCGATTTTTAAAGAAATTACGCGCTACAGCATCTATAGAGATTTTAGAAGAAAATTTGTAAGGAGAGATAATGGCATTACTGGGAGTAAATATCGATCATGTGGCAACCCTGAGGCAAGCCAGAAAAGGCATTCAGCCAGAACCCGTTCATGCTGCCGCCATTGCCGAGCAAAACGGCGCAGACCAGATAACGATTCATCTGCGGGAAGACCGCCGTCACATTCAATTGCGGGACGTAAAATTGTTGCGTGCCACTGTGCAAACCAAGCTCAATCTGGAGATGGCCGCCACTCCTGAGATGGTTACCATTGCTGTGGAGATGCGGCCAGATACTGTTACTTTGGTACCGGAGCGCAGGGAAGAGCTCACCACCGAGGGTGGATTATTGCTCAGCCGAGAAATGGAACCCATGATAAAAGAGCTCCAGGGAGCAGGTATAGAAGTGAGTGTGTTTATCGAGCCCAATATGGAAATCATCAAGTTGGCATCACGTCTGGGAGTCGACGCAGTTGAAATACACACCGGGCACTATGCAAACCTCACCGCACCGGCGGAGATCAAAGAAGAAGTGGAACGCATCCACAAAGCAGCTAAATTAGTTCATTCTGCAGGGATGCGAGCAGTTGCCGGTCATGGACTGCATTACCACAACACCCAGGCTCTGGTAGCCTTGGATATTTTTGAAGAGTTTAATATTGGCCACAGTATCATCTCCCGAGCCATTTTTACCGGTCTGGCAGAAGCAGTGCAGGCTATGAAGTTTATCGTAGAATAATCAAATTATTTCAAAAAAAAGAGCCCTGGAAATTCAGGGCTCTTTTGCATAGGGTTTTGGCTTAGAAGTTATCTTCCTTTGTCGCCTTCAGGTATTGGCTCAGCAATTCGATGGACTTGTTGATGTCGCGAATGTTTGATGGATTATCGGTAACTTTTCCAGCCTGTTTCAGATATTCTTTAGATTTAGTGAACAAGCGATAGGCCTCTTCGCGCACCTTGTCCCGAGCTTCTACCAGTTGGTCAGCCTTTTGGCCATAATACTTGTTTTTGTCTTTGTACTCTTCTACATACCAGTTGTATTTTTCAAATTTCTTCTGACCTTGTTTCAGTTTGATTGTTGCCAACAGGCGATAAGGTTCATAGAGAGTGGCATCTTTTGCGAGGGCAGCGTTTGCCTGTTTTTCTGCTTCTGTAAGCTTATTCATAGCCACATACACATCGGCTTTTGCCAGCAGGATGCGAATATTGTCAGGATCGATCTTCTTCAAATCTTCCAGAGTTTTCAGAGCCTCTTTGTTCATCTCTTTCATGCGATACGCACCAGCAAGATTGAAGTAAGCTTTGGTGTTATCAGGATTTTCAGCCACGACCGATTTGTACTGTTCAATAGCTGCATCAAGCTGGTTGGTTTTCAAATAGCACTTGGCCAATTTCTTTTGCAGCACATCATCATCGGGATAATATTTGGATGCTTTTTCCAGGAAGGGGATAGCTTCTTCGAAGGTGTCCATATCGTAGAGCATCGAGCCCAGTTCAAGATAGGCCACAGAGAATTCTGGATCCAGTTCAATAGCACGCTCATAGGCTTCCTGGGCAGAATCAATCTCTTCTTCTTCGGCATAGATGTGAGCGATCTTCAGCAGGATGTCCTTGTCGTTATCCATTGCCACTATGGCTTCGTAGGTCTGGATGGCTTCCTCTTTCTGGTCATTCTTCAGGTATGCGCTGGCAAGGGATTCCAGCATCGGGCGGTTGGTCGGGTCGAGAGCGATGGCCTGTTGGTAATAATCAATGGTGGCTTCGTAATTTCCCTGAGAAAAGTAGATATAGCCGATATAGCCGTATGCATCCACGTCGTTGGGGTCGATGTCCAAGACTTCTTTGAATCCTTCCAGAGCCTGCTCATAATTGCCTGTGTTAAAGTTTTGAACGGCGATGCCGCGAATTTTTTTTATATCTCCAGAACCGGCTTCCAGAAGTTTCGGAATCAGATCCTGTTTCATCGCTTCAATTCGCTGGTCGGTTGACCGTTTCACATTGAAGTTAAGAAGCTGAACATCCAGGGATTTCATGCTCATTAAAAAGACAGTCATCTTGAAATCTGAGCCAGAGATCGAAGAAACGTTACCCCACATCAGGATGTCTGCTTCCAGCTCTTTACCCACAGCTTCGCGATCTGCCTTGCCCATGCTGTTGGCATCGGAAAAGCCTTTTGCTTTCATTGCCTTAGCGGTAACCTTGTTGTTGATCAACTCCAGATTATCATATTCCTTAAACAGGTTTTTGAAATCGCGTTTCATCAATGCGCTGGATATGTATTGGGCACCCCGATCTTTCTCAACGAAATCCAGAATGGCAATTTTCTCTGCCAGCACCACTTGAACGAGCAGAATCAGCATAGTCATGACAAGCATGATTTTTTTCATATAGCCTCCATTAGTAAACTTAATTCTAGACGCAATTAATTTTAAAACTCCTTTCGTTGCAAGGATTTTTTCATTTTTCCCATCCTTCGCCGTATCATACAATTCCCGACATCCTGCACAATAGCCGATAATCGCCCTTCGTGCGAAATCACACAGGTCAAATAACATACAGCAAAGTGAATTATCGTGGTTCCATATTTCAGGAAGACCCCAGCTCCTTTGTTCCAGGATAGCAAGTTTCACCTCGCCGTCATCACTTCGTCGCGTTACGTTCTCAGGATTAAAATGCAGATTTTGTGCCAAGAATTCTATTGACCAATGGAAGATTGGAAATTAGCTATCCTATAAAAAAAGAAGTTGATATGAGGTGTGAGTGATTCAAAAGAGCTATCTCTACTGTTTTGTGACGATATTGTTTTTTTCCACCTTGGAAGTGGTGGGCAAAATCATTGGAAGCACGATTTCCCCCATAGGGGTGACGGCCTTCCGCTTTTTGGTTGGCGGACTGGTGTTATTGCCCTTTGCCATTGGTGCACTCCGTAAACGTCCTCAGGTATTTAAAGCTATCGATGTATTGAAAATCGTGATTCCCGGTATCCTCAATGTTGCCATCGCCATGCTGCTGCTACAGTTTTCCATCTTCTACGGGAAGGCATCCCTCAGCGCTATCATCGTGAGTGGCAACCCGATTTTTGTGGCCCTCTTTGGTTGGCTGATTCTTCGTGAGCGACTCAATCGTTTCCAGGTGATCGGCGCATTTCTGGGCATTGTGGGTCTGTCCTTCGTGATTTTAGCCGAGCCATCTGTGCTACAGGGTTCACGGAATATCCTGCTCGGCGCAGCACTGGCCACCGCCGCAGCAGTTACCTTTGGCCTCTACACCGTTATCTCCAAAAAGTATGTTTTTCAATATGGCATCTTTGTTTTCAACAGCTTTTCCTTTATCTCCGGTGCTGTCATTCTCCTGATAATTGCCGCAATTTTCCGCTTGCCTCTGGTAAGCAAATTATCTCTCATCAATGTAAGCGCCGTACTTTATCTGGGTATTTTTGTCACCGGCTTTGCCTATTACCTCTTTTTTGAAGGACTCAAAAACATTCCCACTGCTCTGGGTTCGATGTTTTTTTATCTCAAGCCCTTCATCGCTTCCTTCTTAGCAGTACTATTTTTGCACGAGCATATTTTCCCACTGCAAATCGTCGGCGTTCTCATTGTGATTTTCGGGATGAATTTCAACCGATTTCGCAAAAAACCAGATTCCACCTAATCGGCAATAGCTACCTCATTCGTTCGCAACCGCACGGGATGCAGCTCCCCGGGCACGTCCTGTAGCGGCATCCTTTTCTATATCATACAGGGCTGCAGGAAGTTACAATCGTCATCCTCCAGCTGGCACAGATCATGCTATATCTTTGCCGGAGGAGCGATGATACGTTATGGAATGGTTGTGTTGATTTCTTTGATGAGCTTAATTGGCATGCAGGCTCTGGTAAAGCCAGATCCCGCAATGATACTGGGTAGAAGCCTGGAAGCCCATGGGGGCTGGAAAGCCTTTGAGGCACTTCCGGTTTTGAGCTTTACCGGTGATTTCACCACCACAAAAGATGCAGCAACCATCAATGGTCATATCACACGCATCATGAATAACAGCGGCTGTGAACGCCTGGAATACCGATCGTCAGCTGGCACCAGCCAGCAGGGAACAAACCTGGAAGTACAGTGGGAAAAAAGTAATGACGGGCCGTTGATAATACACAAGAGTCCGGCAGACATCACCCGGATGCACATCCATAAACTCATCGCCACGTATCAGCACATCTATCCGGACACCGATATTTTTACACTGAGATACAAGGGAATCAAGGACTGTAATGGCGGCATCTGCCACATCATCTTGGTAACCAATAACCTGAACGATGATGCCGTTACGTACTTTGTCGATAAAGAAAGCTTTCTCATTCGTGGGATGAAGCAGAGGGACAGCGGGAATATTGTCACCTGCACTTTTGATGACTATGCTACCTGTTTCGGATTTCTTTTTCCCATGAAAGTGAAAACCGTCACACAGCCAGGGGATCAGGGTATCTCCTGGGATTTTCATGATGTTTCTGCCATGCCGGCAGATATCACTCTCTTTTCACCGCCAGAGCAGCATCCTGGCGGGAAAACACCATAATTACCAAGACACATACGAATCACCCCCGGTTGGCAGCCTGACTCTCTGCCGACCATTCAGGTGGGTATCGAGACATCGATACCCGCTTTTTCACATCAGATATTTCAAGTTATTGGTGGTAACCTGAAAAATTACTTGCAGAAAATACCCCTGAAAAATTGAGTGCCTCTGTGTGCGCTCGTAGCTCAGCTGGATAGAGTATCAGATTCCGGATCTGAGGGTCGGAGGTTCGAATCCTCTCGAGCGTACCATTTTTTTTATCCACCCAGCTGTCTTACATTTTTCTTTACAGGATACCAACCCAAAAACACCCTTATGCAGAGGTACAGGATGAATGGAATTGAGATGATCAACACCCGGCGAAGCATCCGCACATTTTCGCCACAGCCCATACCCCAGAGTGTTCTGGATGACATGATCGCCGCAGCACAGAATGCACCTTCATGCCAAAACAAACAGTGCTGGCGGTTTATCGTTATCACCAATCCTGGAGCCATCGGGCGGCTGGCAACTCATGCAGGATTTATCGGGACGGTTAATTTCTTTATCAAACAGGCACCCATGGTGGTGGTGGCTTGTGCAGACCCCGCCCGCAGTTGCGTATTAAACGGCCAGGACTATTATCTGGCAGACACCGCCATGGCGTTTCAGCAGATGATGCTGGCAGCCTGGAGTCATGGTGTGGGAAGTTGCTGGCTGGGCGCATTTAATGAAAAAAGCCTGCGTAAAGAGTTTGGAATACCCCAAAACATTCGGGTGGTAGGCATGAGCCCCTTCGGTTATCCTGCCAGGAAAAGCTCCCTCTATGCCAAAGCCGTGAAAGCGGTTGCCAAAGGCGGAGCGCGACTCAGCAAAGAGAAAATAGTCTGCTACGAAAGCTGGTCCCTCTAGTCTTTTGCAGGATGCATCCAATAAAAGAGACTTGACGAAAAACCGCATCCAGCCAAAGAGAAACAGATTGTAAGGTTTTATTTTCGCAAAAGATATAAGGAGAACCAATGCTCATCGGAATAGTGATATTGAGCGCAGTAAGCGTGATTTTGGGTATCTTGCTACTTACCCGCAAACCCAGGGAAATGTCGGAATCCACCAGAAGTGCCATCATCGCCGATATCGTGATGCAGTTGCAAAAAAGTCAGGCCAGCGCACAGCAGGAGATGCTGAAGGAATTGGCGGAGCAACGGGAACGGCTCCTGCTCGCGCAAACCCAGGCCCGGGAAACCACCACCAAATCCTTTAATGACTTCAATGTGGAGATGCGCACTCTCTTTGGCGAATTTTCCGAATCCAGCCGTGCAAACCTGCAAAATTATCTGGAAAAGGTGGTGGAAAATAGCCGGAAAAACTTTGAAAACCTCACAGCCACGGTAGAGAAAAAGCTCGATCTTATTTCGGGAAAAGTAGATGAACGGCTGAGTGACGGCTTTAAAAAAACCAATGAAACTTTTTTGAAAATCACCGAACGACTGATAAAAATAGACGAAGCCCAGAAGAAAATCGAAGCCCTCAGCGTGAATGTGAATTCACTGCAAAACGTTCTCACCGACAAAAAAACCCGTGGCATCTTTGGCGAAGTGCAGCTCAACCAGATTTTGTACAACATCTTTGGCGAAAAAAACGACAAGCTTTTTGCCTTGCAACACAGCATCGGAAGCGTGATAGCAGATGCCGTGATCTTTTTGCCAGAGCCCCATGGCATGCTGGCTGTGGATTCTAAATTCCCCCTGGAAAGTTATACCAGAATGTATGACGACACTCGAAGCGCACCTGAGCAGGCGACGGCGCGGAAACAGTTTAAGCAAAACCTCAAAAAACATATCAACGATATTTCCAGCAAGTACATAGTGCCAGGCGTAACTGCTGACGTGGCCATTCTCTTTTTGCCTGCCGAGGCGATTTTTGCCGAGGTAAACGCCTACCATGCAGACCTGGTGCAATATGCCATCAGCAATAACATCTGGATATGCTCACCCACAACATTGGTGGGGGTTCTTACCACCATCCAGGCGGTGGTGCGAGACATCGAAACCGGTAAACAGGCAAAAATCATCCAAGAAGAACTCACCAAACTTTCCAAAGAATTTGAACGATACAGTAAGCGGTGGGACGACCTTTCGCGGCATATCAGAACCATTAATGGCGATGTGGATAAAATTCATATCTCCACCAAGAAAATCAGTAAAAACTTCGAGCGCATCCACAACGTAGATCTGGATATCGACGATGCAACCCTCTTGGAGGAATAGGCTATGAATAGTTTTAAACACGCCTTCATGCAATTATATTCCCTTGTATCAGAAGAGGTTCTGAAGTTCTATCACAATCTGTTTCAGGTACATTTTGTTGTGCAATTTTTTCTGGGAGCTCTGGTTTTAGGGCTCGCCTACATCCTCAGCCGCATCCTGCGCAAAAAGATCGTCATCCTCTTTAGCCGCATCCCGGAAAAGACCAATCTGTTTCTTTTGGAGGAGCTGTTTCCTGTGCTGGGATGGTTTTTTGTTTTGATTTTGGATCGTGGGTTTATCATGATGCATCTCCCGCATCAGGTAGTGCACATACTTCTGAACCTCATGCTGCTGTTGATGATTCTGCGGCTTGTGGTATTCTTTATAGACAACATTCTGCTCAAACGGATCATTATGACGGTTACCTGGACCATCGCCATCCTTTCCAGCATCGGGCTGTGGGAGCAAACCCGGGCCATATTAAATAGCGCATCATTTACTCTCATCGGTTTCACTCTTACGCTGTACACCGTTAGCAAAGCAGCTCTGGCGTTCCTGGTCTTTGGATGGCTTTTTAAGCAGATCAGCACATTTCTCGAGAATCGTATTGCTCAGGCAAATAACATCAAGCCCACACTGCAAGTACTGCTGGCTAAGCTGGTTCGGTTTCTTCTGGGAGCAGCGGTATTTTTCATCGTCATCGGTAATCTGGGGATCAACCTCACAGCCTTTGCGGTATTTTCCGGTACTCTGGGTATTGGCATCGGTTTTGGTTTGCAGAAAATTGCATCCAACCTGGTGAGTGGTATTATCCTTTTGCTGGATGATTCGATAAAGCCCGGAGACATTATCGAAACAGAAGGCGTTACCGGATATGTAAAAACCATGGGAACCCGCTACACATCTGTCGTTGCCTTTGATGGACGGGAAATTCTTATTCCCAACGAGATGCTGATAACCAACACGGTGATCAATTGGTCTCACAGCACAAATTTGGTACGTTTGCAGGTGGATGTGGGTGTGGCTTACAAAGAAGACCCCCACAAAGTGCAGCAGCTTTTGCTGGAAGTTCCCAACAAAATAGAGCGGATTTTATCCCGTCCTAAAGTGGAGTGTTTTCTGATGGATTTTGCCGACAGCTCGGTAAATTTTCGTTTGGTTTTTTGGATAAAAGATCCCCGCAAGGGTTATCAGGATGTGAGAAGTGATGTGATGCTGGGGATTTGGGATACATTTAAAGCAAACAATATCGAAATCCCATTCCCTCAGCAAGACATCTATATCAAGGAAAACCCGCTGGCATCCAGATAAACCCTCGTCCCTCCCGGGTAAACAAGCAGGAAAATTTGTGGAACACACTTTGCATCCTTGCCAAAGAATCATGGATAAAAAACATGACATGAAAAAAAAGTGTAAGAGGAAAAATATGAAGATTCGTGTATTACTGATTTTTGTAATGGCAGCCATGGCTCTGGGACTGTGGGCACAAAGTGATAACTGGGAAGTTGAAAATCCCATCATTGGTCATTATCTCAGCTCTGAAGAAGCTCTTGGAAATGTGGCATTTACCCGCAACTTTACCCCGACAGACCCGCCCGCTGGCGATGTGCGACAGACAGCAGAATTTGATCCCATGGAAGGTGTGCTGGTAGTGTATCCTCTGGGCGTACCCTATGAGCTGGTTGCTGAGATGTCTCAGGATGCCACCGTGTATACCGTGGTTTCCAGCAGCTCCCAAAACAGTTGCAACAGCAATTTCCAGAATCACGGCGTAAACATGGACAACGTCGTTTACATCAATGCCTCCACAAATTCCTATTGGATTCGAGACTATGGCCCATGGTTTATTATGGAAGACAACAGCCAGATCGGCATCGTGGATTTTCCTTACAACCGTCCCCGCCCGCTGGATGACGAAGTTCCTGTGATTGTGGCCAACTTTCTTGGGGTAAACCTTTATGGGATGAATATCGAACACACCGGGGGAAACTACATGTGTGACGGCAATGGCATTGGCGCCTCCACCGATCTGGTGTGGGAAGAAAATACCAATCTTTCTCATGATGACATAAACCAGATGATGCAAAATTATCTGGGAATCGATACCTATCATGTAGTGCCAGATCCACTGGGAGATTACATCAAACACATCGACTGCTGGGGCAAGTTCCTGGATGTGGATAAAGTACTTATCGGCCAGGTGCCCAGCAGCGATCCCCGCTATGCCGATTATGAAGCTGCTGCCGATTATTTTGCCAGTCAAACTTCCAGCTATGGCACACCCTTTCAAGTATTCCGCGTCTATTCCCCCGGAGATTACTGGAACGCAACGCCTTACACCAATTCACTGATTTTGAACAACAAAGTCTTTGTGCCACAAACGGGAAATCAGTTTGATGATGAAGCCTTGGCAGTGTATGAAACAGCCATGCCCGGTTATGAAATCATCGGCGTATATTCCACCGAGTGGTTGGATACCGACGCTCTCCATTGCCGCACCCGCGGCGTAGCCGACCGGGGTATGCTCTACATCAAGCATCAGCCCATCGTTACTGAACAACCCATTGGCTCAGACATCCAGATAGATGCAGAGATCTACACCCTCAGTGGTCAGGCTCTCATCAGCGATTCTCTCTACGTGCGCTATGCCGTGGATGGCAGCCCCATGGAAACCATCCCGATGACCAATATCGCGGGAAACAGCTACAGCGCCACCATTCCGGCGATCAGTGCAGGAAACCAGGTTTCTTACTACATCCACGCTGTCGATCTTTCAGGACGCAGCATGAATCATCCCTTCATCGGCGCAGCAGATCCTCATCACTTCGCCCTCTCTGCCGGCCAGGCAGAGCTGGTGGTAACGCCGCTGGAACTCACCGTGTCCCTTACCCCAAACAGTACAACCAGCGAAATCATCTCCCTTTCTAACATCGGCGGGATGCCACTGAACTACACCATCGCAGAAAGCCCTCTTACCGATTGGCTCACAGAATCTCCCGATGCCGGAACCATCGCCGCCGGCGAAACCACCGATCTTACGGTAACCTTCGACAGCACAGAACTCACCACAGGCATCTATACCTGCTCGTTAGTTATCAGCGATGACCGACGGGAAGAGACCACGGTTTCGGTGACCATGAACGTGAGCGGCTCCGGCGTAACCTCGCCACAGGTACCTGGTCACAGTGCATTGATTCATAACTATCCCAATCCTTTCAATCCGGAAACGACCCTTACTTACTACGTTGCAGAAACAGCAGAAGTAAGTTTGAAAATCTTCAACATCAAGGGTGAACTGATCAAAACCCTGGTTGATGCACACCGTGCTCCCGGCACCTACAACGTTGTGTGGAATGGTACTGACGACGCTCAGACAAGCGTTGCATCCGGTATCTATTTTGCCCGTTTCAGCGCCGGCACCAGCCAGTCTATGAAAAAACTCGCACTGATGAAGTGACGGCATAAAAGCTATCTGCGGTCATCTGAGGAAATCTTTGATGGCCGCTTTTTTTTGGGATTACCTTTGAAGTCATGTGTCCAATGCTGCTTGATGCCATTGGGCATCCGGTGAGAAAACTATTTTTCTTGACGTCACCAAAGCCATCTTAACCCTGAAGTTCAAAAAACAAGGAGTGACCCATGCATAAGTTGCATACTTCTATCAAAGACAAATATTTTGCCGGAGTCTGTGGCGGATTAGCTGAGACCACCGGTATCGATGTGTCCATCATTCGTCTGCTGTTTTTCATCTCTATCTTTTTTGGAGGCACCGGCCTGCTGGTTTATCTCGGTCTCTGGATCATTCTTCCACGGGAAGATGTTGATCCAGTCATTATCGATGTTCCCCCGGAAGAGGAACCCAAAAACAAGGTTTATCGCCGGTGGGACGGGCGCATGATCGCCGGAGTTTGCACGGGCTTGGCCGACTTCCTCAAGTGGGATGTCAGCTTGGTGCGCATTATTTTCGTCATCCTGGGATTTAGCGGCGGCGTAGGCATTCTCCTCTACCTCTTTTTCTGGTTCATCTTTCCCCTTGAGGACGAATGACAATTATCGCAACCCTTTGCTACATAAAAGATAATGGCCGCACTTTGATGCTGCATCGCAACAAAAAGCCCAAAGACATCCACAAGGGAAAATGGAATGGGCTGGGGGGCAAAGCAGAAGCCGGAGAATCCCCCGAGCAATGCGTTATGCGGGAGGTGAGAGAAGAAAGTGGTCTCGTCATACAGCGTCCGGCTCTCAAAGGAATCATCACCTTTCCCCGCTTTGATGGCGCAAATGACTGGTGTGTTTTCGTCTTCACCGCCACCGATTTTTCCGGCCAGCTCATCGATTGCCCCGAAGGCACTCTGGCTTGGATAGAGGATGCCAAGATCGAAGAGTTGCCATTGTGGGAGGGGGATTACATTTTCCTCAAATGGCTGGATCAACCCAGAATTTTCTCGGCTCGTTTTTCCTATATGGATGGAAAACTGCAGAACCATTCGGTAGCCTTTTACCCATCAGTTGGTCCATGCCTAAGCTCCTGATCCTATTACTGCTCTGTTGTTGCGCCACTGCATATGGCGCCGACTTTATTTCGCCCCTTTGGCAGCAGGAAACCCTTACCACCTCTTCCCGCCATCTGGATTTTCAGTTACGCCATAGCTTGGTGGTCGCTGGTTCCGATTCCCTTTTTGTAACCGATTCTCTCCTTGTTCCCGGCCAGGATTACCAGCTGGAATACCGCACCGGCGCTATCACCTTTTCGCAGCCCTTTGGCTCTGTGCGAATTGTGTACATGCACTATCCCGCAGCACTTGCCCAAAAAGCCTTTGCCTATCTTCAGCAGGATGCAGCCGACACCACCCGCATCCTGACAAAGAAGCCTGCAAAAAACCTCTTTTATTCCGATACCAATCTCAGCATCTCCGGGAGCAAAACCATCTCCATTTCCGTGAGTAACACCAAGGATTTTAACCTCGATCAATCCCTTTATTTGCGGCTCAATGGTAAGATGAGCTCCAATCTGAATATCGAAGCACAGCTTTCCGACAGCCAGACTCCCATCACCCCGGAAGGGGACTCACGAGAGATCAGCAATCTGGACAAAATCTTCATCCGCCTGTATGGCAAGCAATACGAGCTGGCCTTCGGTGATCTTGAGATGCAATTTGCCAATACCCGATTTATCAATTACACACCAAAATTCGAAGGGCTCAAAGCTTCATGGTTCCGCACAAACAGTTACCGAGGCGCAGTAGCCGTAGCCAAAGGGAAAAAGGCTACCTCCACCATTGCCGGAGTGGAAGCGAAGCAGGGACCCTACTACCTGTCTCAAAATATTTCCAGTGGACTGCAGGTGGTGCCCGGCACCGAAACCGTTTTTCTGGATGGCAAACAAATGCAGCGGGGGGATGACTATACCATCGATTATGCCGAGGGAAGCATCAGCTTCACCCAAACTCACTTCATCACCGCCACTTCCTTTATTCAGGTGGAGTATCAGTTTGCCGACGAAGAATATCGACAAACCATGTATCTGGCCCAAAGTGAAGTGCACCTCACCGATGCCATCAGTCTCAAGGCCAGCCTCATCTCTCAGGTGGATGATCAGGATAATCCTCTGCTGAATGACTTTGATGCCGCCGACCTGGCCGTTCTGGCCGATGCCGGAGACAGCCAGGCTTGGGGGAATGGCATTTTCCAAACCGATCCCGGTGCCGGAGCATATCGCAAAATTACTACTCCCACGGCAGAATATTATGAATATGTATTTGATGACACCACAGGATCTTACAATATCATCTTCAGCTATGTGGGGTATGGCGTCGGCACATATCAACTTTCTACCGATGGACTTTACTACATCTATGCAGGCTATGATGCAGGTGGCAATGGATTGGGAGAGTATCTACCCCAAAAACTGCTGCCCCGTCCGCAATCACGACAAAACTATGATCTGCGGGGGCAACTGAAAACCGACTGGCTGTCCTTGGTGGCGGAAACCATCGCTTCCCAATATGATCAAAATACCTTCTCCTCTTCCGATGACGGCGATAACAACGGCTTTGGTTTCTATGCCGCAGCTGCGTTGCAACCTCAGTGGAATAAGCTGGAACCGACGCTTAAGCTGCATTATCTCACCCGCACGAAGCGGCTATCCACCTTTGCCCAGCTCAACAATCCTCTGGATTTGTATGAATTTTCACCCTTGCCAGACAGCGTGGATCAATCGAGCTACAATGCCGCACTCAGCCTGAAGATTGACGGGAAAATCACGCCCTTTGCATCGTATGCAAAAAATACAGCAAACAACTATGCAACCCAGGAGAAAACCAGTTGCGGGCTCCGTTCCATCCAGTCTGGATGGCTGCCCCAGAGCAACGTGATCTACAGCACCTATCGGCAGGACAGCAAAAGCTCCCAGGCGGAAGACAGGGATGTGACAACTCACAGTGGCACGGTGAGTTATAAGGTGAAAAAAACGATAATAAAGGGTCAGGAATATTACAAAAAGCAGCAGGAAACCATCAGTTTGCTGGAGGCGGGAACCAAAACCCGGTGGCAACAGATCTCCGTGGCTACCGAAGGCAGGCCTCACACCAATGGATCGGCATCCTACAAAACCGAAATCATTGACTCATTACAGACCCCAGGGTGGCAGCAGAAAATCCGGGCTCACACCACTTCCACGGCATTGCGCATTATCAGCGGCAACCACAATGCAGACCTGCAATACTCTCATCGCACCGTCATCACCGATTCCACCCGGAATTTTGATATGGCCGGCGCTACACTACGAAGCAGTTTCTGGAAAAAAGCCATCCAGTTACGCACCCAATACACCATGAAAAATGTGGAATTTTATCCCAAAGTGCGGGAACTGGAGTTTGTGGGTGACGAGTTGGGAATTTATGACAGCACCGGCGTGGTTAGTGAAAATGGCGAGTATGACTGGGTAATCACGGCTATCGATTATAACAATCCGGCAATGGCGGTGGAGATAAACAGCAGCGCCACCCTCACCCTCAGTCCCAGAAACATCACCAAAGGTTTGTGGAGCCGCATCCAGTGGGAAAGTTATGCGCTGGTGCATGAAAACTCTACCAGCGACCAGAAGACCAAGCTCTACCTTTTGCAGCCCCAGGTTTTGATGCAGGAAGATACCAGCATCTACAGCAGTCGTACTCTGCGCAATACCCTGTGGCTGGATCTCATCCGCCGCACCCTCAGTGCCAAACTGAAGCACCAGACAGACAGAACCCTGGACAACCGCTACAATGCGTCCAGCGAACGGCTACGTAAAGATATGTGGCAAGGAAGTTTACAATACCAGATGCCGAAGCGGTCTTCCCTGGAATGCACCGCCACATACAGCACGTCCGAAGATACGCGCCTGAACGAAGAATTAGAAGATATCCAGCTGAACCTGGATTTCCGCCGCTCCCTCAATGATGCACTCTCCTCCATCACCACCGCAGGCTACACACAGGAAACCGGCGATATCACCTCAAGCGGTGCTCATTACGCCATGGATTCCTATCTGGCATCCCAGCAATTCACCTGGCTGTGGGCGAGAAAATATCGCGCCTTTGCCCGTGGAGAGATACGCTACAACCAGCGTTCCGGCGTGCAAGCCACTTCTTTCTTTGACAAAAATAACGGTCTCGTCACCAAGTGGCACCTCACGATAGATTATCGGATGAACGACGTAACGTCGCTGGTGGTAGAATATTCGGGAAAAGACAACCCGGACGACCCCAGCGAGCAGGAATTACGTATGGAAATAAAGGCAGAATTTTAGGAGGAGAGATGAGAAATAAGATGGAGAAAGCATTACGGGATGCCTGCACTCTTTTGGGCACGGTTCTCGCCGATACCACTACAGCCGGTACCATGGCGCAGTGCGCAGAGCTTTTGGCCAAGACCTTTCAGCAGGGAAACAAAGTGATCATTTGCGGTAACGGAGGTAGCGCAACCGATGCCATGCATTTTGCCGAAGAATTTACCGGCCGCTTCAGGGGCAACCGCCCTCCCTTACCGGCCATCGCCCTCAGCGATCCATCCCACATCACCTGCGTAGCCAATGATTTTGGATTTGACGAGATATTCTCCCGGGGAGTAGAAGCCTTTGGGAAGCCCGGTGATGTGTTCATCGGCCTCTCTACCAGCGGCAATTCTGCCAATGTAATACGGGCTGTGGAAGCCGCACACCATGGTAAGATGCATACTATTGCCCTTTTGGGCAAAGATGGCGGCGCACTGAAAAACCGCTGTGAACTGGAGTTTGTCATTCCCGGAACCACCTCCGACCGCATCCAGGAGATACACATGCTGCTGCTTCACAGCATCATCGAAGGGGTGGAGCGGATCCTTTTCCCCGATAATTATCAGGATGCCTGATGCGACTGGTTTTGCAGCGGGTGAGTAAGGCCGAGGTAACGGTGGCCGGCCAGAGAGTGGGATCTATCGGCGTCGGACTGGTGGTTTTGTTAGGTGTTGGCCCAGCGGATACCGCTTCCGATATCTCGTGGCTGGTGAAGAAATGCGTGGAACTGAGAATATTTGAAGATAGCGACGGCAAAATGAACCGTTCGGTGCAAGACGTAGGGGGCAGTATTTTATTAGTCTCCCAATTTACCCTCTATGGCCGTTGCAATCGTGGACGTCGCCCGGATTTTACTCAGGCGGCATCGCCGGAAGTTGCCGAGGGAATGTATCAATCCTTTGGCAGGGCGCTCGAGGCTACCGGCATCCCTGTGGAATATGGAGTATTTGGCGCTCACATGAAGCTTTCCTTAACCAATGACGGGCCGGTAACCATCCTGTTAGAGCGCACCGATGGCCATTAGAAACATAATTTTCGATTTGGGGAATGTGCTCATCGGCTACGATTTTGAGCAGTTTTTCACCGGCATGGGTTGCCTACCTCACAGCCACACGTTACAGGATGTCGCCCACATTGTCGCACCCTTCGACGCTGGGGAAATAAGCACCAGACAGTTCATAGACCGGATGCAGCAGTTTTTGGGCTCCACCGTTAGCGATGCGGAATTCACGCAATTATGGACCCATCACTTTTTTCCCATGGATGTCATGCTTAATCTGGCTGCCCAGATGGCACAGGAGTATAACGTGTTTCTGCTTTCAAATACCGATGAACTGCACTACAACTACATCTACGCCACATGGCCACAGCTGAGGATCTTTGATGACCACCTGATGCTGAGTTATCAATTGGGAGCCAACAAACCCCAGGATAAAATTTACCTTCGGGCTTTGGAGGCTTACCAGCTTCATCCCGACTCCTGTCTCTTTATAGATGATGTACCCCAAAACATCGAGACTGCTTCCCGGCTGGGATTCCACACCATCCTGCATCGGGATGCATCCAGTACAAAGAAACAACTGACTGATTTGCTTCAGTCTGCACGAAAAATTTGACAAGAAGACATCCATAGCTGAGATAGGCACATGTTGTACAAAGGAGAAGTGATGAAACGGATTATTATTTTGGGATTACTCTGTGTTATGGCCGTCATCGGGATGGCGGAAACCCCTGAAAAACCCCAATCTGTGGTGGGTCAACAACGCACATTTTACCTCAAGGATAACACGAATTTCTACGGGAAAGTAGTTGCGGTGATGGAAGACGGCTCCTATAAACTGGATACCGGTGAAGGCATCCTGATCATTCCCAAAGAGGACATCCTGGAAGAAACGGTAAAGATACTAAAGAAAGACGGTTCGGTTTTGCGCGGCCGCATGATCGGCGAAGACGAAGTGTATGTAACCATTCAGAACGATTATGGTGTGATACGTACCAACAAAGCCGATGTTGAAAATATGGATCGTTATTATGGCGGAAAGCTGGAGCGGTATCTTCAGAAAAAGACCTTCTTTGCCGGAGAAGAACAAAACACGACTCTCTTCAGCGACCCCACAGCGTTTGTGCTGCCTCCCTACACCTTTTACATCGCCGGTTTTTCTATGGGCTATGGTTTTACAGACAGGATGCATCTCTTCACCAGTCTGCGTCACGACTTCAATGCCGACCTTAATCTTACCTCCCGCTTTATACTGATGCAGCATCACCTGGGAGCGAAAAAATCCAATCTGGCTCTGGAAGCTTCACTCTTTTCCAATCATGATATGAATCGGGAATATGCCCGTTATTACGAAGAAAATCAATTGAAAGAAATCGATAGCGACGGGGGACTGGATGCCATAAAAGAGCTCTATGGCAAAAACAAAGAATTCTATTGGAAAGCCTCTCTCATTTACAGTATTCGCTCACCCCTCAAGTCTGGACGGGGTAACTGGAGCCTTCATTTTGGTGGCACCGTAGATAAACTGGCTTTTGAGAAAGCTGTTACTTCGGGGGTTGGCACTGATGGCGATAATGTAAATCTGAGTGGCGGCTTTGGAAAAAACAGTTTTCATGCCTATCGTTTGTATGCCGGGATGGATTATGATCTGAGCCGTAAAATCAAATTTATCAGCGAAGTATTTTATGATCCTGGTAACCACTATCAATCTTTTGGGAAATCCATCGAAGGATATTTTGAGAACGACTTTTTACCCGATTACTCCCAGGGAGAGCGTAAAGAATTTGATCTGGACTTTGGTATTACCTATGCGGCCAATAACAGTTTGCGCATTGGCTTCCATTTCCAACAGCCCTATATCACCCTCTATTGGAAGTTTATGGATTATTAGAAACCCCCTTGTTGTCCGTGCATTGGAAAGGCAGAGCCCGAATCGGGCTCTGTTTTTGGTTGTGAGTTATGGAAAAACCACAAATAACACGGAAAAGAGACAAAAGCAGGGCACATAAAAACAGTACTACGTAAACAGCACCGCCACAATCATGCCCAATAAAGCACCGCCAAAGACTTCCAGAGGAGTGTGACCCAAAAGCTCTTTGAGGTTTTCCTCTATCAGTACCAGTCCTTCGTTTTTCTTGAAATTATCCACGATCTTATTGAGTACCTCTGCCTGTTTACCGGCAGCGCGACGCACGCCGGTGGCATCATACATTACCACTACGGCCAATACGGCAGATATGGCAAAAAGGGTAGAGTAAAATCCTTCCTGGATGCCAATAGCGGTAGCCAACGATACTACCGAAGAAGAGTGAGAACTGGGCATACTGCCGGTATCTAAAAAACGATGAAAATTGAGCTTGCGCTCGGTAAACAGCGAAAACACTACCTTGAGGGCTTGTGCGGAGAACAATGCAATAAATACAACATCGCAAATGTGGTTACCAAAGAAAAAACCTGTTTTCATTTCAATTCCTCCGTATTTTTGGCAGCTTCCCAGGAAACTACCGAACCGGCATAAAATGGCTGAATCATACCGGGAGCCAGCTCAAGCATCAGAGCGCCACGACTGTTTATCCCTTTGCAAAGGCCACTGAACTGCTCGAAATCAGTATCCAGAATCACGGTTTTTCCCGTCAATAAACAATTTTTTGCAAAGTAGTTGTGGGTGAATACTCCCTCGATAATCTGAGGCAGGCCTTCGGCAATTTCGTCACAGATGGCAGTGAGTAGAACTCTGTTATCCACTGTAGTCTCGGTAGCGAGTAAGGTGCTGGTAGCTATGGTGCTAAGGTGATGTGGAAAAGTCGGGACATTGGTGTCTATTCCCATTCCCACAAAGTGATAACGCCTGTTGGGCTGGTGTGTAGTAAGGATGCCGCCAACTTTTTTCCCATCTAAAAAAATATCGTTGGGCCACTTCAAGGAAAAGTGCGAAGCAAAGGATGGAAATTGCCTGCACAGCGCTTTATGGATGCACACGCCGATGAAAAGGGTGAAATAGGATTGTACCGCCATGCCATACAATGCGGCAGTAACCCACAGGCCACCGTCCGGGGAATACCATCCTGCGTGCCTGCGGCCCATGCCACCACTCTGGCGGTCGGCAATAAAGAGCGCATTTCCCTGGGCAAGCTGTCCGCGGATCATGCTCTCGGCTTTGCTCATGGTGCTGCTGAGGTGACTAAAATGATACACCTCATCAAAGAGTGGATGTGTAAAATTCTGCATACTTCCCCCTAAATGAGCAGCATGGCGTCACCATAACTAAAGAAGCGGTAACGCATTTCCACTGCGATTTTGTAGGCATGCATAATGGTTTCATAACCGGCAAAAGCCGAAACCAGCATCAGAAGGGTCGATTCCGGCATGTGAAAATTAGTGAGCAAGCCATCGATGATATGCAGCTCTTTGCCGGGATAGATGAAGATGTCGGTGAAATGACTGCCGCTGCGCACCTTGCCATCCTGGGCAAAACTCTCTAATGTGCGGGTGGATGTGGTGCCTACGGCGATCACCCGGCGTCCCTCGGCTTTTGCTTTGTTTATCTGGATGGCGGTTTCTGGAGAGATGCTGCAAAATTCGCTGTGCATGGTGTGAGCCGCGATGTCGTCGGTTTTTACCGGACGGAAAGTACCCAGACCTACTTGCAACAATACATCGGCAATCTCTACGCCTTTTTCTCTGATCTGCTGCAAGACATCGTCGGTAAAATGCAGGCCCGCTGTGGGTGCGGCTACCGATCCACGGATTTGAGCGTAGATGGTTTGATAGGTTACTTTATCGGCCTCGGTGGCACTGCGATGAATATAGGGCGGCAACGGCATCTTTCCATGATCTTCGATGGTTTGCCAAAAGTCTCCTTCCCACTGGAATGATACGATGCGGGTTCCTTCTTCGCCGGTTGCATCAATACTGGCAGAGAAACCGGGACAAAACTGGATTTCTGCTCCGGGCATCAGTCGTCGCCCGGGTTTTACCAGACATTCCCAGTGGGTTGCATCTATCTGATTGAGTAAAAATACTTCCACCTGTGCACCGGTAGGTTTGCGTCCCAAAAGACGGGCAGGAATCACCCGGGTGTTGTTGCGTACCAGCATATCACCGGGACGCAGATATTCCAAAATATCAGTGAAGTGGCGGTGTTCCAGCTCTTTGCTGAAACGATGCGCCACCAGCAGCCGCGAAGCCGATCGTCCGGGGATGGGTTTTTGAGCAATAAGCTCTTCTGGTAAATGGTAATGATAGCTTTGTGTTTTTGTTAAGTCGTTATTTTGCATTGGTTAATATTGCTCTGAAATGTCCAAATACGATCTTACTTTCCAGTAATACCGGGATTTTATTTTCGTCATTCGTAAGCCAGATGTAAATGGCTCCGGTTTGTTTAAACAGGCTTTCTCCCACCAGAAGAGGCTCGATTTTCACACAGGATTTTTTTCCAAAGATGGTGTCCAATTCCTCGGTCTCATGCACGATAACCTTGGCAACGGTTGTGTGACCGTCCACGGTTATGTTTATCAGGATGCTATCGCCCACAGCCAGGCTTTGGGTTCGGACCCAGTAAAAAGCGGTGAGGATGTCCTGTGTATGGGGTGGGATATCCATGGTGGTGGTTTTCCACTGCTTGGTTTTACGGTTTTGGCGGGTATATACCGTAATATTTGTTGCCGGATAGTAGTAATGAGTGCGTTTCTGCCAATACTTTCCTTCTCGGAGGCGTTTGGTAAAACGCAGGGAAACAAGCTTGTCTGCATCCCATACAGACTCTATTTTGTCCCGCACTTTAAACACAGAATCAAAGAATTTATTGGTTTTTGCCACAGATTGTATCTGGTAGGCAGGGATGGAGTCGTTGTAGCTGTAGGGCTGGATGCTCAATGTCGCTTCACCGGCGGAGACCATGCCGTACTTTACCTGGAAGGTGAGGGTTTCACCTGCATCAAAGTTCAGGGCTGATGCTGTGATGCATCCCAGTAAAAAAAGTGCTACCATTATGCGACGCATCTAAAAGCTCTCCCGGATACCGATGTCCAGATTGGAGGCAGAATGACCCCAGCCAAAATCCATCCGCACATTGAAGCGGGGATTGCGAAACAGGGCAAAGCGAATTCCGGTGCCTCCGGCAAAACGGGTGTCCTGTATCGAGATGTCGCTGACGTGATGTTTGGTTTCCCCCATTTCGGCAAACAGCACCACTCCCAGTCGATTGAGAAACCCTGAAGAAAAAGGGGTTGCCCGGTACTCGGTGCGCAGAGCTACCAGATTGCGGTCGATAAATTTTTCATCTTCGTAAGCTCTGAGATATTCACCCAATTGAGGCAGGCTGGAGAAGGGAACCCTGTCTCGGGTGTGAATGGCAACCGCCTGTGCGGCAACGATGTGTCCCGGGATCAGTTGCCGATAACCCCGCACATCCAGCTGATGCCGGGAAAAGCCATAATCGCTGCCCAGTGCTTTGAGGAAGCCCACGGTCTGAGCTTGGGCAAAGATGCCGCATGTGGGGTATGAGGTGTTGTCTCGGGTATCAAAGGAGAGGGTGGGGCCGATGCCAGCCAGGAAATAATCTTCGCTTCCCGGCACGGATCCTGCATCCAGCATACCTCCAGAGGTGATATCTTCCAAGGAGTGATGCAGGGCATCCAGCCGTAGGCCAATGCGCCAATGGGTAGAAAACCGTCGGGACATCCGGGCGGCAGCGGCATATTTTACCGGGGTGTAGGTTTCGCCTGTGCAGGAGCAGCTGGTGTTTCCAATGCCATAAAATGTTGTAGGCCAACGACGGAATTTCAGTTCGCCGGTGGCTTTAAGCGCGTCTGCATCAAAGTAAAGTTCAGGCTGGAGTAATAGCTGAAACTGGTGTTTCTGGCTGTATTTCATCTGCAAATCAAGGGTGCTTTTGGTGGAGCTGGTATCTGCGGCGGTGGGGCGAAACCGCAACGAACAATTGGCTCCAATTACGTAATCGGTATCGGTGCCGTAGGCCGCCATGGGGTATGCAGCAAACTCAGCAAAAGCAGCGCAGCAACAAAAGACGATCATCCCTAAGATAAGGGATCGCTTCACAGCTTACCTCCGGTGATGTAAAATTCTTCGCCGGTGATGTAGGTATTATCGACAGAGATGAGGAAATTGCAGATGCCGAAGATGTCTCGGAAGGTGGCGCAGCGTTGCAGAGGAATTTCTTTTATTTTTTCCTGATAATATTCTTGTCGGAATTTGCGATAGCTTTCGGAAAAGTGGCTTTCGTCTATCATAATTGGGCCGGGGGAGATGGTATTTACCAGGATGCCATTGCCCGCTTCTTCTCCTGCCAAGCTTCGGGCCAGGTTGGCAATAGCTGCCTTGGAAGCGGAATAGGCCGAGCCTTTAGGCAATCCGATGCGGGTGACATTCGAGGCAAAAAGCACGATTTTACCGTAATGCATTTCCCGAAAGTAGGGAATCACGGCTTTGAGCACATTGTAAGTGCCTATCACATTTACATCCATGATGTGACGCCACAGCTGAGAATCGGTGTCCGCAAGGTTTTTGAAATCGTGGCTCCGAATAGTAGCCGTATGGATGAGAGCGGTGGGATGCCAGTCGTCAATGGCCAGGCACTGAGCCAGCTTGGTGCCGAACAGCGCCTCGTCGCTGGCATCTGCCTCAAAAATCTGTACCTGGTCAGGATATTCAATGATCAAATCGGCAACGCGATCTCGGGTTTTGTGCACATTAAGCACCAGCCGATGGCCTTGTTCCAGCAATTGCCGGGAAAACCACGATGCCACATTGCCGTTACTTCCCGTGATGATGATAGTGTCTTGCTGCTTCATTTTTGCCGTCCGGCCACCATGTCCAATATCTGGTGGGCAACGGAAAATTTATCTCCCGCAACGGTCTTTTCTGTCCCTGATGCCGGGATAATGGTGCAGGAAGTTGCATCCTGGCCAGCCACCTGCAAGTGGTTTGCCACGATGAAATCCAGATGCTTTTTCACCAGCTTCTTCCGGGCGTTTTCTACGATATCGCGGGATTCTGCGGCAAAACCAACTACTGTCTGATCAGGGCGTTTCTCGTCTCCCAATTGCTGCAGGATGTCTGTCGTTCGTTCCAGCTCAAGGGTGAGGTTGTCGCCTTTTTTTATTTTTTCTTTGGCAGGATGCAAGGGTCTGTAGTCGCTCACAGCGGCGGCCATTATGGTAATATCTGCTTGGGAAAAATGTTTCAATATGGCGGTGTGCATGGCGGCTGCGGTGGTGGCGGAGGTTACCGGTAAATAGTCGGGAACTGCATCCTGCAATGCACCGGCAACTACCTGAACTGCTGCGCCACGAAAATGTGCTGCTCGGGCCAAAGCAAGTCCCATCCTGCCACTACTGTGGTTTGTAATATAGCGCATGGGATCGATGGCTTCCTGACAGGGACCGGTGGAGATGAGGATGGTGGTGCCTGCCAGATCACGGGAGTGATGCAGATGTGTGCGGATGGCGAACAGGATTTCGGTGGTCTGAGGGAAGCGGCCTTTGCCACGATACCCACAGGCAAGGAGTCCATGCTCTGGCTCCATAAAGAGATAACCCAGCTTTCTCAGCGCGGTGACGTTCCGTTGAACTATGGGATTTTCGTACATATGAATATTCATGGCCGGCACAAAAAGTACCGGCGCTGCGGTTGCCATGATGGTGGTGGATATCAGATCGTCAGCAATGCCCGCTGCAACCTTCCCGATGATATTGCCCGTTGCCGGTGCTACCACCACGATGTCTGCCCAGTCTGCCCAGGTAATGTGCTCGATATACCCGGCAGGACTGAACATATCCAGGGCCACATCCATCCCGCTGATACTCTTGAAAGTAAGGGGCGTGATAAATTCCTGAGCGTTTTTGCTCAGCATCACTTTGGTCTGGCATCCGGCTTTGCGAAGCTTGCTCACCAAATCCACTGCTTTGTATGCTGCTATGCCACCAGTTACGGCGACCAATATCTTTTTATTCTTTATCATAATAACCTCATCTATTACATGCTCATTTCCTGAAGGGATGCATATTTGTAAAGGATTTTTGTGCTGACGGGGAATCCCACTCCTTTATAAAAAAGTTGAACGCAAAACAGGGGGGGGAATGAAAAAGATTCTGGTAATTGCTGTTTGTCTGTTACCGGTAAGTTGGTTCTTTGCTACTGAACTGGATACGATGCTGGAACATGCTTATGGAATTCACCTACGATTACGTAATCAACAGCGAACTGGTTGAGTCTGAAGTGCGGCATATCAAGTTTGACGTTGAGGGAGAAAACAGCCCTTGTATCATTCCGGGTGGTAATTTTCATGCCGACTTATAGCCTGGCAGCTTGTCCTACCGCCAGTATTGGTTTTGGCTGGTAGCTTTTCAGGTGTTTCTTTTTCAGGTCGGATGCAGCAACGCTTTCGGCCTGAATCGGGTTTTGGCGGGGGCGGCGGGTTATTGGTTATTCTACAGGCTTACGCCAGATTATCCTGCTTTTCCCACATTCGTAATATAACCATCCAAATTCCGATACTCACAAATAGAATTATCAGTTTTGATTTACCGGTAATGCCATCCTTGATAATTGGATTAAAGGCCATGATATTGACTATCAGATGAAAACAAGCACAAGCAATTATTGATTTTGTTTTTACAGCAACTTGTCCAATCCCCCAACTTCCCAAAATCAGAATTCCAAGGGATAATAAATTTGAAACAATGGAAACATCATTGATAAAGTTCAAATGCCAAAAATACCATAAAAAGCCAATTAGCGAATATTTGATTATCGGTTTTATTTCCCATAATTCATCTTCAAGATAACCACGCCAACCGATTTCCTCAGCAAAACAATAGACAAGTGTTGCTACTGCTCCCAGTAGTCCAAAATAATGATTGTCGATACCTTTGGTGTTTGTAACACCGATAATGAACATCAAAATAATCGGGATAAGACTCATTAAAATACTGAGTTTTTTTGATGTACCCCACATTGACATATTTGTTTTACGTTTTTTCTTTAACAGGTTAATAGAAATAAGAGCTCCGATTATTATACCTATAGCCCCTAATGGACTAAATAATATCAAAGTATAAGCAGGAAGTTTATCTAACCTTGAATTCCAACCCAATAAATCAAATCTAAATAGGTTAGATATTGATATCGCGATGGTATAGAAAAGGATAATGCGGATTATTCGTGAATTTTTCACGTGTTTCCCTGTTGGCTATTATGCCTGTTTATCAAAAACGTAAAAACTGACAGAAATAAGGATACGAACACGAAGGATACGCCAATGCCGAAAGTGTCTGCAATAATGCCAAAAAGTAATGCCAGTATTGCCGTCATAATTGTTTTCAATAAGGATTGAGCTGAAATAACCGATGTTAAAATTTCGTTTGGCACGTTATCTGAGATAAATCCTGTTAAAATCGGTTTTCTAATATTCTCAACGACGTAAATTCCTACAAATGCAATCAATGAGATTATCCACAAATCATAGAGATAAAAAACACCGCAAGTTATTCCAAAGATAAATCCTGATAGTAATGTGATATAGGAAATACTCTGCTTGTTCTTTGCAGCAATTTTCGATGAAAATTGTGATGCCAGTGATGTTGTGAGATATATGAAGAAATATATCACACCAATAACTATCCCATTTTTCTTTTCTACCTCCACATGCAGCATTATCGGTATTGATAGTGATACAATTATCATCAATGGCTGGATGTAGTCTTTAACTGCTCGCAGGTAAGCTGTGTGAAGAGCGGAAGCGCTAATGATTTTTAAAACATCAGGTTGTTTGATAATTTTAAAAAAAGATGTAACCGTGTATCCTATCGCAATGCTGTTTGTTGGAGCTCTTTCCATAATTGAATGATTCAGCTCTTTTGGATATGATAGAATTAAGAAAAAGTTTAGCAGATAGGGAATAATGGAATAGAGAAAGATATTCTGATAGGTTCCGCTATAAAAAACGATTAGCCCTGCAATGAGCGAAGATACAGCGGAACCTTTTTGAGACCATGAACGGGTATGTCCATAGTAATTGATTTTTTGCTTTTCCCAGTGATTTAATTTCAGATAATCCATGATGATACCCTTATGTGTCCCAGAGCGGAAAGCATCAGCGATTCCATATAGCATAAAGGCCATCAAAAAGAACCAGAAATTTTTGGAGAAGGTAAAGACAAAAAACGAAAGTATGTATAAAAGAAAGGAGCCGATTAGTGAGTTTTTTCTTCCGTAAGTATCGGCAATTATGCCTGATGGAATTTCAAAGATATTAATAGCTATTTCACGAACACCATAGAGGATGCCTATTTGCGTATAGGTCAGTCCTTTTTCAACAAGATACAGCATGAAGAATGCATCAAAAAAGCGAAGATTTTTGAGAAAACCATACAGACAAAACTTGAAGTATTGCCGATCCTTTGTTATGATGTCCATCGTATCAATCTCTTTCCCGGTGTATTTATCACCGTATCTGCGCTTTATATAGTGTTCTCTGCCGATGGTGCTTGAGCATAAATACTCCTTTATTTTTTATTTAAAGCTGTTTCGGCAGCCGTATATCCCAGTTCGATTACTTCTTCTGCTTTATAAAAGTCGAATGTGCCGATATTTCCTACTTCTGGTTCAATCAAAACATCTGGTCTGTATAATTTAACAGACAGATCAACTAATCTTTCCTGGATTATCTGAACTGAGTGATTAAGTATTTTTTTCATTCCTGGCAAATCTTCTTTTTCTTTGTGTTTGATAAAATTTCGTATCCATTTATGATCAACTATCAGGCCTTCAAGCTTTCTTTGCAGAGCAAGAATGATTTCGAGATGCTTGTCCGATTCAATTTTGTTCTTGGCCTTTTTATCGGATTTCACGTTTGGATTGATTTTGGAGGATAGAATATTAACGGCAATGATGTAATCCGCTCCCATCTCACGAGCGACATTAATGGGAACCGGATTGACCAAACCGCCGTCAACGAGAACAATGTTATTCCATATCACCGGTTTAAAGATAACTGGAATTGAAATACTGGCACGAATCGCTTCCACAAGATTGCCTTTACTAAACCGGATTTCCTCTCCTGTGACGATATCGGTTGCTACGGCAGTAAAGGGAATCTTCAAATTTTCTATGTTTATGTTCCCTAACATTGAGCGTAGAAGTTCTGAAACTTTTGAGCCTGTAACTAAACCAGAGTTTCCAAATCCGGGTGAAAACAACTTCGCAGTGGTGGTTAAATCGGTTTCCAATGCAATATCTTCAATTTCTTTGATACTTAGCCCACTGGCGTAAGCACCTCCAATCAGAGCTCCGATACTTGAGCCTGTGATAAAATTGATTTTTACATCCATTTCTTCTAGAAATTTTATCACTCCGATATGGGATAATCCTTTTGCACCACCACTACCAAGAACCAATCCCACCTTTTTCTTGTGGAAGTGTTTCATCAATTCATTTTTCCATTCCATGATCATTTTCTCCTTTTAGCTCTTACGAAACCTCACCCATCTTATAAAAATCTCTTTCAATGAACTAATGTATTATATGACCTTTTTGTGGAAAGAGATTTTTTAAGGAAGGTCATCATAACCACCATCATTAAAATCAGTCCCTGTATTTACTCCATTCCATCCTAATTCACAAGTGTCAGAAGAATAATCAGCGCTATTTAACAGTATATCGGGATTATCAAACAAGATTACAATCTGCATAGGTCTTTGCTTTCATTTGTCTTCAGTGAACCAATTCAGGCTTATAGACTGGATACATCGTGGTTGATGTCTCTTGAAGAAGAGTAAATTAAAGAACTTCTTTCTAAGAATATGTCTGTTATCAAAGAACTACATGGTAAAGTGCGGAATCAGCTGTTATCCGAAAAGACAGAGAAATATCAGCAGAGATTGATCGATTTGTATGATCTTCCCGGTGAAGTAATGAAATCAAATATAACCGATTTGTATTCGATTCATTTATGGTGATTTGCTCCGCTACAGCAGAAACTTCAGGGCTTTTACCAGGGCAGGAGAAAGAGCAACTTTGCGCTTTTTCGGGTGGTCAAACTTTTTTTCCAGCAGCCTGTTCAGCCAGATGCGGGAAGTTGAGACTTTCTCAAATCTCACACAGTCCGCAGTGGTATCGAATTGGTACCGGATGATTTTTACATCCAAGGCATTAACTTCGCCATCCAGTAAAATGCTGACCGTCATTTGTTTGCGTCGAGAATCTAGAGAAAAAGCTTCAATCCTGCCATAGTCGCGAATCTTACGCTCTAGAATTTTACGAATTGCTTTTGCCAGTAGTGCATCTTTGAAAGTGTACATGAATTTCATTCCGGCCTACAGATTAATGTGCTTTTGAGCGCTGGCAGCATTGGGATAAAAGACGGCTAAACTGTCCATGCACCCTGTGAATAAGTTCCGGATAGATGTGTTTATTGATCGCTTCACGATAGTTTCATCATAGGTTGAGCAGCTTTTTTTTCAGGCCGGGAAGGGCAGTTTTGTCTCCCAGCCAGATGGAAAATACGGCTTTGCGGAATGCGGGGTTTGGTATGGTTCCCACCACAGAGTTATTGCGGGAAATCTGGATGCCGGTACCGGGAAGGTAGCTGATGTCGTACACATCGTTTTTCTTCGCATCCTGGCTGAAGAAGCTGTTGAATGTTTGTATCTCCGAAGCAAAAGTCTGCTGGAATCCTGCGTTTTCAAAACCTTCATTCCACGCGGAAATGAGTTTTTTCGCACCGACCTTTTTGTAGATGAAGTGCATCCGCACCACGATGGCTGTGGAATCTGCCAATATGGCGTCAGCATCACTGGATGCAGCGGGCATATAGAGGCCGCAGGCATACACCTTGATGAATGCTTTTTTCCGCAATCCTGCGCCATTGAGTTGTAGCTCCTGGCCCGCAACATTCAGATTATCCGGAAGCAATACGCCTCCAATCTCCCGGGAAACAATGGGGAGCGTAACGAGGGCAAGCAACATACACAGCACTAATCTTTTCATCTGGTAACCTCCTCTGTTCTTTCCGTGTAACAGCAGAGGAAGGGAAGTTATTTAACGCAAGTTATTTTTGTATCAGCTGCCTGCGAGACAGATTGATCCCCGGGAAAATGGTTACTTCCATCTTGGTTTTGTGGAGAGAACTTTGGTGTGAATCTGATTTCTTTCACCATTCCGGTGTTCACCGCCATCATAGCCTATATCCTTCTTGAAGAAGTAGTTTGTAAAAGATAGCGGGTATCACGGTGGCTGTCAGCAGATTGTGTCTCTCTCAGTATCCGCAGTTGCGACGGCCCTCAGTTCTCTCAGACACTGCAGAGGGGAAGGAAATCCGAACTTCTGCACTACAGCGGAAGTATTTCGTTTGAGCCAGCAGCCCGCATTATCTGCAGATTCAGCCAGTCAATAGCAGCTGTTTCGCTGTCAAATCCCCGGCTGCTTATATCCGTTTCATTGGAACTGTAAAACCGGAAAAAAAAGCGTTCTTCCTGTTCCAGCTTGATCAGGTCAAACTTAAAAACCTTGTCCATATTGACAAATCTGCGGGTATCAACTTCGATTAATGTCATTGTTTCTCTCCTTGGTCTAATTTTATTTCTTCGTTACAATTTTCTTATTGTCGGTCAAGCCTCGATGGCTTAAAAGTTACGAATCTCAGCCAGCCGCTGTTCAGTACCGATCCTGTTTTTTGGGGTTACGAAACATGTTTTGCTTTTTCCAGAAGCGCCATAGTGCGCACTCCCGCATCGGCCAAACTGTTACCAAGCACAATAAACCCATGATCTCGCATGATCAAGATGTGATGATCTGCCAAGATTGCCAATAGGCTTTTGGCCAGCTCCACCGTTCCATAGGGTTCTGCTGTGCCAGTGATGGGCAATCCCAACTGCTCAGCATGATTCATTATCACTTCCCCATGGCCGTGGAATATTGCTTCTACGTCTGGCCGCTGCTGATAAATAGCAAAGTGCAACATACTCTCCGACGATGGTTTACGGCATCCTCTGGCAAAGACAATTCGCTGCTCCATATCGCAATAGCTCACCTGCACAAACTGGTCGTTGCGAAGGTTTTCTTTGAGTCCCATGCAGGTACCGGTGATGATGAAAGACTCGGCGTCGGGAGCTTCTCGAAAACTGAGATTGCCATAGCTTCCGCCGGAGTATGGCGGCGCCAGGTGATGAGTATGATAAAAAGTGCACCACTGCTTCAGTTGGGCCAATCTTACATCCTGAGGAACTTCGTCCCCCAACATGGTGGTGGTAAACTTTACTCCCTCATATCCGCTCATGGAGGTCTCCGATTTTCTCTACGATTTCGTGGGTTTTGAGTATGCCAATCTCGGTGATGATGCCGGTGATGAAGCGGGCAGGTGTCACATCGAAGGCAGGATTGTATGCATCGGATCCCGGTGCGGTGATCCGTATGCGGCGCAGGATGCCGTCGGCATCGGGCCCACTGACGTAGTGAACTTCGTCTTGGTGCCGTATCTCGATGGGGATATCAGTTCCACTGGCGCAGGAGAGATCGAAGGTGGAAGTGGGCGCCGCCACATAGAAGGGTACATCGAATTGCTGAGCACAAATTGCCTTTTCCAATGTTCCTATTTTATTGGCCACATCACCATTAGCTGCTATGCGGTCTGCGCCGACGAACATCATATCTATTTTGCCCGCGGCCATCAATGCTGCTGTAGCGTTATCGGGAATGATGGCGTGCGGTATCCCTTCATGACGCAGCTCCCAGGCTGTAAGACGTCCCCCCTGACTCCGGGGTCTGGTTTCATCGGCATAGACAAAGAGTTTTTTCCCTTGATCTCTGGCGATGTAGACGGGAGAGAGGGCTGTGCCAAAATCACTGAAAGCCAGCCAGCCGGCATTGCAATGGGTGGCGACATTCCATCCATCCTGAATAAGGGATGCACCAAACTGGCCGATTTGTCGTGAATCCCGAGTATCTTTTGCCAGTACCTGGTTGGCAGCTTTTACCGCTTCTTCTCTGGGGTTGGATGCAGCCATTGCCTGGCCATAGACAAAATTGGTAGCGTAAAAGAGGTTTTGGGCGGTAGGTCGCGTGGCTTCAATTTTTGCTTTGGCTCTATTTACCGCATCCAGAAAGCCAATTTCCGGCGCTTCTGAAAAACCTTGAGCCATGGCAAAAGCTGCGGTGCAGCCGATGGCTCCGGCGCCGCGAACTTGCATCGTAGTAATGGCGTTGCAGGTATCGGCACAGGTTTTTGCTTCATAGATTTCAAAGGAGAAAGGGAGCTTATTTTGCTCGATGAGAAAGACTGACGATCCTTCCATCCAGACGGTTTTGTAATGAATCCCATTAACACGCATAAACACTCCATCTTTTTTTCATGAAAGATGGAGTGGAGCGTTTTTATGTAAAGGGAAAATTAATTATAGCGTTTTGTGCGTGGACGCCGGGAGTGTTTTACCTCACCCTTGGCTTTTACTACCAGGGGCATGTTATTGCGTCCCCGCTTGCTGAAGACCTTTATAATTTGTTCGGCTTCGGCAAAGGGAACATTGGCAAAGGAGAAATTATCGTAGATTTGCACATCCCGAATGAGGCGGCTCTCCACCATGGCAGTATCCCGGATGAGATCAACCAGTTTGCGCGGTGTCATCTTGTCTTTTTTGCCAAGAGCAATAAAGAGGCGGGTGATGCCGGAGACATCTGGCGTGTGGCGATCAGGGCGATCTCGGCGGTCGGAACGATTGGACATTCTGCCGGTCTCACCGATTTTATGATATTTCTCTGGCGAGAAAGCATCTTCGTAGGCATTGGCAATCAGAGCGGCGACCACTTGATCGGCCGGGTAATCCGCAAGAAGCCGGTTTGCGATGTCTATGTTTTCTGTGTAGGTATTCTCATCGATGATTTTGCTCACCTCGTTGATCAGCTCTTCCTGTTTGGATTTTATAATGTCTTTTATCCGGGGAAGTTGCTCTTTGCGAATCTCCGTTTTTGTGATGCGCTGAATATAGAGCAATTTGCGATATTCCGCTGGAGTGATAAAGGTGATGGCGGTTCCTTCTTTTCCGGCACGGCCAGTACGACCGATGCGATGGATGTAAGATTCGGGATCTTGTGGCAGGGAGTAGTTCAGCACGTGGGTAAGGTCAACGATGTCGATGCCCCGTGCTGCCACGTCGGTAGCTACCAGGATGGAGATTTTCTTGTTGCGGAATTTATCCAAGGTACGTTCCCGCTGGGCCTGGGATATTTCTCCGTGGAGTCCGGCTGCGTCATAGCCGCGATCTTGCAATGCCTGGGAAAGATCATCCACCTGCAGGCGGGTGCGGCAAAATACCAGAGCGTAAAATTCCGGTTCCAGGTCTATAATGCGGCAGAGGGCCTCATACTTATCGGATGCCCGAACTTCAAAATAGATCTGATCGGTGGCAGATACTGTTAGGTGAGCCGACGGAGCTTTTATTATCTGATGATTCCGCATGTAATTAGATGCGAGTTTCAAAATCGGTGCCGGCATTGTGGCCGAGAAAAGCAACATCCGCTTTTTGTATGGCGTTTTGCTGAGAATGGTTTCGATATCTTCAATAAATCCCATATTCAGCATTTCGTCAGCTTCATCCAGCACCATGTGAGTGATACTGTTCAAATCCAGAGAGCCACGGTTTAAGTGGTCTATAATGCGTCCCGGTGTACCTACTACTATGTCCACTCCGCGCCTGAGACGGCGTAATTGACCTTCGATGGCCTGGCCACCGTACACGGGCAAGATGGAGATGTGCCGATTTCCCCGAAAGGAGCTCATCTCTTCGGCAACCTGGATGGCAAGCTCACGAGTAGGGGTGAGGATAATGGCTTGCACCATCCCTCCCTGAGGTGTGATCCGTTCTATAATTGGCAGGCCAAAAGCCGCGGTTTTCCCGGTACCTGTTTGTGCCTGACCGATGATGTCATTGGTATCTTGCAGTAATAGGGGAATCGTTAGAGCCTGGATAGGCGTGGGTTCTTCAAAACCTTTCTTGGTGAGGGCCTGGAGAGTTTCCGTGCTCAGCCCCAGAGCTTCAAAATTTGCAACTGTGTTCATTCATTCCTTCTTATCTTCTTTCGAATTTCATTGGATTAATCCATTCATTATGAAATTGCATAACCAGAAATTTCGTAAGGGGTTATCTTAGCAAGGTTTATTATTTTACGGGGAGAAGCACAGGGAAGGGAAAAGGGAGAAGACGTAGGAGAAAATAACAAAATATTCCATCCTCTGTATTTGTGGATTATCTTCGCCAAAAAAATTGAACAGGTAAAAACCAGGATGCAATTTCGCATGAGATTCTCTTTTGCTAATATCGCAACATATCCAAAAAACTCTCGATTCGCAGTTTTGTGCGGGCATCCAGAGGCCCCGGGGCGTCACCTTCTACCATGAGTATGGGCAGGTCTATGGCTTTTTTTATCAGGATGCCGTCGATTTGGCGGTGACAGAATGACTGGGCGTAATTGATCACTCCATCCACGCCACGCTTGTCCAGCTCTGACTTGATGTCGTCCAGTCGGTGAAAAATGCTGTAAGGGTAGGTATAGCGCAGGTATTGCTCCACAATGTCCTCTTCCAGATAGGGCATGGCAAACTGCCGCTGGATTTCATTGAACACCACATGCACACCGGATTCCATCAAAAAATCGTATAGATCGGTGAGGATGGGTGGTACTCCCAAATAGGCAAAATGGAATTGGGCTTGGATGGGCTCCCGCTGTCTGGCTTCCATCAAAAAAGTGTCCAATCGGCTTTCAAAAGTGTCGGGATCTCCCTGAAAATCAGAGGAATTGACCAGCCACAAATGATTCTCCAGCCCGGTAACTTTATGCTCACGCCAGGTGAGTTCATCCAACATCACCAACTTGGCACGGATGCCATCCAGACGGCGTTTCATGGCCATCACGGCTGCGTGATCCACATCAAAAAGTGCTTCGAATCGAGTAATCTCCTCGACCAGTCTTTGCCTGTCGCGGCTGTGGGGAAAACTAAAAGGCAGCACCCGCACCCCCTTGTCTTGCAGTGTGGCCATCAATGACTGGGTGTTTGAGCAATCTCCTTCTACCACCCCAACCACCGTATCAATATGGTTTTGCAAGGCAACGCTGTAAAGACCCTTTATCCAGCTGCAGATGTTGCGGGGGTAGCCGTCAAATTCGGCCGCTTCCACATACTTCCGGGCATCGCCGGTAACAAAGATATTGTTGAGGTCTATGGGGGTGTGGCCGGCAGCCAAAATAACTTC